>CAZUAL010000069.1:0-14760 GCA_964618305.1 uncultured Dongia sp. | reverse complement strand
GGTGGGACGGAGGCGGCCAAGGCAACAGCGGCCCGCGTCGGCCTTTGGCAGCGCGCCACATCGCTGGGCGGGACCGAGAGTCTCATCGAGCACCGGGCGAGCGTCGAAGGCGCCAACAGCCCCGTCCCCGGCGACCTGCTGCGCCTGTCCGTGGGGCTCGAGGATGCCGGCGATCTCTATGACGATCTCGATCAGGCCATGCGCAACGGCAACGCGCTCGGCTGAGAAAATGGATTCGGCGGTACTTCAGGCAGAGGGCAGATCGAGTTCGACCTTGAGGCCGCCCAGCTTGCTGTCGCCCAGCGCCATGCGGCCGCGATAGAGAGCAACGATTTCGCGGACGATATCGAGCCCGAGCCCGCTGCCTGGCATGCGTTCGTCAAGGCGCTGGCCGCGCGCCATGGCGGCGGCCCGTTCTTCCGGGGCGATGCCCGGCCCATCATCCTCGATGGCGACGGAGAGGCGCCGGTCACGGCAATGCGCCACCACCCGCACACGGCTGCGCGCCCATTTGCAGGCATTGTCGCAGAGATTGCCGAGCATCTCGACCAGATCGCCGCGATCGCCGGCGAAGGTGGCGCCCGGCGCAATATCGAAGCTGAGATCCAGGCCGCGATCGCGGTAGATCGTGCGCAGTGAGAAGCCGAGATCGTCCACGAGATCGGTCAGCTCGACGCTGGCCTGGCCGGCGGACGGGCCAGCGGCCCGAATGCGCTGCAGGATGCGGTCGACCTGCTCGGAGATCGACCGCAGCTGCGCGCCGAGCGTCTGCCGGCGCACCGGATCGAGTTCCGCGATCTCGGCGGAGAGAACTGAAAGCGGGTTCTTGAGCGCGTGCGCGAGATTGCCGGCCTCGTTGCGCGCCCGCTCGATCAGCTGCCGATTGTGATCGATCAGCGCATTGACCTCGCCGACCACGGGCGCGATTTCGTCGGGCGCGGCGAGGCCCAGATGCTGGCGCCGGCCGGTGCGGATGTCGGCGATCTCGCTGCGCAAGCCGGCAAGCGGCCGCAGGCCGAAGCCGACCTGCAAATAGACGCCGATGAGAAAGACGAGACCCAAGGCCGAGAAGGTTGCCACCGTGTGACGCGTGAACTGCGCCATATCGGCTTCGAGATCATCGCAGGGTGCTGCCACCAGGACCGTCACCGGCGCCGACGCGTTCGGCAGCGTCACGTCGCGCCGATAGATGCGCAGCTCCCGCCCGCCCGGACCGTCGAGTTCGGCGATGCCATCGCTGGGCGAGAGAAGCCCCAGCGCACCGTCACCGGTCGGCCCCGCCGACAGCGACTGCTTCGCGATCCTGCCGCCGAGTGCCGCCTGCCAGTACCAGCCGCTGAAGGTCCGCGCAAAGCGTGGATCGGCCGGGGTGTAATCCAGTACCAGCCCGCCGCCATCGTCGATGCGCGCCGCCGCCAGCAATTCCCGCTGATAGGCGGCAAGCTGGTCGTCGAGCTGGCGTTCGAGGTGCGACCGGAAGACCCAGATGAGCAGGATGCCGGCAAGCGCCAGGATCGGCAGCACCCAGATCGCCGCTGCCACCATCAGGCGCAACTTCAGCGAGTTCGGAAACAGAGCGTCAAGCCATCGCTTCATGAAATGCGCTTCATCACCCACGGCCCCATTATCTTGGCCAACTCACAATGCCAGCACATAGCCCTGGCCACGCCGCGTCTCGATCGTATCGGCGCCGAGCTTCTTGCGCAGCCGGTTGACCAGAACCTCCACGACATTGCTGTCGCAGTCGAAATTCTGATCGTAGATATGTTCGGTGATCTCCGTCTTGGAGATGACGGCACCTCGGCGCAGCATCATATAGGCGGCGAGGCGGTATTCGAGCGGCGTCATCGGGATCGGCGTCCCGTCGCGGAAGACCATGTTCTGCGCGGTATCCAGTGTCAGCGGCCCGACCGTGACGATGGCACTGGCAACACCCTTGGCGCGGCGGATGAGAGCCTCGATGCGCGCGATCACCTCCTCCATCTGGAAAGGCTTGGCGACATAATCATCGGCACCGGCGCGCAAGCCCTTGACCTTTTCCGTCCACGAATCCCGCGCCGTCAGGATGAGAACCGGGGTCGCCACGCTGGCCTTGCGCCAGCGTTCCAGGATGGAGAGCCCGTCGAGCTTGGGAAGGCCGAGATCGAGGATGATGGCGTCGTAGCTTTCGCTCTCGCCCAAATGACAGCCATCCTCGCCATCGCTGGCGGCATCCACGACATAGCCGGCACTGCCAAGAGCGGCACGCAGCAGGCGCTGAATCTCGGCATCGTCCTCGACGATCAGCACGCGCATTGGGCACGCCCCTCAATCATCGCCGCCACCCTCACCACCTTCGCCACCGCCGCCACTGTCGCCGCCGCCGCCGCTGTCGCCGCCACCCTCGCCACCACCACTGCCGGAGCCGCCTTCGCCACCGCTGCCGGAACCGCCGCCATCGTCCGATCCGCCGCTGCTGCCGCCTTCGCCGCCGCTACCGGAACTGCCCCCCGAGCCGCCCGAGCCGTTGCCGGAATTGCCACCCGATCCGCTGCTGCCGCCACTACCGGAACTACCGCCCGAACTTTCACCCGAAGCCGACTGGGCGTCACCGCCGTCGCGCACCTGGCCCATCAGGCGCGCGACTTCCGGGTCGGTGACCGGGCCGTCGACGCGCCGCAGATCGAGGCTCATCAGGTCGAAATCGAGAAGGGCGACGCTTCCCGCCGCGGTGAGGACCTTCACATGATAGACCCAGGTGCAGGAGCCTGAAATCGACTGAGCCGAGATATCGACCGAGAGCGGCTCGGCCTCCACGCCGCTGGCCAGCGCGCCATAAAGGGCCGAGGTACCGGCAGCAGCGGCCGGTGCCGCGCCGCCGGTGCATTCGCCAGCCAGGGCCGGATTGAGGGCCGCGACGGCGCCAAGATCCACCATCGATAGCAAGGCCGCGACCGCGACGCGCGCCCGCAAAGCCTGGCGGCCGCGCAGGGCGCCTGAGATTGGCGGCGGGAATGAGTTAGTCCCGGGGGAAACGGAACGGGGGGGCACGGAAGGCGCCTTCCTCAACTTGCGTAAGGTTCCTGCAGGTGTCTAGGAGGCCCCATCCTACCTTAAAGCAAGCTGAAATAGCGCCTCAGAGTCGTGTCAGGTAGCGCCGGGTAAATTGCAATCGTCCGCGGGGGAACAGCCCGCATCCAAAAGGAGGAAAGATCCATGAACTCGGACGATATGAAGCTGGCGAAGCGCCTTCACGGACGGCAGGTTCTTTTGGGCGGTGCAGCGACACTGGCCCTGGCAGCCCTGATCAGCTCCGCCCCGGTCAACTTTGAGAAGAGCCTTGGCGGCGATGTCACCCTGTCGCTGGCCCATGCCGATGGCGGTGAAGGCGGCGGCGACAGCGATGGCGGCGGCGATAGCGGCGGCGGCGAAGGCAGCGACGATCACGGCGGCAGCAGCGGCGGCGGCGAAGGCAGCAGCGGCAGCGATGATCATGGCGAGAGCGGCAGCGACGATAGCGGGGAGAGCGGCGACGACACCCCCGGCGATGATGACGGCACCCCGGATCAGGGACCGGGCGATGTGCCGGTCGACCCCAACGCGCCGGCCCCGGCGCCAGCCCCGGTCATTCCGATCGTTCCGCAGCCCTAAGCGGACAATTGGTTCCAATGCGAAAGGCCCGGTCCGACGACCGGGCCTTTTCATTTGCGATGGGCCGGATCCGGCAGCCTGTGGCACCACCTGCCAAATCCGTTGCCGCCATATCCGTTGCTTAGATTCTACAATTGTATAAATTATTCAGATAGATCGACGAGTGCCCCTTGCGGCCCGTCGAGTCCGCAGGGCAGAAGGCTGGAGCGGGCAGCGACATCAGACGAGCCGAGGCGATGGCGGACGATGCGATCATCCAGAAGCGGACCATGGCCGACGAGGTGGCCGAGGTGCTGCGCGGGCGCATCCTCGGCGGCCGCCTCAAGGCCGGCGAGCCCATTCGCCAGGAACATGTCGCCAAGGAACTGGGGGTGAGCCGCATACCCTTGCGCGAGGCGCTTTCGCAGCTCGCCGCCGAAGGGTTCGTGACCCTCGTCGCCCACAAGGGTGCCGTCGTCGCCGCCCTGTCGGTGGCGGAGGTCGAGGAGCTGTTCGAACTGCGCCTCATCCTGGAGGACAAGCTGCTGACGCGCGCCATCCCGCGCCTTGCCAAGGAAGATTTCGCAACGCTCGACGCACTCATCGGCGAGAGCATGGGGAAGAACGGCCTCAAACGCTGGGGCGAGCTCAACTGGCGCCTGCATGAGACGCTCTATCTCAAGGCCGAGCGGCCGGTGACGCTGAAGCTGCTGAAGCGCGTCCACGACAATATCGACCGCTATCTGCGGCTCGAGATCACCCTCTCGGCGGAAGGGCGCCAGCGCGGTGAGCGCGAACACCGGCAACTGGTCGATCTCTGCCGGGCGCGCGATGTTGCCGGCGCCCGCAAACTCCTCGCCGCCCATATCGGCACCACCGCCGCGAATCTCGTCGCCAGCCTGAAGGCGCGGGGCGAATAGGCCTCCCCTCTCATCGAACCGTCATAATCTTGCGCATAATGCCGGGACAAAGTGCCCACTTGCACGGCGAGGCGGCGGGCACCACTTTTATTGCCTGCTCTTGGCCCACAATCATGAAGACCGGATGACCCCGCGGACGCGCCGCAAGGCAATTCAGAACAAGCCGAAACACAGGTTCCCAGGCTGGCTGTCGCAGATGCAGCGCCTGCTGCGCTACCGCCTGACCGTACCGATGATGCGCGCGCGCCATTCGCCCGAACATGCGGCGCGGGGGTCGTTCATCGGCCTCTTCTGGGCCTTCACGCCCTCGGTCGGCATCCAGATGCCGCTGGTGCTGATCACCTGGATCATCGCCCGGCGCTTCTTCAAATGGGATTTCAATCTGGTCTTGGGGATCGCCTGGACCTGGACCACGAACGCGGTCACGGCGCTTCCCTGCTACTACGTTTTCTATTTGACCGGTCAGATCATGTTCGGCCGCTGGGGGCGCCTCTCCGGTTTCGAGAGCTTCCGCCTGATGTGGAACGGGATCTTTACCGCCGAGCAGACCTTTCTGGAGCAGATGCAGGCCCTGGCGGAGGTGCTGATCCTCGATTGGGGCATCACCATGCTGGTGGGCTCCATCCCCTGGGCGATCCTGACCGGCTGGCTCGGGTATCGCTATACGCTGAAATTCGTGCGCGCCTACCGCCATGCGCGCGAGGAGCGGATGAAGAAGCGGCACCGCAAGGCCGAAACCGGCGCTGCTTGATTCGGCACGGGTTGATTCGGAACGGGCCTGTAGCTAGGGTCGCCCCGGTTCAATTCTGGGGTGTTAACCATCATGGCGAAGAGTGTCGCGAAGAAGAGCGTTAAGGCGGCCGGCGGCAGCAAGGCAGGCGGCAAGATTCCTGGCGGCAATGAGTTCGACGCTTTCCTGAAACGCTATCCCAAGACCGCCGAGGTCGACGTCTTCGTCCATGACATGAACGGCTTCCTGCGCGGCAAGCGCTTCCCCGTGAGCGAAGCCCGCAAGATTTGGGAATCCGGCGTCGAGATGCCGCGTTGCCTCCTCTTCCTCGATCCGACCGGCGACGATCTCGATCCCGGCGGACGGTCGGAAGCGATGGGCGATCCCGACGGCACGGCGCATCCGATCCCCGGGCGCCTTGCCCCCGTGCCCTGGGCCGACCATCCGACGGCGCAGGTTCTCCTGCAGATGCACGACCCGTTCATCAAGGGCGAGCGCAATGCCGGCAACCCGTCGAAATACTGCCCGCGCGCGGCCTTGCAGGGAACGCTGAAGGGATTGGAAAAGCTCGGCGTCATTCCGATGGTGGCGGTGGAGCTGGAATTCTACCTGCTCGATCCGGCGCGCGATGCGCTGGGGACGCCGATGCCGCCGAAGAACCCGAAGACCGGCATGGTCGAGACCTCGAAGCAGCCCTACAGCATGGACGATCTCGACGCCTATGCGGCCTTCATCCGGCGTGTCGCCCACCATGCCGAGGCGCAAGGGATTCCGGCCTCGGCCGCCATCACCGAATATTCGCCGGGCCAGTTCGAGATCAATCTCAAGCACCAGGCGGACGCGGTCGCGGCCTGCGACAATGCGGTCTTGCTCAAGCGCTGCATCAAGGGGTCGGCGCGCGAGCTCGGCTACAACGCCACCTTCATGTCGAAGCCCTTCCTCCATGCGGCGGGGAGCGGCATGCATGTGCATGTGAGCTTGATCGACAAGGCGGGCAAGAACCTCTTCGGCGAGACGGGCGCCAAAGGCGAGGCGCTGATGCGCCACGCGATCGGCGGCCTGCAGGCGACGATGGCGGAATCGATGGCGATCTTCGGCGCCAACCCGAATGCGAGCCGCCGCTATGTCTCCGGCGCCAACGTGCCGATGAGCCCAGAATGGGGCCACAACAACCGCACGGTCGCTTTCCGCATTCCGGCAGGCGGAGCGAGGGCGCGGCGCATCGAGCACCGCGTCGCCGGTGCCGATGCCAACCCCTATCTCGCCATGGCGGCGATCCTGGCCGGTATCGCCCACGGGATCGAAAACGAGCTTGATCCGGGAGCGCCCGCCGAGACCGGCGATTTCGCGCGTCCCGCCGACCCGCGCATTCCCTTCAAGTTCGAGGCGGCACTGGAGCGCCTCGCCAAGGCGAAGATCCTGCCGCAATATATCGAGAAGGAATGCATCGACCTCTATGTCGATGCGCGGCGCGCGGAGCTGGAGAAATTCCAGGACGTGATCTCCCCGCGCGAATACGATTGGTATCTGTGAGCGGGCGCAAGCATCATCACACGAGCAAGGGGCGGAGCTGGTTCTATCGCCTGCTCCGCTTCCGCCTGGTGCTGCCGCTGCTGCGTTCGCACCACCCGCCGCAATTCGCCGCGCGCGGCACGGCGGTGGGCCTCATCCTCGCCTTCACGCCGACGATCGGCCTCCACACGATCCTCGCCGGCGCCCTCTGGGCGGTGACGGCGCGAAGCGAGAAGTTCCATTTCAGCCTGATCCTGGCGCTTGCATGGACCTGGGCCTCCAACCCGATCACCGCCTTGCCGATCTATTATCTGCTCTATGTGACGGGGCAGATGATGTTCGGCCATTGGGGCCATCTTTCGGGCTATGCCGATTTCATCGGCCTTGCCCACGACCTCCACGATGGCGGACGCACGCTGCTGCAGGATCTCGAACTCATGGCCAAGGTGATGCTCGAAGATCTCGGCCTCACCATGCTGGTAGGTTCCGTCCCCTGGGCCGCCCTCGTGGGCGGCCTCGGTTATTGGGGGAGCCTCAAGTTTGTCGAGGCGTACAGGCGGGAGAAGGCGGCGCGAAGGGCGAGAGTTGCGGTGGTCGAGGGCGATTGACACTTGATACTGCGAGATGCATCGACACCGATAGACGACGAACAATTACTCGTCCATGGATAGGCGGTCTAGATCAAGTCGGTCACTATCCAGATAGTCGCCAGCAGTCATATATTTGTAATCAGTGACAAACCCGTTTGCCTCTACGAAGCGACCACCAAGAGCCACTAGGTCGATCCAGTGGCGCACCATCTTAGGCCATTCCTGGCCAGGCTGCTCCCCATCCTTTCTGGCCAGCGGGTCCTGATCCTTAATGAACCAGAACTCAAGTTTGATTTTATCGCTTCCCCAAGACGGGTCGGCTCGGACTCGAATTTCGGTTACAGCATCGACGTAAGAGCCCTCTGAACTATCCTTATTGGCTCGATCGATCATCCGCTTTTGAAGTTTCTGAACGGCCAATTCGAAATCGTCGGGAAATGCGAAACGACCTCGCTTCCGCTTTAAGGCCTCTTGAAAAAGCCTAACTTCACTGTCGGAGCTACAACCTTGGATACGCCTCCATCTGCGCATTATTGGCTTTTCGATCGTCATAGTGCGATCTAGGTCAGCGACAAGGCTTAGGTTAGCGACCCCGGGGACGTAAGCACGATTGGGAAACTTCAACTTCCTAGTTTGCTCTAGATCGCGGGCGTCCACCTTTATTAGTGGGGCGATCTCGACATATGGACGCCGATCAGCGTCCCGTACAATGTCACAGGTCTGACTTAGGACGACGAATCCTTGGACTTCACTGCTGACCAATACAAGGTCGTTTGGCCACTCTTCTCCGGTTGCTTCGATTTCTTTCACAACCTCTTCAGCCTGCTGAGTGGCAGGGTGCTTGAGGTCAGCGAGGTGAGAGAACTCAAGGTCAACATCAAGCGTGGCGTCTCCCTGACACCACGCTTTGAATGTCACTTCGTTCTCAGCGATCTCCTCGCCAGCACCGTCCATATGGTTTTCGGCCTCATGCTTTGGACGCGCGATATACGCGAGCAATTCGGCTCTTGCCGCTGCTAGGTGCAGCCGATGCATCAATTGCATCAAGGTAGGCAGTCGCTCTCGGCAAATATTGAGCGGAACGAAAGGCCGTTGGCACCTGGATGTTTGTTGCTGCGAGATCTTTCACGGATTTTCTTAGCAGTTCGAGCGCCCCCGCAAAGTCGCCGGACCGGAGCAAGGTAAGTGCATTGATACCATCATCGTTGACCATTAGCAGAGCATCACGTGTCCTACGAGGATCGCCACGATCAAGCTGGCGCACCACACTTAGTATGGCGCGGACATGGTGCTCATTCTTCGCTGCTAAGAGGTCACCGTTCGCCCAGTTGTGAACGCTCCGTCGAGAAACACCAAAGATGCTCCCCAACTCCTCCCAAGTGAGGCTGGATCGCCGCCGAATTTCGAGAACGGCTTGCCCGGTCGACAAGGAAGGCTCAGAGAACCAAGGCGCCCGCGGTCTCGAATCTGTTTGATCGGCTGGTAGGCCAATTTCATAGGTCGAGGTCGTTGTTTGAGAAGAGGGGCTTCCCACCAAGAACAGAAGGCAGATTGCTCCTGCATAAAGTGCGTTCATACCCCGCGCCACTGCGCCACCGCCGCTCGTACCTGAGGAACCGGTCATTTGCACAGTCATCATTTGGCACCTCCATAAAAGACTAAGAACTCGTCCCTTACCATTGCGCGAAATACATCATAAATTCGCTCGCGAAATTTTCCAGCAGTTGCCATCAGTTCGTCGCAATCGAATCCCGTGCTATCGGTCGAGAACATGTCGAGATCCAGCAGCCAGCTAGGCTCAGGAATTGGCTCGACATTGTTAGGGTCATAGGTTCCGTCGGCCGGCACCGCCCCCCATCTGGCTTGAATTCGACCTTCCTCAGCAAGCAATTCAGCCTGCGTGAGAATATGCGCGACGGCATCGCTGATCCTGCGAGCTTCACCGTCTCGCTGTAGAATGCCAAGTGCTGGCGCTTTTATCAATTCGTCCAATTTCTCAAAGGCTTCGCCTTTTACACGGTCAATGTATCTCATGCCGAACCGCTGGACCGTCGTCGGTTCGAACGTAGTTGCAAGACTGGTGACTACCTTTCGAAGCCGGGCGAGAAAATCCTCACCACGCTCATAGGAGCGGGTCTCCAGGGACAGAAAATCTGTCGCCAAAGAAACGCGCCAACCAAAATCCCCAGGTCGGTCGGTGAAACGCCATACCGGGCGTTCCTGTATATTAGGTGCCGCATTGCCCACCGAGACAACGAACTGAGGCGCTCTAATCTCTTCCAGTATTGGGTACGTTTTTCGAATCTGCTCCTGGAAATCAGCCACGCGCCGCTCATCGCCAATCGCGAGGATTGTCGGGTATCGAATTTGCGCAATCACCCGCCAGAGTGGTGCTCTAGGCAACGCAATATGATCCGGCGATGCGCCAGACAAAGGGATTGGATCTCTATTCATATGGGCCTCGTGGTGCAGATGTGTGAAGTATAATGTAAAGTGCAAGACCTTGAAAGTCCGTTAATTGAGTCCACATCTAAAAAGTTCCGCTTAGCGGAAAAGAAAGGAGGTGGAAAAATGTCAAAGGAATCAAAGACCTTTCTAGTTGGGCGCAACGCGTCGACTGGCCGGCTCGTGAAGGTTAGCACTGCCCGAGCAAAGCCAGCGACGCATGTCGTCGAACGTATGCCCAAAGCTGGCAATGGCGACACGAAGCGCTAACCGAGTCGGGTGACGGGCTTCCAGCCCGTCACCCGAGGCGTATTGCAAATGAGCCGCGAGCAAATGGTCTTGGACTTCGCGGGCAGCCTTTTCCCCGGTCAATCAGGCGTTTGTCATTTTGAGTATATAACGTAATACACGTTATTTTTGTTGTCAATATGTTCTCTTTATGATCTCTATAATATCTCGAAATCGAGAGACCTCGTCACCCCACCAGCGCGGCGTCTTCGACGATGAGCTGGACGTTGTCGCGGCCCTGCCAGGTGTCGCGGCGGAGGTGGCCAGCGAGGTGGAGGCGCATGCCCCGGGCGCAGGCAAGCCGGTTGCCGAGTTCGCTTTCGAAGGCGCGGAAGGCGATGGCTTTCAAACGCGCGCCGTCGGCGCCTTCGATCTGGAGCCTTAAGTGCCCGGTGCCGACGGGATCGGCGAAGGCGAGGCGCACATTGGGGAAGACGAAGCGGGGTTCGGCATTGCCGGAGCCGAACGGCCCCATGCGTTCGAGCGTTGTCACGAGGTCGGTCGTGGCGGCGCGGGGCTGCAGGGCGGCGTCGACATCGAGCACGGGGACGAGCGCCTCGCCGTTCATGTGATCGACGAAGCGGGCGTGCAAGAAGGCCTGGAGATCGGGGAGGCGCTTTTCCGCCACCTCGAACCCCGCCGCCATGGCATGGCCGCCGCCTTTTTCGATGATGCCGGCTTCGCGCGCGGCGATGATGGCGTTGCCGAGATGAAGTGACCCCACCGAGCGGCCCGAGCCCTTGCCGATGCCGTTGTCGATCGCCACGACGCAGGCCGGGCGCTGGTAGCGCTCCTTGAGGCGGCCTGCCACGATGCCGATGACGCCGGGATGCCAGTCGCGCCCGCAGGCAAAGATGAGATAGGGGCTGTCGGCCGCATGGGCTTCCGCCGACAGAATTGCCGCATCGAGCACGCGCGCCTCGATCTCGCGCCGCTCCGTGTTGAGTGTGTCGAGCTCCGCCGCGATCTCGCGCGCGAAATCCGAATCGTCGCTGGCAAGGAGTCTCGCGCCGAGATCGGAGCGCCCGACGCGCCCGCCCGCATTGACGCGAGGGCCCAAGAGGAAGCCCGCATGATAGGCCGAGGGGCGTTCGTTGACGCGCGCCACGTCGAAGAGGGCGGAGAGCCCCGCATTCTTGCGCCCCGCCATCACCTTCAGCCCTTGCGCCACCAGCGCGCGGTTGATGCCGGTCAGGGGCACCACGTCCGCGACCGTGCCCAAGGCCACGATGTCGAGCCATTGCATGAGGTCGGGTTCAGGGCGTGACGGATTATAATGACCAGATTGGCGCAGGGCGCGGTTAACCGCGACGACGAAGAGGAACGCGACACCGACCGCCGCGAGCTGGCCGTGGGCGCCGCTTTCATCGAGCCGGTTCGGGTTCACCACGGCATGGGCTACGGGGAGGCGCGGTTCCGCCACATGATGGTCGATGACGAGGACGTCGAGCCCGGCGCCCTTGGCGGCTTCTAGGGGATCGAAGGCGGTGATGCCGCAATCGACCGTGATGACGAGCTGCGCGCCCTGTTTGGCGAGGCTCAGCATCGCCGCCGCGTTGGGGCCGTAGCCCTCCTTCAGCCGGTCGGGGACGTAGAGGATGGGCGCCTTGGCGCCGACGCTCCCCAGGAAGCGCATGAGGAGCGCCGAGGAGGTGGCGCCGTCGACATCGTAATCGCCGAAGATCGCGACCTGCTCAGCCCCCGCAATCGCCGCGGCAAGGCGTGCTGCCGCCTTGTCCATGTCGCGGAAGAGCGAGGGGTCGGGCATCAGGTCGCGGAGGCGCGGCTCGAGATACGAGGCGGCACTTTCAAGCGATTGCCCGCGCGCCGCGAGGAGCTGGCCGATGAGTTCGGCGACACCTTCGCGCTGGGCGATGGCAAGGCTCAAGCGATCGTCAAAGGGACGCTGGCGCCACAGCCGCCCGGTCGCGGAACGGGAGACGCCCAGGAAGGCTTCGTTTGCGCTCATGCCGGGACGCCGGCGGCGGCGGCAGAACCCCTCACCCCGACCCTCTCCCCGCAAGCGGGGCGAGGGCGTTCTCGGTGAGGCTCGCTCTGAAGCCCCTCGCCCCACCATGTGGGGAGAGGGGTTGGGGTGAGGGGTGCGATCGAGATCACCGCACCCGGCACGTCAGATGCCCTGCGGCTTCTTGATGGTCCAATTGTGCTGGGCTTCGACCAGGCGGACGGTGCCGGTCTTGGAGCGCATCACCATCGAATGCGTGCTGGCGCTGGTGGCCGAGCGGCGCACACCTGTCAGCATCGGGCCGTCGGTCACACCCGTCGCCGCGAACATCACGTCGCCCTTGGCGAGATCGAGCAGATTGTATTTGCGGTTGAAGTCGCTGATGCCGACCTTGCGGGCGCGGTTCTTCTCATCCTCGTTGCGGAAGACGAGGCGGCCCTGCATCTGGCCGCCGATGCAGCGGAGCGCCGCCGCGGCCAGCACGCCTTCAGGCGCACCACCCTGGCCCATATAGATGTCGACGCCGGTGCCGGGCTTGGCGGTGGCGATGACGCCCGCCACGTCGCCGTCCGAGATCAGCATGATGCGCGCACCCGTGGCGCGCACCTTGGCGATGAGATCGGCATGGCGCGGGCGGTCGAGGATGCAGGCGACGATGTCGCTGATGTCCATCTTCTTGGCCGTGGCGACCGCCTTCAGATTTTCGGCCGGGCTGGCGTCGAGATCGACGATGCCATCGGGGAGGCCCGGGCCGACGCTGATCTTGTCCATGTAGGTATCAGGCGCGTTCAAGAAACCGCCGGCTTCCGCCATCGCGATGACGGCCAATGCATTGGTGCCGCCCTTCGCGGTGATCGTGGTACCTTCCAGCGGGTCGAGGGCGATGTCAATCTTCGGGCCGCCCGATCCCACCTTTTCGCCGATATAAAGCATCGGCGCCTCGTCGCGCTCGCCTTCGCCGATGACGACCGTGCCGTCGATGGGAAGGTCGTTCAATGCGCGGCGCATGGCGTCGACGGCGGCCTGGTCGGCAGCCTTCTCGTCGCCGCGGCCCATGAGGCGCGAGGCGGCCAGCGCCGCTGCTTCGGTCACACGGACGGCCTCAAGGGCGAGGTTGCGATCCATCAGGCAATTCTCCTTAGTTCAGCGTTTCGATCGGCATAACATGCGCCGGTTCGAGCACCGATTTGATGTCAGAAAGCTTTTTCACCACGCGGCCGATGGCCGCCTCGGTGGTTTCGTGGGTCGTGAAGACCAGCGGCACGGGGTCTTCGGGCGAGCGGCCGCGCTGGATCATCGATTCCAGCGACACATTCTCGTCGCGCATGACCCCGGCAATGTCGGCAATGACGCCCGGCTTATCGATCACCATCAGCCTCAGATAGTAGGAACCAGCCCGGAGCCCAACAGGCGCCTGGGCCGCCGGTTCCAAACTTTCCGCCGGGGCCGAAAAGGCCGGCAGGATGAAACCGCGCGCAATGTCCATGAGGTCGGCGACGACGGCCGAGGCGGTGGGGCCGCGGCCGGCGCCACGGCCGATGGCGATGTTCTCGCCCACGAAATTGCCGTTGGTGACGACCGCGTTATAGACACCGTCGACCTTGGCAATGGTGCTGGCGGCCGGAACCATGCAGGCATGGACGCGCTGCTCGATGCCGTGCTGCGTCTGGCGGCCAATGCCGAGCAATTTGATGCGGTAGCCGAGCTCGTCGGCATAGGCGATGTCGGCCGCCGAAACATTGCGGATGCCGGAAATGCGGACACCGGCGAAATCGACCGTCACGCCGAAGGCGACGGAGGTCAGGATCGAAAGCTTGTGCGCGGCATCGATGCCGTCGACGTCGAAGCTCGGATCAGCTTCGGCATAGCCGAGCTTCTGCGCCTCGGCGAGCACGTCGGCGAACTCGCGCCCCGTCTCGCGCATCTGCGTCAGGATATAGTTACAGGTGCCGTTGAGAATACCATAGACCTGGGTGATCCGGTTGGCCGCCAGACCTTCGCGCATCGCCTTGATGACCGGGATGCCGCCCGCGACCGCCGCTTCGTAGGCCAAGCCCACGCCCGCCTTCTCGGCCGCGAGCGCCAGCGCCGTGCCGTGATGGGCGAGGAGCGCCTTGTTGGCGGTCACGACATGCTTCTTGTTGGCGATCGCTTTCTCGACCAGCTCCTTGGCCTTGCCTTCGGAACCGCCGATCACTTCGACGACGACATCGACATTGGGGTGGTCGGCCAGCTTCGCCGCGTCATCGACCCAGTCGACGCCTTTGAGATCGAGCCCGCGATCTTTCTTCCTGTCGCGCGCCGAAACGGCGGTGACGGTGATGGTGCGCGGGCAATGCTTGGCGATGATGTCGGCGTTCTGCTGCAGAACGTCGATAACGCCGGCACCGACGGTCCCGAGACCGGCAATGCCGACTTTCAGAGGTTTTCGATCAGAAGCCATTGTTCAATCGGCACCCACGGCGCCGCTCCCCCGGCCGCGCCGAGCTCGATGCGATGTTCATTTAACCGGCGCTTAGTAGGCGGAGAGGTAAATCTCGACCCGGCGGTTGTTCGCCTCGCCTGCCGGCATGGTTTCCACGGCGATCGGCGCCGTCGAACCGGCGGCGGCCACCTGGATGAGGCCAGCCGGAACGCCGCGGCGAGTGAGCGCCCGGGCGATCGCGTTGGCGCGCTTCATCGAGACGGCGTAATTGGCCT
>CAZUAL010000068.1:0-14868 GCA_964618305.1 uncultured Dongia sp. | reverse complement strand
ATTTCCAGCACATGCTTGCCGGGCGCGAGTTCAGCCAGTTCGGCGACGCGCCGGTACTTGTCCGCCTGCGCCGCCTCCAGCGCATTGGCGCCGCGCTCGAAATAGGCCGACGAATAGGTCATGGAGGGGTCGAGCCACTGGCCGTAGAACGCATTGCCGAGATCGTAATGGTAGGCGATGTTGCGCTTGGCGCCACGCTTGGTGTTGGCGCGCATCAGGTGAACGAGCCGGTGCCATGCCTTGATCAGGCGCTTGCCCGCCAATGCCTGCTCCATCGCCTGCTCGTTGCGGGCCGCGAGTTCGATGAGGTTGGTGAGGTCGGGGCTGTCCACCTCGCCCTCCATATAGGCTTCGGCAAAGCCGATATCGCCGCCACGGATCAGGCGGTGAATGCCGCGAATGTCCCTGATCTCGAGCTCGGCCTCCGGTCCCGGCTCGGCGCCCTCGACGGCATGCCGCCGCCCGTCCGGGAAGAGAACCGCAAGCCGCCCCACTTTGAGATGATCGAGAGTGCGGCTGAACACGCTTTCCCACAGGCCGGCAATGAGGCCGTGCCCATTTCCCGCATGCCCTCCGTCACCCGCGTTGCCGAATGAATTCGCCATCACGTGCCCCCTGTCGCTGGAGCGGGAGTCACGCCAAATGCCCCTTGGCTACGCCCCCTTCCTTGTTCCCCGCATCAGTATCGGGCGATCCGGGCCGTTTGTGAAGCGGCACGCCTTTCAGCCACAATTTCAGGGCTTCCCAGTGGATCCCGGCCACAACCTTGAGGGTCAGGAAAGGGTAAAGAAGAAGCATTCGCATCAGCGCCGCGTCGGTGAGATCGGTCCGGCGGCCGGCGAACGCCGCCTGCAGCACGTGCCCCTCCTCGTCCCGCTGGTCGATCGAGAGCGCGACCTTCGCGCCCGGCAGGCGCAGGGCGAAGCGGTAGGATCCGGCCGGACCATTGAAGGGCGAAACGAACAACCGCTTGGCGCAGGATTGGAACAGCCGCCCATCCGGCTGCTCGCCCCCGGCCGGGAGCAAATAGAAATGGCGGCCGCCGAAGGTGTTGTTGACCTCATAGAGGATGGCGGCCATGTCCCCCTCAGGCGTCTCGCAGAAATAGACGGAGATCGGGTTGAAGACGAAACCGAAGACACGCGGCAGGCACAGGACGGAGACGCGGGAGATGTCGGCGCTGACGCCCGCCCGCGCGACCTCGTCGATCACCCATTGCTTGAGATCGCCGCCGCCACGCCCATGATCCGCGGGATAGAAGGCGAAGGGCCGCCAGCGCCCCATCAGCTTGAGGCCGAGCGTTGCTGCCTCGTCGAGATCGAGCAGCAGATAGAAGACGTCATAGCGCAGATGATGCAGCTTGGGCCGTACCCGCCGATGCATCACGCTGCCCCGATAGATTGCCGAGCGCATGATCAAACCGCCATCCCGAGTTGAGGCACAGACCAAGCGGCGGCCGCGACGTCCCGAACATGGATGCGCCCCGACGGCGCGGCAACCCGCCAGGGTCGCTGCACGCCGCCCAATTGCTCCGCCACGGCCAGGCCAGATTGCAAACCGTCCTCATGGAAACCGGCGCCGAAATAGGCACCACAATACCAGATCCCACCCTGGCCCTGGAGCGACCATAATTGGCGCTGCGCGGCGATCGCCGCATTATCGAAAAGCGGATGCGCATAATCGAAGCTCGCCCAGACACGCTCGGCGCGCGGCAAGCGGCCGGGATTCAGCGTCAGGATGACGGGCCGCGCCGTCGGCAGGTGTTGCAGACGGTTCATCCAATAGCTGACGCAAATCTGGCGGTCCCCTTCGCCGGTACCGCTCAGCACATTCCAGCTCGACCAGGCGGCCCGTCGACGCGGCATCAATCCCTCATCGCCGTGAAGATAGGCCGTGTTGCCGATATACTTCATCGCGCCGAGCAGCGATTGCTCGCGATCGCTTGGCCGGTCGAGAAGCGTCAGCGCCTGATCGGCGTGAGTGGCGACGATGATCGCATCGAACCGGCGCCGGGACCCGTCGGCAAAGACAATCTCGGGATTCACCGGCTGGCGCCGAATGACCGATATCCGCGCATTGAGCTCAAGCGCGATCGGCCGGTCGGCCAGCATGCGCTGCACATACGCACGGCTGCCGCCAACGACCGTGCGCCAGACCGGACGGTCGCTGATCTGCAGCAGGCCATGATTGTCGCAAAAACGCACGAAGGCATCCAACGGGTGATCCAGCATCTGCCGCGGCGAAGTCGACCAGATGGCACCACCCATGGGCAGCAGGTGATCGTTGACGAAGCTCTCGCCATAGCCGCGCTTGGAAAGATATTCGCCGAGTGTCAGGCCGCTATCGGCCTCGCGCCGGGCCTCGCGGTAGAAGCGCAGGATATCGGCAATCATCCGCCACATGCGCGGCCGCAGCAGGTTGCGCCGCTGCAGAAAGAGCCCGTTGAGATTGGTACCGGCATACTCGAAGTCGCCGTCACCGACCGATGCGGCAAAGGACATGTCGGTCGCCTGGCTTTCGACGCCCAGATGCGCGAACAGGCTGGTGAGGTTCGGGTATGTGCGCTCGTTGAAGACGATAAAGCCGGTATCGACCGGCAAGCTGCCTTCGGGGAGATTCAGCGTCACCGTATTGCTGTGGCCGCCGGGGCGGCCGTCGCGCTCGAACAGAGTGACACGATGCCGTTCGGTGAGCAGCCACGCGGCCGCCAGCCCGGATATCCCGGACCCGATCACGGCGACATTGAGCGGCCTGCCGGGGCGGTCGGTCTCGGAAAAGGAAATATCGGGTGGCGCAATCTCGGGGATGAAGGCTGCTTGATCGTTTGGTGCCATTCTGGCCCTTCCGCTTGACTGTGGTCGCTTGGACCAGTGCTGGGACCGGCGGAAAGGTACTGCCCGCACCGCAAAAGCCCCCAAATTCATGAGTGTTACGCGGCCAAGCTCCCGTCGGATCACAAAAATAGGGCCGATCCGCATCAGTTGCGTGACCGGTGATCCGTCTGGCGATCGCCCGCGTAGATTGGATCATGAAAGCAGCCTTTGCCGCCCCCCACGCCTCCCCGGCCTTTGCCGTGCTTGTCCCGGCATTGTCCGATGCCGTGCCGTCGCTGCCGGCATCCAGACCGGCCGCGCCGAAGGTGAAAGCCGGCCGTTTTGAGGCTAAGTATGGTGGGGGAACGATTCGGGCGGCAGCGACCATGGGCGCAGGTGATCCAGATAGCAGGCCTGATGCGGAGCGCATGACGGCGCTCCTCGCCTCGCTGGCGGCCACAACCGATGAAGCAGTTTTTGCCGAATTGTTCCGGTTCTACGCCCCTAGACTTAAATCCTATATGCGCAAGCTCGGTGCGCCGGAAGATCAGGCGGAAGAACTGGCGCAGGAAGCGATGGCCACCGTATGGCGCAAGGCGCATCTTTTCGACGCGGCCAAGGCGGGCGCCGGCACCTGGATATTCTCGATCGCGCGCAACCTGCGCATCGACGCCTTCCGCCGCCGGAAGCGGCCGGAGGCCGAGCTCGACGACCTAGCCCTTGTCCCGGACGATCCAGTGTCGCCAGAAACGGCGCTCGATCAGGGGCAGCAGGCCGCGGCGGTCCGTGCCGCCCTGGCGGCTCTGCCCGACGAGCAGGCAAAGATCGTCCGCCTCTCCTTCTACGAGGACAAACCGCATGTCGAGATTGCGGCCGAGCTCGGGATTCCTCTCGGCACGGTCAAATCGCGGATGCGCCTCGCCTTCAACCGCTTTCGCAGGGCTCTGGGAGAGCCTGAGGAACCATGACCGCGCTCCACAAAATCACGCACCATCCCGGCGAGGATTTGCTCGCCACCTATGTCGCCGGAACGCTCGACGAGGCCAGCGCCCTTGCCATGGCAACGCACCTTTCCCTGTGCCCCGCCTGCCGCCGCCAGGTCGCCACGTTGGAAGCGCTGGGCGGCAGCCTGATCGACGCCTTGCCGGAAACGCCGCTTGCCGCCGATTCGTTGGCGGCTACCCTGGCACGCGCCAAGGCACCGGCCAGTGCGGGTGAAGGCCCGCCGCCGGCACAACCGGTCCAGATCAAGCGCAGCTACATGCTGCCGGCCCCCTTGCGCCGCTATGTGGGCGGCGACATCGAAGCCGTGAAATGGCGCCGGATCGGCCCCGGTATTGATCAGCTTCCACTCGTCAGTAGCGACGGTGTGACGGCGCGTCTCCTGCGCATCGCCCCCGGCCGCTCGGTCTTCGATCATGGCCATGGCGGGGTCGAAATGACCCTCTGCCTCAATGGCAGCTATGAGTCGATGGGGACACATTTCGCCCGCGGCGATATCGAAATCTTGGATGAGAATGTGACCCACAGGCCAGTGGCTGGCAGCGAAGACGTCTGCATCTGCCTTGCCGTCACCGATGCGCCGCTGCGCTTCGACAATTGGCTGGGTCGCCTGATGCAGCCGTTCATCGGCATCTGAGCGGGCCGCCCGGCACTTCTAATCCACGGCAGTACCGTGCGATACTGGCGGACATCCAAATGCCCAAGGGAGTCCGCGCGCCAATGCCGCTGTTGGAGGCTGATCGGTCCGTTCTGCTCTTGATCGATTTCCAGGCGCGCCTGATGCCGGCGATCGACCAGGCAGAGAGCACGATACGCAACGCCCGCCGGCTGCTCGACGCGGCCGCCATCCTGGGCGTGCCGAAGATCTTCACCGAGCAGAATGCCGCGAAACTCGGCGCGACCGTAGCTGAGCTTGCGCCGGGTTCCGCCCCCATCATCCACAAGATGAGTTTCGACGCCAGCAGCGGGACCGACCTGCTCACCCGTCTGCCGCCGGACCGCGCGATCATCGTCGCCGGCTGGGAATCTCATGTCTGTGTTTTGCAAACGGTTCTGGGCCTGCGGGCGGAAGGGCGATCCGTCTCCGTTGTCGCCGATGCCATCGGTTCGCGCCGCGCCGAAAGCAAGTCTGTCGCCATCGATCGCATGGTCAGACATGGCGCCGATGCGGTGACCACGGAAATGGTCCTTTTCGAATGGCTGCGCTCGGCCGACCATCCCCGCTTCCGCGACCTCTCCGCCCTGATCAAATAGCGGCAAAGAAACAGTGTGAAATGAAGCTGTTGGGGGTATCGCCCCACTTTTGCCATTTTCCGGCAGCAAGAGATCACGCCTTAGCCCTTGGACTTAGCGCCCCGGGTGGCTAGTGTTGGTCATCCTTCATTCATCCATTCGCAGGCTTTCAGGATGCAGGCCGTTTCCTGCCTTTCTCGCTTTTTTGCCTTTCTCGCTCTTATCGTCCTTTTGGGGTCCGGCGTAGCGTCGGCGCAGGCGCCACAAACCGCCAATCCGCTCGCCGACGTCCCGCAGCGCATCGTCGCCTGGGACAAGACTCTTAAGGCCGCCGAAGCGGCGCTGCAGGAGGAGTCACTAGACCCAGCAGACCTGGAAGCAGCGACCAAGGAACTGACGGCGATCATCGGCGAAGCTCAGGCGTTGCGGGCGGCCAGCCAGCAAGCGGCTCAATCCGTGGCGACGGAACTCAAGAGCCTCGGGCCGCCACCGGCCGAAGGTGCGCCGCCCGAAGATGAAAAGGTCGCCACCACCCGTGCCGATCTTACCAAGCGTCAGGCGGAGCTGGACGGCTACGTCAGCCAGGCACAGCTCACCACCGTCAGGGCGCAGAATCTTGTGGGCTCCCTCGGCGTCCACGAGCAGGGCCAGCGCACCGCCTTCATCCTGAAGCGCCTGCCCTCACCCTTGAAGCCATCCGTCTGGCTCGAAGGCTGGCAGCAATTGCTGAGCGCCATCGACGACACGATGGCGGCCCCGCAGCGCTGGTGGCGGTCTATCGCCGCCGAAGGCATGGAGAGCATCGTTCTCATCGGCGGCGCCGCGCTCATCATCGTCTCATTGCTCGTCGCCTGGCAGCTGCACCTGTTCCTGCGCCGCCGCTGGGGCCCCAATCCGGCGATCGAGGAGCCGAGCCACGCCCGCCGCATTCTGGCCGCGGCCTCCATGGCCGTATCCGACATCCTCCTTCCCTGCATCTTCCTCGGTGCGCTCGGTCTCATTGTCGGCTGGATGGTGCCGGTCAAGAGCGACTTCTTTGCCGATCTGGTCGCCGGCGCCACACTCAATCTCATCATCTTCCTGCTCGTCTCCGGCCTTGCGCGGGCGACCCTGTCGCCCACTGCACCGACCTGGCGCGTCATCCCGGTGACGCCGCAGGGCGCGCAGCAGATTGCCTACAAGGTGACATTCCTTGCCATCATGGTCGCCGTCTTCAACATGGTGTACCTGACCGGCACGAAGGATGGCCCCATTGCCCCGGACGCCTTCACCGCCTGCAACACGTTCCTGCGCGACGTCGTCATCGGCATCATCGCGCTCTCCCTGCTGCGGCGTGATTATTGGGCGGCGCCGCAAGCGCGGCTTGCCGGCACGCTGGGCCTCGTGCGTCGTGCGCTCATCGTCATCGCCTGCATCTCCCCGCTGATATCGCTCGCTGGCTACGCCTATCTTTCGGGCACCATCCTCATCGCCGTCACCGCGACCCTTGTCGTCGTCGGCATTGCCTGGCTGTTGCGCTCCGCAGCGCTCGAAGGCCTTGCCCGCGTCCTTGGCGCCGAGGTGATCGAAACGGAAGCCGGCACCTCGGGCACGGGCAGCGCCTTCCGGCTGAGCTTCTGGGCGCGCCTTCTTGTCGAGACAATTCTCTGGCTGCCCGCCTTCTATCTCCTGCTGGTCTTCTACGGCCTCTCCCCGACCCTCCTCAATCTCATCATCAATCGGGCGGTGAGTGGCATCCAGGTGGGCCAGGTCAGCCTGTCGCTGACCGACATCATTCTGGCGCTCTTTGTCCTCGTTGCCGGCCTCTTCATCGTCGGTCGAGTCAAACGCTGGCTTTCCGATCACGTTCTGCCGCACTCACGCTTCGACATCGGCCTCCAGAATTCGGTCAGTGCCGGCTTCGGCTATGTCGGCAGCATCATCGTTATCACGCTCGCGGTCGTGACGCTCGGCATCGATCTGTCCAGCGTCGCCATCATCGCCGGTGCGCTCTCCGTCGGTGTCGGTTTCGGCTTAAAGACCATCGTCGAAAATTTCGTCGCCGGCGTGCTTCTGCTCATCGAACGGCCGATCAAGGTCGGTGATTGGATCGTGGTGGGCGGCACGGAAGGGATCGTCAAGCGCATCTCGGTACGATCGACCGAGGTCGAGACGTTCGACAATGCCAGCGTCATCTTCCCCAATTCAGAGCTTATCGCCAATTCAGTCGTCAACTGGACGTTGCGCGACCGCATCATCCGCATCGTCATCCCCCTCCGGGTGGTGCCGGGAAGCGACATAAAACTGGTGCGGGACCTGCTGCTCGACTGTGCGCGCCAGCAGCGTCGGATCTGTGCCGAGCCGCCGCCGACCGTGCTCTTCAAGCGTTTCGTCGATCTCGGACTCGAATTCGAACTGCGCTGCTTCGTCATCGACACGGCCTATGTCAATCAGGTCACGTCCGACCTCAACTTCGCCATCGATGCCGCTTTCCATGCCCATGGGATCGAAATGGCGCATACGGCCAGTTTCGTGCGCCCGAAGCCGGAAGCGCCGGTACCAGTGCCGCCACCCGTTATCCCTGCCAAGCCCGGCGGCCCCATCGCGGCCGAGGAATAGGCACGCCCCGTATTCCAGGCCGTCCCTGTGATCCCCATCACAAGGCATGGCAAACAATTTATCGCGCATTTGAACCATCCCCTGGCCTGCCGCCACCAATGGGCATGACCGCCGCACCACGCGGCATGCTCATAAGGAGGACTAGGACATGCGCAAGATTATGTTGCTTTCGGCCATTGCGGCGGCGGCTCTCTTGAGCGCCTGCGCGCAGACCAGCGAGACGGCGTCCAACGAATGCGCGGCGCTGACTGCCGATCAATTGGTCGCGGCGGTTGACGCCGGCAAGTGCGAACTCGACGTCGAGACAGCGGCCGGTGGAACGCCGGAAGCGACGAACTCGCCGGACAAGGACGATCATGCCGATCACGATGACGATCCGACTGAGCCGGGTGACACGCCTGATCCGGAACCAGATCCTGAGCCGGAGCGGGAAGACGGCAACCCTGGCCCGTCGACCGAGCCGACTGAGGGCAGCAACTCAATCTAATCGACATCCCCACAGAGATCGAAGTTCAACTTGGCGCGGTGGCAACCCACCGCGCCATTTTTATGTGCCTGGATGACGCGGTACGGCGTGGCTGCTAGTGTCGCGCCATGCTTGATTTTCTTGTCATCGGGGCCGGGATCGTCGGCCTGGCCATCGCCAGGCGCCTTGCGCGTGCCGGGCGCGAAATCGTCATCATCGACCGGGCCGATGCGATCGGCACCGAGACCAGTTCGCGCAACAGCGAGGTCATCCATGCCGGCATCTACTATCCAGCCGGCAGCCTGAAGGCCCGCCTCTGCGTCAGCGGCCGCACGGCTCTCTACCGCTATTGCGTAGCGCGCGGCGTGCTGCATAGCCGGTGCGGCAAGCTCCTGGTCGCGACCGATGACGCGCAGCGCGCCGGTCTGCGGGCCCTGGCCGACAAAGCGCTTGCCAATGGCGTCGACGATCTGCAGGTCGTCTCGGTCGCCGCGGCCAAGGCGATGGAACCGCAGCTCCACTGTGTCGCGGCCCTGCACTCGCCTTCGACCGGCATCGTCGACAGCCGTCAATTGATGCTGGCCTATCTGGGCGATGCCGAGAATGCCGGCGCCTCGCTGGCGCTGCTCACACCTTTGCTGCGCGGCCGACGGCAGAAGAATCATTGGCAGGTCAGCCTCGGCGGTGACAACCCGGATGATCTCGCTGTCCGTCACGTCATCAACGCTGCCGGTCTCTATGCAAGCGACGTGTCGCGCGCGCTGGGCCTGGCGCCAGACCGTGTGCCGGCGACGCACTATGCCAAGGGCAATTACTTCGTGCTCCAAGGCGGCAAGCCGCCTTTCGGGCGTCTGGTCTATCCGGTGCCGGAGCCGGGCGGGCTCGGCGTCCATGTCACCGTCGATCTCGGCGGTCGCGTGCGCTTTGGGCCGGACGTGGAATGGATCGATGGCATCGACTATTCGCTCGATCCCGCGCGTGCCGCGAAATTCTATCCGGCGATCCGGCGCTACTATCCGGGACTTGCCGATGGTGCGCTCGTCCCCGCCTATACCGGCATCCGTCCCAAGCTCTCGCGCGACGCCCGCATCGACAGCGACTTTCTCATTCAGGGTGCCGGCGATCATGGCGCCGAAGGGCTCGTTGCTCTCTACGGCATCGAATCGCCCGGCCTCACCTCCAGCTTGGCACTCGCCGAACGCGTCGCCACGATGCTGGGCATTCCGCCATGCGCTGAGGACGCGGAACTCTTCCACGTGCCTTGAGGCTTCTGTCTATGTGAGGGGGAGAGGGATGGTGCCCAGAGCCGGAATCGAACCAGCGACACTGTGATTTTCAGTCACATGCTCTACCAACTGAGCTATCTGGGCCCCTTCGCGGAACGGCGGATATTTAATGACTTTGTCACCGCTTGTCCAGCCGCAAATTCACGAAAAAAGAGACGCCAGATCAATCGCTTGACTTGTCATCTTCATCGGGCGGCGTGGCTGAGGCCGGAATCTTGTAAACCCCGCTCAGCCAGCGATTGAGGTCGATTTTCTTGCACCTGTCCGAGCAGAAAGGGCGATAGGCGGGCTCGGCCGGCCGGCCGCAGATCGGGCATTTGCTCATGGCTTTCCTCCGCCCCACATCTCCGCCAGCGTCGGTCCGAAGCGCCGGCGCGAGATTTCAACCAGCCCCAGGCGCGACATGTTGCCGACCCACTCGATCGCCGAATCGATTCCCGCCGCCTCGCGCAGCGCTTCCAACACCTGCTCCCGCTTGTTGCGATTCTCGAGGTCGATGAAATCGATGACGATGGTGCCGCCGAGATTGCGCAAGGCAAGTTGGCGCGGGATTTCGCGGGCCGCCTCGATGTTGACCGAAAGTGCCGTGCGCTCGATCCCCTTCTCTTGGTTAGCGCCGGCCGAATTGACGTCGATCGCCGTCAGCGTGCGCACCGGCTCGACCAGCAGCTTGCCCCCGCCCGGCAGCATGACTTCCTCATCAAGCCCCTCGGCGATCGCGTCCTTGATATCCGCGCGCGACGGCACCCAGTCGCGCTCCGCCAGGAACGCAACCTTGCCTGCGAAAGCAGGCCGCACGCGCTTGCACCATTCTTCGATGATCGGCACATCGACGCGCCGGTCGCAGGTGATGCTCTCGACCTCTTCGAGCGCTTCCAGCGCGCGCTGCCACAAGGTCGGCGGCGCCACCAGCAGAGCTGGCGGCTGCTTGCCCTTCGCATTCACCTCGACCAGCGATTTGATGCTGGTGGTGAGGCGGACACCCTTCTCATCCCGCGCGTCGCGGCGCACCTGCACGACGATCGCATCCCCTTCACTGAGGCGCTGCCCCTGCTTCTTCAGCGGCAGCAAGCCCGGCTTGTCGAGGCCGATTTCCACGAAGGCGGAATTGAGGCTCGGCTCGATCTTCACGACGCGGCCCAGATGAATGCCGCCGATACGGCTCCCCTCGCCCGCGCGTTCGGCAAGTGCTTGCACCAGTTGATCTTCCGACCAGCGGAAGAATTCGGTGCGCTCCGGCGCGATGCTGATGAAGATCTGGTTCGCCATGCTCATCCCTTGAAGCCCAATCCCTGCAGCATCGCATGCGTGTCGCTCAAGGAAAGGCCGACAATATTGCTGTAGGAGCCATGGATTTCCGGGATGAACGCCGCCGCCAGGCCCTGGATCGCATAGCCGCCGGCCTTGCCGTGCCATTCGCCGCTGTCGATGTAGCGTGCGATCTCATTTGCCTCGAGGCGTTTGAAGATGACGCCCGTCGTCACGACGCGCTGGATGCGGCGGCCATCGGCGCCGGCGATGGCGATGCCGCCGATCACCTTGTGCCGCCGTCCGCTCAGCAATTCCAAGCACTTGCGCGCCGTCCCGGCATCTTCCGCCTTGGGCAGGATGCGCCGCCCGACTGCCACGACGGTGTCGGCCGCGAGCACGAATTGCCCCGGATGGCGCGGCGCCACCTCGGCAAGCTTTTCAGACGCGATGCGCTTGGCGTACTGGGCCGGCAGCTCGCCCTTAAGCGCCGTCTCGTCGATATGGGGCGCGTCGACGGCAGCGGGGCGGATCCCGATCTGCTGCAGAAGATCGAGCCGCCGGGGCGAGGCTGAGGCGAGAATGAGGGGCAAGGAGGAACCTTCCAAAGTGACGTTTGTTCTACATTGTAGAATATGAGGGCGCCAAAATCTCAGATTTGCGGGGCGCCTGGCGGGGGAAAACGATCCCGAATGCGCTTCATGAGCCCGTCCCGGACCGAACGGTAGGCCTCCAGCCGGTCCTCGCGCGACCCTTCCACGATGGTGGGGTCGAGCGTGTTCCAGAACTCGACATCGCAGGCCATGGTCCGGGTCATGTCGACCGCCTTGTGCTGCGCCTCCGGCGAGAGGGAGATGATGAGGTCGAATGATTCGTCCTCGAGATCGTCGAAGGTCTTCGAGCGGTGCTTGGAGAGGTCGATGCCGATCTCGTCCATGACGGCGATGACGAAGCCGTCGATCTCCTGCGCGCGCACGCCGACGGAATCCACGAAGACCTTGGTGCCGTAGAAATGCTTCATGATCGCCTCGGCCATCGGCGAACGCACGGCATTGAAGGTGCAACAGAAGAGGACGCTGCCGGGAAGGCCCTGCGCCATAGGGCCTCACATCTTGACATGCAATGCGCAGATCAGCGTGAACAGCCGACGCGCGGTGTTGAAGTCGATCTCGACCTTGCCGGCCAGACGCTCACGCAGGATTTCCGAGCCTTCGTTGTGCAGGCCGCGCCGACCCATGTCGATCGCTTCGATCTGGGAGGGCGAGGCCGACTTGATGGCCTGATAGTAGCTTTCGCAGATGTCGAAATATTCCTTCACGATGCGGCGGAAGGGTGACAGCGACAGGATGAACTTGTAGAGCGGCGCTTCCGTCTCGTCCTTGATGTCGAAGACGAGGCGGTTCTCCTCGATCGAGAGCGCCAGAAGATAGGGACCCTGATGTTCGATCGCGGGGGTGAACTGGTTTTCCTCGAGAAGGTCGAAGATGGCGACGGCCCGCTCCCGCTCCACTTCCGGTGTGCGGCGCGCGGTCGACCCTTCATCGAGGTCTACGCGGATGAGCCGGCCGGTCGACATGGCGCTCCCCAACCCGGCTCAGGCGACGGCGTGACGCAGGCGTTCGACCAGATCGCCGATCTCGCGCGGGAAGGTCTTCATCGCCGTGCGGTTGACGATGAGGCGCGACGTCACCTCGGCGATCTTCTCGATCTCGACGAGGTTGTTCGCCTTCAAGGTCGCGCCGCTCGACACGAGATCGACGATGCGGCGGCAGAGGCCCAGTGTCGGCGCAAGCTCCATGGCGCCGGAGAGTTTGATACATTCCGCCTGCACCCCGCGTGCAGCGAAATAGTTCTGCGTCACATTGGGATATTTGGTGGCGACCCGGATATGCGACCAGCGGCTGGGATCGTCGGTCTCCGACAGATCCTTGGGCTCGGCAACCGACAGGCGGCAATGGCCGATGTTGAGGTCGACCGGCGCATAGATTTCCGGATAGTCGAATTCCAAAAGCACGTCATTGCCGGCAACACCGAGCTGCGCCGCGCCGAAGGCAACGAAGGTCGCGACGTCGAAGCTGCGCACGCGGATGATCTCGAGCCTGGGATCATTGGTGCGGAAGCGCAGCGCGCGCGAATTCTCGTCCGCGAACTCGGCCTCGGGCTCGATACCGGCGCGCTTCAGGACCGGAAGGACCTCCTTGAGGATGCGCCCCTTCGGCAGAGCCAGAACAAACACTTCGCTCATTCGCGCCCCTTGTGGCCCGCCGTTTCGCGTTCATGGTCAGGCCGCCATTGGGTCGGCCAGCCTTCCCCCATGTCCTTCAGGAACACGGAAAGCTCGGTGACGGTGAGCTGGATGATGCCACCGCCCGAGAAGATGAGATTGAGCTTGTCGCCGTCCTGCTGCAGCGTCAGGAGCGACAGGAACTTGCCGCGCTGCTTCAGATCCACCCCACGGCTCCGGACCGCGCTCACCTTGTCGATGCAGAGGCCACAATGGATGCGCTGCTCGGTGTCGAAGTAATCGTCGGCATCGTGAAAGCTGGCATCGTCGCCGCGCTTCTGCGGCCCCTCGCGGCTCGCCGGATGGCGTTCCCAGCGGAAACGGTTGAGCAGCATGATGAAGCGCTGCTCGGAGGCGAGATACTGAACCTCCGAGATCGGCACCAGCGCGTCCTGCAGGCAAGCAGCGATAATGCCGAGATCGTCGGCATCCTTCGCCATCAGCCGCATGTCGGTGCCAGCCGCCTTCGCCATCAAATTTACTCCGCGCCGCCGCCGTCGCTCAGGCGCTCGATCTCGGCGCCACAGGCGGAAAGCTTGGCCGTCAGCTTCTCATAGCCGCGGTCGAGATGATAGACGCGGTTGAGGAATGTATCCCCTTCCGCCGTCAGACCGGCGAGGACCAGCGAGACGGAGGCGCGCAGATCCGTCGCCATCACCGGCGCCCCGGTCAGCTTCTTGACGCCGCGCACCATCGCGGACGAGCCGTGGACGTTGATCGAGGCACCCATGCGCGCCAGTTCCGGCACATGCATGAAGCGGTTCTCGAAAATCGTCTCGGTGATCATCGAGGCGCCTTCGGCCGTGGTCATCAGCGCCATCATCTGCGCCTGCAGGTCGGTCGGGAAGCCAGGGACCGGCTCGGTCATTACGTCGACGCCGTTGAGCGCGCCGTTCTTTCGCTTGACCATGAGACCGCGCGGCGTTTCGGTCAGCGACACGCCGGCCTGCGAAAGAGTCGAGGCCGCGGCGCCGATGAGCTCGTGGTGGAGGCCGACCAGTTCGACCTCGCCGCCCGTGATCGCCGCCGCCATCGCGTAGGTGCCGGCCTCGATCCGGTCGGCAACGACGCTATGGGTGCAGCCGTGCAGCTTCTCGACACCGTGAATCTTCAGGTGGTCGGTGCCGATCCCCTCGATCTTGGCGCCCATCGCGTTGAGGCAGGCGGCGAGATCGGAAATCTCCGGCTCACGCGCCGCATTTATGAGATGCGTTTCGCCCTTTGCCAGCGTCGCCGCCATCAGCAGGTTTTCAGTGGCGCCGACGGAGACTTTGGGGAAAGTCACCTCGCCACCTTTGAGGCCGCCCGGCGCCTTGGCGATGATGTAGCCGGATTCAAGTTCGATCTCGGCCCCCATCTGCTGCAGGCCCTTGATGTGGAGATCGACCGGCCGGGTGCCGATCGCACAGCCACCGGGGAGCGAGACCTTGGCCTGGCCATGGCGCGCGATCAGCGGGCCCAGGACCAGCACGGAAGCGCGCATCTTGCGCACCAGATCATAGGGCGCCGTCGTGTCGGCAAGACCCTTGGCCGAGAAGATGACGGAACGGTCCTTCAACGACTGGCGCGTCGTCACCTCGACACCCAGATGGGTGAGAAGGTTCGTCATCGTCGTGATATCGGCCAAGTCCGGCACATT
Organism: uncultured Dongia sp.; assembly: GCA_964618305.1. Lineage (GTDB taxonomy): Bacteria > Pseudomonadota > Alphaproteobacteria > Dongiales > Dongiaceae > Dongia. Next base: position 299 of record CAZUAL010000068.1, on the reverse strand, counting down.
GTCGAGCCGGACATCGTCATCGGTCAGCAGGCAGGTGCACATCAGCGGCAGCGCCGCGTTCTTCGCGCCGCTGATCCTGATCTCCCCTTTCAAGGGATTGCCGCCGCGAATGCGAATTCGATCCATCGAGATTTATCCGATCACATCAAAGGCGCGGCAGGGTGACGCCGCGCTGGCCCATATACTTGCCGGCACGGTCCTTGTACGAGGTCTCGCAGGCGGATGCGCCCTTGAGGAACAGGAACTGGCAGGCGCCTTCGTTGGCATAGATTTTCGCCGGAAGTGGCGTGGTGTTGGAG
>CAZUAL010000067.1:5181-15004 GCA_964618305.1 uncultured Dongia sp. | reverse complement strand
ATCCAGACCGTGCCCGGCAGCGCCCCGGACAAGACCATCGTCAAGGTCAAGGTGGCCGAGCAATCGACCGGCGAACTGACCTTCGGCGCCGGCTTCTCGACTGCCGATGGTCCCTTGGGCAACATCGGTCTGCGTGAGCGCAACCTCCTCGGCAAGGGGCAGGATGTGCGCGTGAATTTCACCCTGTCCGGTAAGCGCTCGCAGCTCGATTTCAGCTTCACGGATCCGTATTTCCTCGACAAGGATCTGTCGGCCGGCTTCGATCTCTTCCATCGTCGCTACAACGACGTGCGCGGTGACAATTACGACCTCGCGCAAACAGGCGCTGGTTTGCGCATGGGTTATGAGCTGACGGAATACACGCGCCAGACCCTCGGCTTCCGCGTCAGCGCCGACAAGATTTCGGACCTCGATGATGATCTCTCCGAGGCTATCAAGGACGAGAAGGGCTATACCCTTCGCACGACTTGGAGTTCCGACATCATCTATGACCGCCGCGACAATGCGAACGACCCGCGCGACGGCTACTTCCTGTCGCTCTCGAATGACCTGATTTCCGTCCGTCCGGACTTCACGGATGAGGATTTCAATCTGCAAACCATGGTGCGCGGTGGCTATTTCTATCCGGTGACTGACGATGTCTCGATCGGTTTCTCGGCCGAAGTGGGCTATATCTTCGCGCCCTTTGGCGGCAATGTGCGTGTGACCGACGGCTATACATTGGGCGGCCAGTCGCTGCGCGGCTTTGAATCGTCCGGCGTCGGCCCCCGTGACGCCGATACCGGCGACTCACTTGGTGGCCAGTTCATCTTCGACGGTACGCTGCAGGCGAGCTTCCCGGTCGGCCTGCCGGAAGAGTTCAATGTCCGCGGCCGCGCCTTCACCGACTTCGGTACGCTGACCGGAACAGATCTCGAGAGCAATATCGACATTGATGACGATGCCAGCCTGCGTGTCTCGGCCGGTGTCGGCCTTACCTGGGTCTCGCCATTCGGTCCGATCGCCGTCGACGTGGCCTATCCCTTGATGCGGGAAAGCTACGATAACCGGGAATGGTTCCGCTTCAGTGTCGGCACGTCCTTCTAGACAAACGTTTTCACTTCGTGGAGTTACGCGCGTGTTTAAATTCCGTATGATGACGAAGGCCGCCCTGGCTTTCGCCGCGGCACTCACCTTCTTTTCACCGGTCTTCGCCGTGGCCCAAGAGGCTGCACCGGCCGGCACCGACCCGGCGGGGATTCCGATCCTCATCGGCGTTGTCGACATCGACAAGGTCCTCTCTTCTTCCACGGCGGGCCAAGCCCTTGCCAAGCAGTCGGATCAGCTGCGAAAGCAGTTCCAGGGCGATTTCACGGCCAAGCAGAAGGAACTGCGCGCCGACGGCGAGAATTTCAACAAGAACCGCGCCAACATGACCGAGGCGCAGATCGCCGACACGGTGAAGAAGCTGCAGACCAAGGAAGCGACCTATCGCAAGGAGTTCGAGGCCCGGCGCAAGGATCTCGACACCCGCTTCGGCAATGCCCGCAAGGCGATCGTCGAATCCATCAACAAGTCGGTCCTCGACGTGGCGCAGAAGCGCAAACTGACACTTGTTCTTAAGAAGTCTGTCATCGTTGTCAGCGCCCAGGCCTGGGATATTACCGACACGGTCATCGCCACGTTGAACAAGATCCTGCCTTCCGTGAAGATGTAACCGCCGCGCCGCGATCGCCGCGCCATTGGTATGAGTAAGAAGGGTCGTTGATGGCTGACCAAGTTGCTAACGCCGGGATCATCGATATCGCATCGATCATGCGGATGATCCCGCATCGCTATCCCTTCCTGCTCATCGACCGCGTCATCGATGTCGTCTCGGGCGACAGCGCCACCGGCATCAAGAACGTCACGGTCAACGAGCCGTTCTTCCCCGGGCACTTCCCGGGTGCCCCGGTGATGCCCGGCGTCCTCATCGTCGAGGCGATGGCGCAGACGGCGGCGGTCATCGCCGTCCATGCGCTGGGTTCCGAGGCAGAGGGCAAGATCGTCCTCTTCATGAGCATCGACGATTGCAAGTTCCGCCGGCCCGTCACGCCGGGCGACCAGCTGCGCCTGGAAGTCAAGAAGGACCGGGCCCGCGGTCCGGTCTGGCGCTTCATGGGCGTTGCCAAGGTCGATGGCCAGGTTGTGGCCGAGGCGACCTTCGCCGCCATGATCCGCGACCGCTAGGCGCCCACCACCCACCGCGTCACGAAGAAGACCGCCATGCCGACGAGGATCGTCGGCATCAGCTTCTTCCACTTCCAACTGACGAAGGCGGCGACCAACGCGCCCACCAGATAGGGGTTGGTGTAGGTCAGCTGAATGCCTTGATCGGCGTCGGGATAGAGTGTTGCTGGCACGATGATGGCGGTCAGCACCGCGACCGGCACGAAGGCGAGTGCCCGCTCGACGATCGGCGGGAAGCGCACATGATCGGCAAAGAGATAGACCGGCCAGCGGATGGCAAGGTTGATGAGCGCCATGCCGCCGATCATCAGCAATGTGTCGAGCGCGTTCATGGCAGCACCTTCTCGCCGCGCAAGGATCGGCGGCGCCATTCCTGGGCGATGAGCCCGGCGAGGATTCCGCTGAGCACGCCCAGCATCAGGCCAAGCTTATAGGGAAGATCGTTGCCAAGGGTTGCCACCGCGCCGGCGACGATGGCGGCAAGCCAGAAGGGGGACGAGCGCAGCGCCGGCACGACGATGCCAGTGAAGGTCACGATCATCGCGAACTCAAGGCCCCAGTTCTTCACCTCCGGAAAGGCCGCGCCGATGAGAATCCCCATGAAGGTCCAGAACTGCCAGTTGAGATACATGCCGAGGCATGAGGCGAGATAATACCAGTGCGCGTTGGGCCCGCTGCCTTCTTCGCGATAGCGCCGCTCCATCACCGCGAAGGTTTCGTCGGTGAGCATCGCGGCGAGGCTGAAGCGCCAGGTCTGGCTGAGGTGCCGCACATGGTCGACCAGGGTCGCGGCATAGAGGAGGTGCCGCAGATTGAGGATGAGCGTTGCCAGCCAGATGACGCCGAGCGCCGAGCCGGTCCCGAGCAGCAGGATGGCGATGAACTGCGCCGAGCCCGAGAAGACGAAGAGCGACATGCTCATGACGGCAAGCGGCGAAAGGCCCGCATTGGTGGCGAGGGTCCCGAAGATGAGGCCGAACGGGAAGGCCGACACCATCAAGGGAAAGGTGGCGGCAAGCCCCCGCATCGCTTCGGCGCCGGCCGACAGCGGCGCTTTGGTTGGTCCTGCCTCCATCATCTCACACGATGCCGAAGGAGGATGTGTCGGGCGGGCAGCGCAGCAGATCGTTGACGCGCTGCAGCGCCACTTCAAGCACGCGCCGGTCGGCGGGCGCGCACAGGCACAGACGGACGCCGTTCGGCGCGTTGCGGGTGAGCGAGAAGATGGTGGCCGGCGAAACGCCGACCCCTTTCAGCCGGGCCTGAAGGGCAAAGCCGTCGGCGGTCCAGCCGTCGGGGAGCTTCAGCCAGATGTGATAGCTCGACTCATCGCCGCAGAAATGGAAGTCGCCAAGGATGCGCCGTGCCAGGCGCTGGCGCGCGATCGCCTCGATGCGGTGCGCCTCGGCAAGGTCCATGCCGGTTCCGTCCTCGACCCAGTCGGCGGCAATCTCCGCCGTCAAGGGTGCAGCCATCCAGGTGGTCGAGCGTACGACCTGGGCAAAGGAGTCGAGAGCGCCTTCGGGAATGGCGAGATAGCCCACGCGCAATCCCGGCGCCATCGACTTCGAGACGCTGGTGAAATAGTGGCCGAGCTCCGGCGCGTGCGACGAGAGCGGTTCGACCGTCCGCGTACCCAGCAGGAAGCCATAGACATCGTCCTCGACGATCTTGACGCCGTGCCGCCGCGCCACTGCCGCCAGGGCCTGGCGCCGCTCGGCCGAGACGACGATACCGGTCGGGTTATGCATGTTGACGACGCAATAGAAGGCTTTGGGCCGCAGGTTGATGCAGGCGGCCTCGAATGCGTCCGGGTCGACGCCGTCGCCATCGAGCGGCACGCCATGGAGGCGGATGCGCAGGAAGTCGGCAAGGCGCCGCAGGCCCGGATAGGTGAGGGCCTCGGTGACGACGACGTCGCCGGGCTCGGTGATCGCTCCCAGCGCTGCTGTCATTGCGTGCTGGCCGCCGGACGTGACGATCACCCGCTCGGCGGAAACGGGATAACGCTGTTCGGAAAGCCATTGCGCGCCGGCCGCGCGGTGCCGCGGCAGGCCGACATGATGATGATAATCGAGCAGCGAATGAATGCCGGGCCGCGATGCCACGCGCTGCAGCGTGGTGGAGAGCAGGGCGTCGTTGGCGCGCGGCGTCGGAAAGTTGATGGAAAGGTCGATGAACCCGCCGGCCTCGACCTCCGTCTCACGGTCGATCGGCATTTCCGGCCGGCGCCGCACGTCGGGCCGCACGAAGGTGCCGCGTCCGACCTCGCCGCCGATGAGCCCGCGCCGCTCCGCCTCGGCATAGGCGCGCGTCACCGTGCCCACAGTGACGCCCAGCCGGTAGGCGAGTTCCCGATGCGTCGGCAGGCGCGTTCCCGGCGCCATGCGCTGTTGGCGAATGTCTTCGGACAGCGCATCGGCGATCGCGAGATAGCGCGGTCCGGCAAAGGGGGAGAGGTCGGGGTGCCAGTTTGTCATGGTGACAATGTATCGATTGACTCGTGGTGGTGCCAGAACAATTATCCGATCGCGGGTACAATATTGCGAATTGTCCCCTTTGTCGCCACTTTTATCAACATTGGAGAGGAAAATGTCTCGATACAAGTCGTCGGCGCCAGCCGGCCCTTCGATCTTCGCCCGACCTAGTAGCCGCCGCGGCGCCCCGGGTTTCCTGGCGCTCCGCCTCTTTACCTACTTGGCTGATTGTCTGGAACTCTACCGCCAGCGCCGGTCGCTGGAAGCGCTCGACGACCGCATGCTGAAGGATATCGGCCTCACCCGCTGCGACGTCGAGGCGGAAGTATCGCGCCCTCTCTGGCGCTGATCTCAATCGCTCGAACAGTGAACCTGATCCATGAAATACCCGATTTACCAGGTCGATGCGTTCACAGACCGCGCTTTCGCCGGCAATCCCGCAGGTGTCATGCCGCTTCAAACCTGGCTCCCGGATCAGACCCTGCAAGCGATCGCCGCCGAGATGAATCTGGCCGAGACCGCGTTCTTCGTCGCGACCGGTCCCGGCACCTATCACCTGCGTTGGTTCACGCCGACGGTCGAGGTCAAGCTGTGCGGTCACGCCACCTTGGCCTCGGCCTTCGTGCTGACCCGCCATATCGATCCGTCCCTCAAGGAAATGCGCTTCGACAGCTTGTCCGGCCCGCTCTTCGTCCGTGTCGACGGCGACCGTCTGGAGCTTGATTTCCCGCTCCTCAGCTTCGAGGCGAACACGGATGCGGAGATGCCCGGCCGTATCGCCGCCGCCATCGGCCAGCAGCCGGTTGAAGTGGTGGCTAGCCCCGTCTACGACGCCTATGTCGCGCGTCTTTCCGATGCTGCCGCCGTGCGCGCGGCCGTACCGAATTTCGCTGCGATCGAAGGAACGGGGCGCGACCTCATCATCACCGCCGATGGCAAATCCGAAGGCGTCGATTTCGTCAGCCGCTTCTTTGCGCCCATCCACGGCATCCCCGAGGATCCGGTGACTGGCTCGTCCCATTGCGTGCTGGCCCCCTTCTGGCGGGAGAGGCTCGGCAAGGACTGTTTCCACGCCCGCCAGGTATCCCGGCGGGGCGGCGATATGTGGCTCGCCATCGCCGGCGACCGGCTGAAGATCGCCGGTCATGCGGTCTGCGTGCTGACCGGAGAAATCGAGGTAAATTAAGCGCTTATCGCGCGGGGTGGGGCAGGGGCCGCGACCCCTGCGACCGCCGCCACTCTTGCACCGCGAAAGGCTTTGCGCTAAATGCCCTTGCCCAAGCGGTCATGGTGCATGGCGCCTCGCGCCACTCGTGTCTCGGTTGGGCTCTTCAAGCTTGTTGCCGGGCCCGAACCTCACATGTCCTTCAATTCTTCGCACACTGTCGGTGAGAAGTTCCTGCTGCCTGCGGGGCTGGGTGACGGCCTGCCGCCGGAAGCCGGTTTCGAGGCCGCCATCGTCGAGCGTCTGGTGGCAAGCTTCGCCCGCTGGGGCTATGAGCGCGTCAAGCCGCCGCTGATCGAGTTCGAGGATTCGCTCCTCGCTGGTCCGGGCGAGGCGATGGCCGCGCACACATTCCGCCTGATGGATCCGATCTCCCAGCGCATGATGGGCCTGCGCGCCGACATGACGCCCCAAGTCGGGCGCATCGCCGCCTCGCGCCTGCAGAACATGCCGCGACCCTTGCGCCTCTCCTATGCGGGGCAGGTGCTTCGCGTCAAAGGCGAGCAGATGCGGCCCGAACGCCAGCTGGGGCAGGTGGGTGTCGAACTCATCGGCACGGAAGCGGCGGCGGCCGATGCCGAAGTCGTGCTCCTCGCCGTCGAGGCGCTGACGGCGCTTGGCGTGCGCGATCTGGCCGTCGATCTCAACGTGCCGCGGCTCGCTCCCAGCATTCTGGCGCCGAGCAATTTGGACGATGGCAAAAGCGCCGACCTCATTGCCGCGCTGGACCGCAAGGACACGGCGAAGGTCACCGAACTCGCTGGCGCCAACGCGCCGATCCTCTTGGGCCTGCTGCGCGCGGTGGGGCCGGTTGAGACGGCACTTCCAGTGCTGGAAGGTCTCGATCTGCCGCCACCGGGTGCCGAGGTGCGCGCCAATCTCGCCGCCATCATCGCGCTCATCCGCAAGGCGGCGCCGAAGCTGACGCTCACCATCGATCCCACAGATCATCGCGGCTTCGAATATCACAGCGGCATCGCCTTCACCTTGCTGGGGCGCGGTGTGCGCGGCGAATTCGGCCGCGGCGGGCGCTACGTAAATCACGCGGGCGAAGCCGCGACCGGCTTCTCGCTCTATCTCGATACGCTGCTCGCGACCCTGCCCGTGCCGGCGGGAATGAAGCGCGTCTTCGTTCCGTTCGGCGCCGACGCGCAGGCGGCTGCAAAGCTCCGCGAGGAAGGCTGGGTCACGGTGCAGGGCCTGGCGGACGCCGATACGCGCGCCGAGGCCAAGCGCCTCAAATGCTCGCACTATCTCAAGGACGGGCGGCCTGCCGCCGTCCAGGACTGATCTCAAGGTCGGAAGGAATATCATGGCCAACGTAGCGGTAATCGGCTCGCAATGGGGCGACGAGGGCAAGGGCAAGATCGTCGACTGGCTCTCCGAGCGCGCCGATGTCGTCGTGCGCTTCCAGGGCGGCCACAATGCAGGACACACGCTGGTCATCGGTGGCGTCACCTACAAGCTCTCGCTGCTCCCCTCCGGCATCGTGCGACCGGGAAAGCTCTCGGCCATCGGCAACGGCGTCGTGGTCGATCCCTGGCATCTCTTGAAGGAGATGGACGGATTGCGCGGGCAGGGTGTCGCCATCTCGCCGGACAATCTGGTGATTGCCGAGAATGCGGCCTTGATCCTGCCACTCCACAGCGAACTCGATAAGCTGCGCGAAGGTGCCGCCGAGGGCAGCGCCAAGATCGGCACCACCGGCCGCGGCATCGGCCCGGCCTATGAGGACAAGGTCGCGCGCCGCGCCATTCGCGTCTGCGATCTTTCGGACTTGAAGGGGCTCGAGGCGAAGGTCGACAACCTCCTGCGCCATCACAATGCGCTGTTGAAGGGGATGGGGGCCGAGCCCGTCGACGGCGCCGATCTTCTCGCCAAGCTTCGCGCCATCGCCCCACAGATTGCACCCTTCGTGCGCTCGGTCTGGGAGATGCTCGACACCGCGCGCCGGCGTGGCGACCGCATCCTGTTCGAAGGCGCGCAGGGTGTCATGCTCGATGTCGATCACGGCACCTATCCTTACGTCACCTCATCGAACACCGTGACAGGGCAGGCGGCGACCGGCTCCGGCATCGGCCCGTCCGGAATAGGTTACGTGCTCGGCATCACCAAGGCCTATACGACGCGCGTCGGCTCTGGCCCGTTCCCCTCGGAACTCACCGATGAGATTGGCGAGCGCCTAGGTGCCCGCGGCAAGGAATTCGGCGTGGTGACGGGCCGCAAGCGCCGTTGCGGCTGGTTCGACGCCGCCCTCGTGCGCCGTGCCGCCAAGGTTGCCGGCATCCACGGCATCGCCTTCACCAAGCTCGACGTGCTCGACGGCATGAAGGAACTGAAGATCTGCACCGGCTACGAAATCGACGGACAACCCTACGCCTATCTTCCCGCCGCTTCCGATCTGCAGGCCCGCGCCAAGCCGATCTACGAAACGCTGGAAGGCTGGTCTGAATCGACCCAAGGTGCCCGCTCCTGGGCGCAGCTCCCCGCGACCGCGATCAAATACGTCCGCCGTGTCGAGGAGTTGATCGAAGTGCCGGTGGCGCTGCTTTCGACGAGCCCCGAGCGCGATGATACGATCCTGGTGAAGGATCCGTTCGCCGACTGATCTCGGTTCCCAGACTGAAAGGCAGAAGGCCGCGCTTCGTCGGAAGCGCGGCCTTCTTCTTGTGGGCGGCACTCTCCCCCCGCTCACGCGACTATCCTTCGGCGACGCGCTTCAGGAACGTCTCGATCTCCTGGCGGACCAGATTGGTCTGGCGCGTCAGTTCGTTGGCAGCGGTCAACATGTTGGTCGCGGATTCGCCCGCTTCGGCGGCGCAGGAGCTGACGCTGTCGATGTGATCTGCGACGCGGCTCGTGCTGTCGGCCGCCTCCTGTACGTTGCGGGCGATTTCTTGCGTGGCCGCCGTCTGTTGCTCGACGGCGGCGGCAATCGCCGACGTTGAATCGCTGATGCGCCCGATCGTGCCGGCGATGCCTTTGATGATGTCGACCGACTGCCGCGTGGCGCCCTGGATCGTACCGATCTGATTGGCGATCTCTTCGGTGGCGCGACCCGTCTGACCGGCCAGATTCTTCACTTCCGCCGCGACCACCGTGAAGCCCTTGCCGGCTTCGCCGGCGCGCGCCGCTTCAATCGTGGCGTTGAGGGCCAGCAGGTTGGTCTGCTCGGCGATGGCGCTGATGAGTTTCACCACATCGCCGATCTTGTCCGCGGCTTGTGCCAATCCCTGCACCGATCCGTCGGCGTTCTGCGCCTCATTCACCGCCTGGCCGGAGATGCTCTTCGATTGCTGCACCTGGTTGCTGATTTCGGTGATGGAGGCTGACAATTGATCAGCTGCCGCGGCGACGGCGTGTACATTGCCGGTCGCCTGTTGCGAGGCACTGGTCACATTGCGCGCCGTATCGGTGGTCAGTGACGTGCTGTCGCCCAATGATTTTGCCATCGCCTGCAACTCGACGGCGGCACCGTCGACAGCTTTGAGCGCGCCTTGAATGATGTCCGCGAAATCGGTGACGGCGTCGGTGATGATCTGTTGCCGCCGTTGCCGATCTGCCATCATCGCCTCTTGGTAGGTGGAGATGGAAAGATCGATATCCAGCATCACCGCCGTGGTCACGGCGCCGCAGAGCGCGGCGCTGTGCCCACGCGCCAGCGGGCGGTACTTTGTGGCAAGTACCAGCAGGCTGCGCAGCACGAAGCCATAGGCGCCGATATACCAGCGGGGCGCCAGGCCGATGCGGTTATGGGCATGACCGACGGCCTTGACGCTGTCGAAATATTCCTGATCGAAGCGGCCGGAGAAGAGTCGCTCCCAATGCATCGACTGCGCCTTCTTCAGGCGCGGGCGTTGATCGCCGACCAATGCCGCGAATTTGTCATAAAGAGCTCCGCCACGTTTTGCGA
>CAZUAL010000067.1:0-5171 GCA_964618305.1 uncultured Dongia sp. | reverse complement strand
TTCCGGCACTCTTTCGACATGATCATAGAAGCCGTCGAGAATGCGCGGCAACGCCGGTGCGACGCTCGGCCAGAAATCGCGCAGCAAGCGGCTGGTTTCCGCATTGATGCCTAGATAAGTGAGTCGGGCCGTCAGTGGTTCGGCCAAGGCAGGCCGAACGTGTGCAAGCTGATCCATGATACGAGTCCCCCCAAGTTGATCGCGTCTTATCCGAGTGATCGGTTGCCAGCGCTCTTGCCCGGCGCTGATTGAACGAGTGCGATCATCAACAGCGATTGCCTGCGATGATCGAAATTCAATCTGTTGCCCCGCCGGTGCGGACTTGCGACGCTCGACAGCCGATGGCCGTTCGATGCTCAATCTGGACTCAAGACTGGGTGATCGCTTTCGTGTTGCTTCGCTATCTGCGCGTGTTCACGTCAGCTGGTTGAAAGATTCGAGACTCGCGATCACCACTAAATCGTGCGGAACAGAGTATTCATTTTTATCCTTATTTTTGATTAAGCCTATCGATGCCTGTGCAATTTGTTGGCGATCAGGATTGCATACTTAAGTATGCAATTACACGTTGGACAGGTCGTTTTGTCGCCTCGAATGTTATGCCTCTTAATCTCATATCAATAGTGTGCGAAACACACTGAATGAAGATTACGGTGCGGTTGATAATATGCGAGTCCTGAAATGAACCTGATGGCTCCGCTGCCGATCTCCTGCGCGCAGTGTCCCAGATTGAAGACGGCATTCTATCGAAGCGAGCAGCAGACTCTCAGTGAAATGGAGCGGCTGCGCTCTGGCCATCGTCACTTCCCAGCCAAGCGCACCATCTATCGTGAGGGTGAAGTTGCGCCGGAGATGCACATCATTTTTGATGGCTGGGCATTCCGTTACAAATTGCTCCCAGGCGGTCGCCGTCAGATTCTCTCCTTCCTGTTGCCGGGCGATCCGATCTGCATGCCGCTGCTGGCGCAGGATCGTTTGACCTTCTCGGTCCAGTCGCTCACATCGGTTACGACTTGCTCGTTCCCGCGCATGGGGTTTGCCGATTTCATCACCTGTCACCCGCAGACCGCGCGGCAGGCGGATACGTGGTGCATGACCGCACTCGCCGCGGCGGACGAGCGGCTGATCGATCTCGGTCGCCGTTCCGCCTATGAGCGCGTCGGCCGGCTCATCCACGACCTCCTCGTCAGCATGGAGCAGAAGGGGATCTCGACGGTGAGCCCCGTCTTCTTCCCGCTCGGGCAGATGCATATCGCCGATGCGCTGGGATTGACCTCGATCCATGCCGGGCGCGTGCTGCGCCGGCTGCGCAAGGAGGGCATCCTCTCGCTCCATCGTGGCCGGCTCGAGATCATGAACCGGGCGGCCCTGCGCCAGATCTAAGGGGATCGGCGCCGCAAGGGCTTGCCGCCCGGTCCGAAATCCACTGTTGGGCGCATGGCGCCGAGGGCATACACTCCTCCCCGGGGACGGCCGATTCGGGGAGACACGCATGAAACTGATGCCAATCATTGCCGCCACAGCCATTGCGGCTTGCCTGTCGATCGGCGCGCAGAATGTCCAGGCCGCGAGCGGGATGAATGTCGGCGTTCTGGAATGCCAGGTGGGCGGATCGGTCGGCTACATCATCGGCTCGACCCGGCCGATGACTTGCGAGTTCAAGCGCGCCGACGGTTCGGTCGAGTACTATCATGGCGACATGGAACGCTGGGGCCTTGATATCGGCTTCACGCGGGAGGCCCGCATGTACTGGGGCGTCCTCGCCCCGGGCCAGGTGGAGCCCGGCGCTCTGGCCGGCACTTATGGCGGGGCCGGGGCGGATGTCACGGCCGGGCTCGGCCTTGGCGCCAATGCGCTTTTCGGCGGCAGCGCCCGGCAAATCGCGCTGCAGCCGGTCAGCGTTATCGGCAATATCGGCGTCAATATCGGCGCCGGCGTGCAGCGCCTGCGGCTCATGGTCGGAAAATAGCGCCGGCCGAATGGGTTAGCGGTCAACGCCTTATTAACCAGTCCGGCATCAAAACTGCATGTAAACGGCATACCGCGCGGACCCGGTCCGGCTGTCGGTCGGCATTGCGTAGACGGAAAGCAGGATGGCGGCACCCAATATCAAGGATGTGGTCGAACTCGGCGATCGCTACGAGATCGCCCCCGGCCAGCGCTTGCCCGCCTTCGATTGCGGGATGGCGGAAGCCTATGCCGCGACCGACCGGATTGACGCCTCGCGCAAGGTCTTTGCGCTGATTGGCCCTGGCCACCTTGCCAGCCGGGGCCTCGCCATCGCCCCGACCCGCAATGCCGCCGGCGCCTATCTGATGTGGCCGGTGACCAGCGCCATCGTCGACTGGCCGGTGGGCGTGGAGGGGAGCGAGGTCCTGTGGGGCCGCCGCCCGGCCTTCATCTATTCCATTCCGGCGGGCGAGAAGATCATCGGCGCCAAGGGGCAGATCCCGCTCCTCAACGAGACGCAGCTCCTCAAGAATTTCATCCAGCCGGCGATACAGCTCATTCGCGACCTGGTGCTGATCGGCAGCCCGCACCGGGCGATTCGGCCGGACAACATCTATTTCCAGAGCGGCAATTCCGGCGACATGATGTTCGGCGATTGCCTGGCCTCGCCGCCGGGCAGTGGCCAGCCCGCCGCCTTCGAGACGATCGACAATGCCATCGCCGACCCAATCGGACGCGGTGGCGGATCGCTCGCCGACGATCTCTATGCCATCGGTGTGATGGCGCTGATGCTCTATATGGGCCGCGATCCGGTTGCTCAATTCTCCGACGAGCAGATCATCAACGCCAAGATCAACAACGGCTCCTTCTCGACGCTGGCGGGTGGCGAGAAGCTGGCGCCGAGCCTTGCAGAGCTGTTCCGCGGACTCCTCTGCGACAAGGTCGCCGACCGCTGGACCATCAAGCATCTCGATGGGTGGATGACCGGTGCGCATTTCAACCCGACCCTGCCCAGCATTCCGCAGCGCGCCTCACGCCCCCTGAAATTCTGCGGTGGCGAGTTCCTCAACAAGCCGGGCCTTGCGCATTCGATGTCGCGGCATTGGAGCGAGGCGATCGTCCTTCTGGCCGGCAGCGATTTCGACAATTGGTTCAAGCGCGGATTCGGCGATGAGAAGGCCGCCGACAAGATGCTGCGCATACAGGGCCTTGCCGCCGCCTATGGTCCGCCGACCAACCAGCGCGACCGCACCGTCTCGCGCTTCATCATCCACATGGGCGGAAGCGTGCCGCTCTGCTACAAGGAAATCCGCACCAGCCTGGTCGGCATGGGGTCCATGCTGTCGCACTATTACGACCGCAAGGACAAGGTGCAGCAGCTGGGCGAATTGCTGCATGCCAAGCTGCCCCACGCGTGGCTCGAGGAACAGGCGAGCCTGCGGCCCGACCAGATGCAGCTTCGGCGCTCGCTGGAAGTGATCGACAAGGTGATCGACCGGCCGGGCCCCGGTTTCGGCATCGAACGCGTACTCTACGAACTCGACCGCGGCACGCCGTGCAAATCGTCGCTCATCGCCGACTATTACGTGGTGAGTCTTGCCGACCTGCTGCCGGCGATCGACGCGGCCATTCCAGGCGCGCCATCGGGCACGCTGCCGATGGACCGGCACATCGCCGCCTTCATCGCCACCAACATGAGCCGCTCGATGGACAACGAGCTGATCCCGCTCGCCAACCGCGGCAACGAAGCGGGTTATCGGGTCGGCATCCTGCGGCTGCTGGCGATCGTCCAGCGCACGCAGCAGCAATACGAGCTGCCGCGCCTGACCGCCGTCGTGGTCGAGATGCTGGAGCCGGTGATCGCCGCCTTTCACAACACCGGCATGCGCGCGCACCTCAAGGAGGAGGTCGAGCGCCATGCCAAGGAATCCCGCTTCGACGAAATGCTGCTGCTGCTCGACACCGACGGCGCGCTGCGGAAGGCGGACACTGAGGGCATCGCCGCGGCGATGCAGGAATATGCCAATCTCGAGCGCGGCCGCTCGTGGCTTGCCAATGGCGGCTTGACCGAGACGACGCGCATCCGCGGCATCGCCCACAAGGCGTCGGCGATGATATCCACCTTGGCCTGCACGGCGGGACTTGCCGCTTATGGCCTCTTTGCAATCATCTTCTAGCGGGACGGCAGGTCGGCGGTGAGCGACAATAGTGCAAATGCGCAGGGGAGTGTCGGACAGCAGATCGGGATCAAGCCCTGGGTGCTGGTCATTCCCGTGCTGCTCCTGGGCCTCGTCTTCCTGCCGAGCGCCGTCGTCATCATCGCGGGCATGGTCCCGACCTTCGTCGCGCGCGTCGTCGACACGTCGCAGGGGAAGCGCCTGTCCATCACCGTGGGCGGCTTCAATCTCTTAGGCTGCCTCTACTTCCTGCACCGCATCTGGGCGCTGGGGCAGGGGATGGAGGATATCAAGCCGACACTGATGGACAGTTTCGGCTGGCTCTCCGCCCTGGTTGGCGCCGGGGTGGGGTGGACCGTGTTCGGCTTCATGCCGACGATCATCTCGAAATTCGCCGAGGCGCAGACCGCCGTGCGCTTGCGCAGCATCAACAAGGACCAGGAGCGCCTGGTCGAGGAGTGGGGCGAGCTGGTCCGCGGCGTCTATGGCGTACGGCCGGCGGAGAAGGAAGAGGGCGGCGAATAGTCTGCAGTCATGGCCCCCCACCCAACCCTCCCCCCTAAAGGTGGGAGGGCTTTCCAGCCGCGTTCGCGTTGAGACCTCGCTCTGATCTCCTCCCACCTTCAGGGGGGAGGTCGGGAGGGGGGCTTGGTGCCGCCCCGCCCTTGTTCTGGCGTTCCTACTTCACCTGATCGACATCGCGCACGGCGCCTCGGGCGGCGCTCGTGGTGAAGGCGGCATAGGCGCGGAGGGCTGCCGAGACGTTGCGCTTCCTGGCACGCGCCGGCTTCCACGCATCCTTGCCGCGTGCTTCCTGCGCCTTCTTCCGCGCGGCGATCACGTCATCGGCCAGAGCAAGCTTGATGGTGCGGTTGGGAATATCGATCTCGATGCGGTCGCCATTCTCGACGAGCGCGATGAGGCCACCCTCGGCCGCTTCCGGCGAGACATGGCCGATGGAAAGGCCCGAGGTGCCGCCGGAGAAACGCCCGTCAGTGATGAGAGCGCAGGCTTTGCCGAGGCCCTTCGACTTCAGATACGAGG
>CAZUAL010000066.1:0-15073 GCA_964618305.1 uncultured Dongia sp. | reverse complement strand
CCCGTCGCGGCCGGTTCGGGCGCCTTGCCGATCTCCGCTATGCGCGAGGTGTAGAGGTCCTTGAGGCAGGAGAAATGCGTGTCATCGAAATTCGGCACATCGTCATCGGCGCCGGGCAGGATGCCGCAAGCGGCGGCGCGCTCGTCCGCCCAGGCGCGCTGTGTCGCGCGCAGCGCGTCGGCATCGGCAGTCTTCGCCAGTGCCTCGGTATAGCGCGCGGCCAATTCCGCATCGAGCCTGGCAAGCGCCGGATCGGCGCAGATCGCGTGTTCGATCGGCGCGCTGGCCTTGGCGCAGTCGAAGCTCGGCTGTGCCCCGTCGGCATTCTCCTGCGCCCGGGCATCGGTCAGGGCGGCGGACGCCGCCAGGCCAAGGCCGAGAATGGCAACGAACTGAGGAAGACGCATCATTCCGATCCCTTCTTGAACCCGGCCGCGAACAGCAGAACCCAGCCGAGGATGAGCAGACTGCCGCCGACCGGCGTCACGTAGACCAGACCATTCGGCCCGTCGCCGCCCGCCGGCAACAGCGCCAGCAGATAGAGGCTCCCGGAAAATAGCAAAGCCCCAAGGAAAAAGGCGAGACCGGAGATTGTGACCAGCCGCACAGGCTTGTTCCCCGCAGCCATGTGCCCGTTCAAGGCGGCGATGCCGAGCAGCGCCAGGGTATGCCAGAGCTGGTAGGAAGCCCCGGTCTTCACCCATTCAACGGCCTGCGGCGCGAGCGTTGCGGCGGCGCCATGGGCGCCCCAGGCGCCGAAAGCCACCGCCATGGCGCCATGAAAGCCGGCCGCCGCCAGAAACCTGTTCATTGATCTGTCATCCTTGCAATTCGTCGGGGAATTACCGGTCACTATCGCCCCACGCACTATCGCATGCGGGCGCCGATATGGCATCATCCGGAGCGTGCGGCGCATTGACCGCGACGATTCTCACGCCAAGAGTGACGATACCGACATGAGCGAGCCCGACATCCTTACCGCCAGCGATGGCGCCATCCGCCGCATCACCTTCAACCGCCCGCAGCGCCTCAACGCCTTGACGCGCAATCTCCTCGGCGCGCTCTCCGATGCGCTGGCCGATATCGCCGCCGATGCCGAAGCGCGTGTGCTCATTCTCACCGGGGCGGGACGCGGCTTTTGCGCCGGGCAGGATCTTGGCGACAAGGGCGCGACCGAAGACGGGCGCGCGGTCCGCGACACGGTCGAACGTTATTACAATCCGGTCGTGCGGCAGATCCGCAGTCTCGATCTGCCGGTCATCGCCGCGGTGAATGGTATTGCCGCCGGTGCCGGCATGAGTCTCGCCCTTGCCGCCGACATTTGCGTGGCGGCGGAAAGTGCTGCCTTCGATCTCGCCTTCGCGCGGATCGGCCTCATCCCCGATGCCGGCGGCACCTACCAGCTGCAGCGCCTTCTCGGTCCGGCGCGGGCGCTGGGTCTATCGCTGCTCGGCGAAAAGCTCAGCGCGAAGGAAGCGGCCGATCTCGGCCTCATCTGGCGCGCGGTGCCGGATGTCGAATTCGGCAAGACGGTCGACACGCTGGCGGCACGACTTGCGGCGTCTCCCACCAAGGCGCTCGCCCTCATGAAGAAGGCGTTCCATGCCGGCGGGCATCACAGCCTTGAGCAGCAGCTGGCGCTTGAGGCCGAATTGCAGGCGCAGGCGGCGGATACGGAAGATTTCCAGGAGGGGCTTGCCGCCTTCTTCGGGAAGCGCGCCCCTGTCTTCAAGGGACTTTGAAAGATCATGATTCCCATCGCCGACCGCTGGTTCGAGATCAAACGCATCGACGACGACATCACGCTCCTGTGGGAGCCGCATGTCATCCCGCTCATGCGCTGCAACATCTGGCATGTGCGCGGCTCTGCCCGCGATCTCATGATCGATACCGGCATGGGGATCGCGAGCCTCAAGGAGGCCGCGAAGCATCTCCTCGACAAGCCGGTGACGGCGGTCGCAACCCACACCCATGCCGACCATATCGGTGGCCATTGCGAGTTCGAGCATTGCCTGGTGCACAAGGCGGAAGCCGCCAACCTCGCAGAGCCAACCGAGAAGGGCACGCTGCTCTACGCCGAAATCAACGCGGAAGAGGTGTTGAAGATCCGTGTCGCCGGTTACGATATCGACGGCGATCTCATCACCGCGCTGCCCCATGCCGGCTATAACCTGCGCAGCTACCAGATCCGCCCCGCGCGCGTGACCGAGATCGTCGAGGAAGGTGACATGGTCGATACCGGCTCGCGCCGGTTCGAAGTGCTGCATTTGCCCGGCCATTCGCCGGGTTCGCTCGGCCTCTGGGAAGCTTCAAGCGGCACGCTCTTTTCCGGCGATGCGCTCTATGACGGCCCGCTCCTCGACGATATCGACGGCGCTGATATTCCGACCTATGTGAAGACGATGAAGCGCCTGCGCGAATTGCCGGTCAATGTGGTCCATGCCGGCCATGATCCGAGCTTCGGGCGCGCGCGGCTCATCGAGCTTTGCGACGCCTATCTCGAAAAGCGCGCCTAGCTCTTCTTCTTCTGGACGGCGATCCAGGCGGCGATGCGCTCGTCGCACAGCACGATCTCGCGCCGGTCGGGATTGAAGAAGGCGTTGGGCCCGCCGCATTCCGTCACCAGCAGCATGCGCCCATAGGGGAGCGCAAGCTCGGCATTGATGCGCTGGGCCAGCAGGTCGTAAAGGCCGTTCTCGCGCAGCGCTTTGGCGATCGCTTCGTTGGTTTCGTCGATGACCGGCGCAATCTCCACATAGAGCGGCCCGGCGCCTTCCGGCGGGGTAAGGCCGGGGCCGCGCCGGTAGGCGGCGAGCCGTTCGTTCCACCGGGCCGCAGCCTTCTTGGCTTCCTCCACGCACTTTTCTGCCGCGGCGCTGTCGATCTTCAGCGTGGCGCCAAGCGCCGCGTGGGCATTGGGGTCCGTGCCGATGAGCTGGCAGGCGAAGTCGCGGGCCTGGCGCGCTGAAAGCGGGGCCTCCTTCACATGATCGAGTGTCGCCGCGAAGGCGAGGAAGGCATCGAGCGCCTTGCCGAGATCGGCCGAACCCACGGCTTGCGGCGCATCGCCGGTCCCCGTCAGCTCCAGCAACTGGACCGCGCCGGTGATCGCTTCCGGGTCAAGGCTGGTCTCGGCGCCGGTTGTGCCGGGGACGAGCGAGCCCGCGACCGAAAGATGGAATTCGGCGACCAACGCGCCGAGAATCACGTCATCGTCAATGTCGGCGGCGATGGCCGGAATGCTGCCGATCAGAAAGGCGCCTGCCAAAAGAACGTTGGCCAGAAGGGCGCCGATCATCTTGGTACTGCCGCGAAGCCGCATGAACCTTTTCCGTCAGTCAATCCGCAATAATGGCAGCATGGCACAAATTGCCTTGGGTTTGCACGCCCCGCGCCACAATATCGCCATCGGCCACCCGGATACAGAGCGCGAAAGAAGCGGGCGGCGGAGGTAATTGTGCCGGAAGATTATGTGAGCCAAGGTTTGGACGGCGGCGTGGTACCGCAAAGCGCAAGCGGCAAGGCCGCCTGGCTCCGGCGCGGCTTCGAGCTGATCCTGAAACTCGGCTCGATCGTGCTTGTGATCGTCACTTTCCTGCCGCTGCTCCATCCCCTGTGGCCGCTCAGTTCGGTGGCCGAGCATTTCGCCCTGCAGGTGCTGATGGCAGCCACCTTGCTCGGCCTCCTCGCCATCCTGCTCAAGCGCTGGCGCTGGCTCGGCATCATCGGCGGCATCGCATTCATCCAGGCCTGGACCATTCACCCATACTGGCCTTCGGTTGCTGCCGCGACGCCGGAGGCGGCAGAGGTGAGCGTCAAAGTCGTGTCGCTCAATGTTTGGTATCGCAATCACGACTATGCGGCCGTTGCTTCATATCTGCGGGGAAGTGGTGCCGACATCATCGGCCTTGTCGAGGTGCAGCCCAAGATGAAGGCGGCGCTGGCGGGGCTTTCCGATCTTTATCCCTATCGTATCGATTGCGTCGGCGCTGAGCCGAATTGCGAGGAGATGCTGCTCTCGAAGCGGCCCTTCTTGCGGCAGGGTGCGGGCCGCGTCGATGGCAGGTTGCCAGTCGTCGCCTGGGGCGAAGTGGCACTCGATGATTCCGGCCATAAGGCCGTCTTTGCTGTCAGCCATGTGGCTTGGCCGCTGCTTGCCCACAAGGATCCGGGTGCCGGCAAGACCTTGCCCAAAGGTCTGCCGCGCCTTGTCCAAACGGAGCATGTTTTGGCGTTGGCCGGAGCGCTCAATCGCTTAGGTCCAGACCTCGTGCTCTTGGGCGACTATAATGCGGCGCCTTGGAGCAGGACGCAGGAATATCTGCGGGCAAGAACCGGACTGAGTAGCAGCGGCAGCGCGGCGCTTTCTTGGCCCAGTTGGGGGCCGGCCCTGATCCGCCTGCCCATCGATCAGATCATGATCCGCGGCGATCTCAGGCGCCAAAACTTCGTTCCTGGCCCAGATGTGGGCTCCGATCATTTGCCGGTCGAGGCAACGATCGCGCTTGGCGGCACCTGAACCCGGCGATTCGCCGGCCATTTCCGGGCCGCATGGCTTCCATGCGGGGCCCTTTCGCGCTTGCGGGAAGGCGGCTGAATCCCTAGTCTCCGGCGGCCTTTTTGCCTGATTTGCCACCTTGAGAGACGAGATGACCGACGATCGCACATTTGCCCAAGCCGCGCGTGCCTGGCCGTTCGAAGAAGCCCGCAAGCTGGTCGAACGCTACAAAGACGCGCCGCCGAAGAAAGGCTATGTGCTGTTCGAGACCGGCTATGGCCCCTCGGGCCTGCCGCATATCGGCACGTTCGGCGAGGTGGTCCGCACCACGATGGTGCGCCAGGCCTTCCAGCGCCTCTCCGATATTCCGACGCGCCTCTTCGCCTACTCCGATGACATGGACGGGCTGCGCAAGGTGCCGACCAACGTGCCCAATCAGGAGATGCTGGCCGAATATCTGGGCAAGCCGCTGACCAAGGTCCCGGACCCGTTCGGCAAGTTCGAGAGCTTCGGACACCACAACAATGCGATGCTGCGCGGCTTCCTCGACAGTTTCGGCTTCGAGTACGAATTCCAATCCTCGACCGATTGGTACATGTCGGGCCGCTTCGACCAGGGCCTCCTCGACATTCTGAAGCAATACGAGCAGGTGATGGAAATCATGCTGCCCAGCCTTCGCGAGGAACGGGCGGCGAGCTATTCGCCCTTCCTGCCGGTTTGCCAGAAGACCGGCCGCGTGCTGCAGGTCCCGGTCCTGGAGACGAACGCCGCCGCCGGCACCATCGTCTATCAGGATGAGGACGGATCGAAGGTCGAAACGCCGGTGACCGGCGGGCGCTGCAAGCTGCAATGGAAGCCCGACTGGGCGATGCGCTGGCATGTGCTGGGCGTCGATTATGAAATGTCGGGTAAGGACCTCATCCCCTCCGTCCAGCTGGCCGGCAAGATCTGCCGCGAGCTCGGCTCGCCCGCACCCGAAGGCTTCAACTACGAGCTCTTCTTGGACGAGAAGGGGCAGAAGATTTCGAAGTCGAAGGGTAACGGCCTGTCGGTCGAGGAATGGCTCGAATACGCGCCGCCCGAGAGCCTTGCTCTCTTCATGTTCCAGAAGCCGCGTGCCGCGAAGCGCCTCTATTTCGATGTGATCCCGCGCGCCGTCGACGATTATCTCACTTTCGTCGACAAGTTCGCGGAAGAAGCGCCCGCGCAGAAGCTCGAGAACCCGGCCTGGCACATCCATAACGGCAAGCCGCCGGCGGCCGCCTCGGCGCTCACCTACGGCATCCTTCTCAATCTTGCCTCGGTTGCCAATGCCGAGCGCAAGGAGACGCTCTGGGGCTTCATCAGCCGCTACCAGCCGGATGCGACGCCGGAGACGAAGCCCTTCCTCGACAAGCTCGTGGGCTATGCGATCAATTACTATCGCGACCATGTGCGGCCGACGAAGAAGTACAAGGCGCCGGACACGATGGAGCGCCAGGCATTGACGGAATTGCTGGCGGCCCTCGAGGCGGCGCCGGAGGGCGCCACCGCCGAGGATCTGCAGAACATGGTCTTCGAGGTGGGGAAGAAGCACCCCTTCCCGGAACTGCGCGCCTGGTTCAAGGCGCTCTACGAAACGCTCCTCGGCCAGGAGACCGGCCCGCGCATGGGCTCGTTCTTCGCGCTCTACGGCCGCAAGGAATCCGCCGAACTCATCAGGAAGGCGCTCGACGGTAAGCTCGGCTGAAACTCAAGCGCTCCCTGCCGTTGCGGCGGGGAGCGCTGATCGCCTCAACTACCGTCTCAATCGCCGCCACCCCCGTCGCCACCGCCGCCATCTCCGCCGCCGTCGGACTCGCCTTCGCCCGCATCCTCACCGGCATCCTCGCCTTCGCCATCGTCGCCATTCTCGGCAGCGTCGAGGGCAGCTTCGATGTCGGCGATGTCCTCCGCCGAAAAGCCGAGATCGGCAAGATCCGCATCGGGCAGATCCGGGTCATCGCCGTCGAGCGAGGCATCGTCGAGCTCAGCGTCATCCACCTCGGCCTCGCTGTCCGCGACGTCGCCCACGCCGTCGCGGTCGACACGGACGCTTTGCCCAGCCTTCAGCGTGACCGTTTCCTTGCCGGCACGGTCGCTTAAGGCGACCTCGCCGCTATTGACCGAGACCAAAGTGGAGCCGTCGGCTTCGACCTTCAGCTTCAGATTGGTGCCGCGCACGGCCAGCGTCGCGGTCGGCGTGTTGATGCGCAGCGAATCGCCCTTGATGGTGCCGGAGATGAGGCGTGCCGCCCCTTGCGTCAGCGTATAGGCGGCTTCCTCGATGCCCGTCTTGGGATTGAAGACGAGGGAGTCGATGGTGATGGTCGCGCGCTGGCTGAGCAGCAGATGCGAATGGTCGATGAAACCGATCGTGGCGCCGCTATTGTCGCCGGTGGCGACGATCTCGCCGAAAAGAGCCGGCGATCTCTCCGCTTTGCTCGCCGGTGCCTGGTCAGGAAGCGATCCCGTCACGGCGCCTTTGACGCGCACAAAGCCGCCGATGGTGGAGCCGACCGAAACATCCGCCGCGGCCGGGCCGGCGGCGATGGCGGCCAGCAGCAGCAGGCTTGATAATCCGAGCCGGATGGGGCGATTGGGCATTCTGTTCATCCTGTTCTTGTTCGCAAGTTGGTCTTAGGCATCGACTGTCTGCCGCAGCAGGCGGTCGCCGGCGAAAACCAGCCGGCCGCGGCCGGTGGCCTTGGCTTCATAAAGCGCCTCGTCGGCGGCGCGCATGATGGTGGGGACCGTGCCGCCATGTGTCGGTGCCATGGAAACGCCGAGGCTGACGTCAACATCCGTCACCTTGCCGTCATCGAGCGTGATGGGCGCCGAAACGCTGCCGATCAGCCTTTCGCCAAGCGCGGTCAGGAACGCGTGGTCGACCGTGCCGCGGATGAGGATGATGAACTCGTCGCCGCCGGTGCGGCTCACCAGCCCCGCCGGGCCGACCGCCTCGCGCATCCGATCGGCGACGGTGCGGATCACCGTATCGCCCGCGGCATGGCCGAACGTGTCGTTGACCGCCTTGAACCGGTCGAGGTCGCAGGCCATGACCGCGAAGGGGATTCCAGGCAGCAGATCGACCGCGGCTTTGAGTTCCTCGCCGAAATGCAGTCGGTTGGCGAGACCGGTCAGCGGGTCGTGCCGGGCCATGTGCCGGGTGCGCCGTTCGCTCCGCTCCACCACGTTGGTCATGCCGCCGAGCTTGCCGGCAACAGCCAGCGCCGCCATCGCCATGACGAGGCCGATCAGTAGGATGAGCGGCCAGATGACCGACCAGATCGCGGCTCCCGGATAATTGCCGACCCAGAGGAAGGCGCCGAGCGTCTCGCCGGAAAGGCTGGTGATCGTGCGATGCGTGGCCGGCAGGTTCTCGGGCGGACGGGCGTTGAAATTGAGCGCCGTGAAGGAAAGCTGCGCGTTGAGATATTCGAGCAGGCCGCCATCGATGAACTTCGCCGAAATCAGCACGGCCGGTCGGCCGCTCGAACGGGTGGGATCGGACAGCGCCATCGCGCTCAGCATCGCGGGTTCGCCTTCGATGCGCTGGAACGAGGCTTCGAAGAGGGTCCCGGGTGGCGCGTTGGGATCGGCTGCGTAGCGCGCGATGGCCTTGTCGACGAGCAACTTGAGATCCGCGTCGAGCGGAATAGCGTCCGGCGCGCGCGAAACATCGCCTTCCCGCGCATAGGCCAGCAGCTTGCCGTCCGGCCCGATCAGGATCATGCGGTCATGGCCGAATTCGTACCACATCGCGTTGACGACATTTTCGAAGCCGGCGCCGGCCGCCGCCGGGTCGCTGCGCGTCTGGTGCTGCACATAATCGTTCCAGGCCGCCAGCGCATGCTGGTCGCGCGCCAGCAGCATGAAGCGGCTGTTGAGCGTGTTGTCGAAAAGGATGATGTCCGTCTCGCGGGCGCGGCGGTCGGCTTCCTCGGACGAGCGCAATCCGACAAAGGCCATGGCCAGGGCGAAAAGGATGATCAGCGCGGCGGCGAAAGCCAGGATAAGGGTCGAGATGCTGACCGGATAAAGCTTCGCCGTATCCGCCGCCTCCGTCTCGCTACTCGGATGTCTGTTCATTCCCCCAGCCCTGCCCCAAGCCAAGCCCTACCGAAAGCCCAGCCCTGCCCGAAGCCCAGCCGACTCCCTTGCCCGTGGGCGTTTTTCGGCCCGCATCCTATAGCAAGTCATGATGGTTGGGGAGGCCCCGATGCCGGTCGTCGGGACTTGCTGCGTGACTTTATCTGTGCGTCGACTTAAGGTCCAGCAACTGGCGGAAGAGCGAGAGGCAGGGCATGAACGAGATGAATATCCACGGGGCAGACGACCTGGTCTGGGACAGCCATGCCGGTTTCGCCTTCGTGTCGGCCGGCGATCTCGATGAATTGTCGCGCTGGCGCCGGTCGGGTATCGATTTCGTCTCGATCAATGTCGGCTACGACGTTGAACCATGGACACGGGCGGTCGAGGCGCTCTCCGGCTACCGCCATTGGCTGCGCGCGCACCGCGACCGTTTCGTGCTCGCATCCGGCGTCGACGACATCGTCGCCGCCAAGCGCAGCGGCCGGCTCGCCGTTGCCTTCGATATCGAAGGGGCCGATGCGCTCAATGGTGATCTCGGCATGGTCGATTTCTACTATCGACTTGGCGTCCGGCAGATGCTGCTGGTCTACAACCGCAACAATCTGGTGGGCGGCGGCTGTCACGACGGCAATGAAGGCCTGACCGAATTCGGGCGCACGGTCGTCGCCGAGATGAACCGGGTGGGCATGATCGTCGATGCCAGTCATTGCAGCCATCGGACCAGCATGGAACTGATGGAACGCTCGTCATCGCCCGTGGTCTTCTCGCATTCCAATGCGCGCGCGCTTCACGATCACGAACGCAACATCGGCGACGATCAGATCAAGGCCTGTGCCGCGCAGGGCGGCGTGGTCGGCGTCAACGGTGTGGGCCTGTTCCTGGGGTCGCGCGGCGCCGATGTCGTGCACGTGCTCGATCATATCGATCACATGTGCGGACTGGTCGGCGCGCAGCATGTGGGCCTCGGCCTCGACAGCATTCTCGATTGCCAGCCGGACGATCTTCTGTCGGTCGAAGCGCTGGGCGAGCGCGCTACCCGCTATTGGCCGCCCAGCCAATATCCGCAGGCGCCGATGCAATTCGCGCCGCCTGAAATCATCGCCGAGATCAGGGACGGGCTGGAGCGGCGGGGCCATGGCGCCGCCGACATCCGCGCCATCCTGGGCGGCAATTTCGCCCGCATCGCCGCAGAGGTCTGGCGTCCGGTCGTCGACTAGCGCCCGCCAAACTCGCCCGCGGCGGGGCCTGAGTGCGGTGCATCATTGAAGGAAGTGGCCGAAGCGCCGGGCGGTCGAGCCTTCACCGATCCCCGGCCTAGGTTTTGCCGCCTGTCATTTGATGCCTAGAAGCCCTTGCTTTTGCTGGCGTTTGCCGGGCTTAATGCCAGGGCAGTGCAGCGCATGCGCCGAATCATCTGGGACGAATGAGCCAAAGCGAGCCGAAACCGCAAGCCAAGTTACCGCCCGCCGGGACGCCCTGGCGTATCCTGCTGGCCGACGATCACGCCATGGTGCGCGAAGCTTTGGCGCAGATGCTGGAGCGGCTCGACGGGCATCTAAGCGTCGAGCAGGCGCCGGATTTGCCGGCCACACTCTCGTTGCTTGAAAAAGACCGCGACTATGCGCTGCTGTTGCTCGACTACAACATGCCGGGCATGAGCGGCGCCGCCTCCGTCGAGGAAATCGCGCGCCTCTATCCGGGTCTTCCGGTCGGCATCATTTCCGGCTATCTCGGCAGCGCTGAGGTGGAACCCCTCATCGAATCCGGTGCCATCGGCGTGTTCCCGAAGACGATGACCGGCCCAGCTCTGATGATGGCGCTGAAGCTCGCTCTCTCCGGTCAGACCTATGTGCCGTGGAGCGGCGATCTCGGACAGCCCGGCATTGCCGCGCGCAAGGACGGCCCGTCGACGCCGCCGCCCGATTTGTCGGCGCGCCAGATTGATGTCCTGCGTTTCCTGGTGAAGGGATCGGCCAACAAGGAAATCGCCTACCAGCTGGGTTTGAGCGAGGTCACCATCAAGGTGCATGTCGCCGCCCTGTGCCGGAAATTCGGCGTCGCCAACCGCACGCAGCTGGCCATGGCGGCTCTCCGCGCCGGCATCGGTGAGGAAGAGGCGGGTACCGGCTAGCGGCCGAGCTTCGATTTTCTCGACAATGTGTTGTCGTTGCTCCGCAGCGGCAGTGGCGTCACCCGCAGTGGTGTCGGCTGCAGCGGGCCGTTGCGCGACAGGCTCGCCAGTCGGCCGATGAGATCGCCTACTTCGCGCAACGAGAAGGGCTTCCCGAGCACGCCGTCGAGCTGCACGCGTGCGCGCGCCGCCGGCGAGACGTCCTGCAGCCGGCCGCTCGCCAAGACGATCGGCCGCGTGAAGCCCTGGCCGCGCAACGCTTCCGCCAGTTCCAGGCCGGTCATCTTCGGCATCAGATAATCGGTGATGACGATGTCGAACAGCCCCGGTTCGTCATGGAGCAGTGCCAGCGCTTCATCGCCGCTGTCGCAGGTCGCCGTCTCGCAACCCAGCGCCTGCAGGGTCAGATCCAGCGCCTCGCGCGCCTGTGCGTCATCGTCGACCAGCAGGACATGCAACTGGTCGAAGGGCAGAACCTCGCCGCCGCCTGCAAAGCTGTCATCGCGCCGCTCGCTCAAGGGCTGTGCCGAGAGCATCGGCAGCAGGATATCGAAGACGGTGCCTTTGCCCACCGTGCTGTCGACCGCGATGACGCCGCCATGGGCCGAGACGATGCCCAGCACCGAGGATAGGCCGAGCCCCGTGCCTTCACCCACCTGCTTGGTGGTGAAGAAGGGTTCGAACATGTGCCGCAGCACGTCCTCGCTCATGCCGGAGCCCGAATCCTCGACCCGGATCCTGAGATGCTCGGCGGGGGCGTCGTGCAGCAGGCCCACCAGCATGCGGGTGCGCTGTGGCCCCACGGGCTCGATCAGCACCGGCGCTTCGGCCGGCGCATAGGCGATGCTGCCCTTCATGCCGGAAAGTCGGCCGCCGTCGATATGGACGCGCCGCACTTCGAGCCGCACCTTGCCGCGCCCGTCGGGCAGGGCGTCAAAAGCGTTCATGCACAGATTGACGATGGCGCCGTCGATCTGGGTGAGGTTGCCCATGATCGGCAGCGAGCCGGATTCGATGTCGACCTCGAGGCTTGCCGGTCCAGCGATGGAGACGCCCGCCATGGTCGCGGCCTGCCGGCAGACGTCGCCCACATCGATCGGTTTGCGTTCCGCCTGCTCGGCGCGGCTGAAGGTCATGATGCTCTTCACCAGGTCCTTGCCGCGGTTGGCGGCGATACCGATCTGGCGCAGCATGTGCAGCTGCTTGGGCCGGTCCGACAAGTCGAGCTCGAGCAGGGCGGAGAAGCCGGTGATCGCCGCCAGGATGTTGTTGAAATCGTGCGCGACGCCGCCAGCCACGCGGCCGATGGCGCCCATCTTGTCGGCGCGGTGCAACGTCTCTAGCATCGCCTCGCGCTGCTGCTCGGCCCTCTGCCGGTCGGTCAGGTCGCGCAGCACGGCGACATGGCCGCCTTCATCCTGCGCCATCACATGCAATTCCCACAGGCGACGCTCACCACGGAGAGTCCGGCCGACAACCTCGCCCCGCCACGGCGCATTGGAGCGCTGGAAGTGACGGGCGAGCGCCTGCTTCGAGCGCGGGCTCAGGAAGGCCTGCCAGCCGATTCTCGTCAGGTCGCGGGCGTAATCGTCGTCGATGATGGTGTGGAAAGCTTCGTTGGAATAGCGCAGCCGGCCTTGTCCATCGAACATGGCGATACCTTCGCCGCTGCTTTCGATGGCGGCAAGCTGGGTGGCGCGCTCGCGCTCCGCCGCCTGATGCTCGTCGAGAAGGCGGCTGAGGCGCCGGGTCTTCAGGATGTTGCCGATGATGAGCAGGATGCCGGCCAGAACGGTCACGATAAAGGCGCCCGCCGTCAGCCACAATCCGTGGGTAAGATCCCGCGCCCGGTAGCGCATCTCGTCCTGGACGAGGAGGAGCTGCACCATCTCCTCGAGCGGCGCCTCGTGGCGCAGCAATGCTTGCTCGAAGGGGATGATCGACGCGCCGTCGCCTTCCCGTGCCTTGGCCAGCTCTCTCTCAAGCGCCGGCAGGGCGTCGAAGACCGCGCGTGTGTTGGCGGCGATCTTCGGCACGTTCATGACGCCGGCACTCTCGCTCGAATCGAGAATGATCGGGATGCGGCTCCAGAACACGTCGAAGCGGATTTTGAGATCGTCAAGCGCCGCCGCGTCGGGCGAAAGATGGAAGCGCGCGGCGGCCAGGCGCGTCATGTGGAACTCTTCCTGCGCCTCGACCACCGTCCATGTGCCGGTGCGGTAATTAAGGAGCAGCGTCGACATCGCCCCGATGGTGCGGAAGCCGCCGAACAGCGCCGCCGGCAGGAAGACGACGATCGCGATCACCAGCCAGATGTCACCGATGCGTTTCCAGCGGCGCAGCATGGCGGACCTACTCGATCTCCAACCGGGTAAGCTGCCAGATCATTTTCGCGTGGGTCGCCTCCGATTTGAGGTCGGGCTGATCGCTCAAGGGATAGATGACCCACAAGGGCCCCTTGTCGCGGATCGGCATCGTTTCGCCGTTCCTGCGGTCGGCGATAATGACATGCGGGTTCTCCGCGTCGGCAAACGGGATCTCGACGGAGTAATCGTTGAGGGCGACGGCGTGGATCGTCTGCCCCGTGGCGCCGGCAAGAGCGAGAAGGTCCTTGAGCGCCACGCCGGAGAATTCGACCATGCCCTGCGTCCAGGGCGTCTCCGTTTTCACCACGGTATGGGGCAGCGCGTCGATCGCCTGCTGATCGAGCGCCAGGCCGTTCGGCGCGTTCGTTTCGCTGATGGCACCGATGATGGTCAGGATGACCCGTCCCTTGGGCGCGTCAAGCGCTGCGGCCGGACCCGTTGCAATGGTCCAGCACAGCAGGCCGAGGCCGATCAGCATGGCCCCACGCACCGGATTCATCGGGTCGCTCCTTCAGCAAATTGCGGGGTGAATGTGCACACCTGACATGGTTAAGACCTGTGCCCGCAACAGACGAATCTGCATCGGTCTGGCGCCTTCATACTTTCGTATAAAATCGCGGCGAGCGGTGGCGCCAAAGGGCGAGAAATGCAGCCTTTTGCACATTCGCCCAGGGCCTGGGAAAGTGCTGATATCGGCATCGTAAATGCCGCGCTAACCAAGGAACCGCCGGACTGTCGAAGGGCCGCGTTTGAGGAGGATGCCATGGCTACAAAAAATGTACCCAAGGCATTGGTCGTCGAGGACGACCAGATCGTGCGCTGCCTCGTCACCGAGATCCTCGACCGCGCCGGCTATGCGGTCGACGAGGCGGAGAATGGTGCCGACGGAATCGCCAAATGCCAGGCGCGTCAGCCGGCCCTCGTCGTGACCGACATCTTCATGCCCGAACAGGACGGGATTGAGCTGCTGCGCCACGTCAAGCGCAGCCATCCGGGTGTCCGCGTCGTCGCCATCTCCGGCGGCTCGCCAATGCTCCCGCGCATGGATTTCCTGCAGGCGGCGACCAAGCTTGGGGCCGATGCCGTTCTCTACAAGCCCTTCTCGCCGGCCGAACTCCTCGCTGCCGTCACCGACAGCAACTTTGCGCCTGAGGGCAACGTCCTGTCCTTCAGCGGCAGCCCGCGCCGCGGCGCCTGAACGCCGCGCGCGCCGACTGCCGACCGTCTTGTTGGGGCGGGATCAGTAACCGTCCGCGGTGTAGGCTGTCTTCACCGTCGTATAAAATTCGGCGGCATAGCGGCCCTGTTCGCGCGGGCCATAGCTCGACCCCTTCCGCCCGCCGAACGGCACGTGATAATCGACGCCGGCCGTCGGCAAATTGACCATCACCATGCCGGCCTCGGCATTGCGCTTGAAGTGGCTCGCATACTTGAGCGAGCTAGTGCAGATGCCGGCGGAAAGGCCGAATTCCGTATCGTTGGCGGTGGCAAGTGCTGCCTCGTAATCCTTGACCCGCGTCACGGTGGCGACCGGCCCGAAGATTTCCTCGCGCGCGATGCGCATGTTGTTGCTGACCTCGGTGAAGAGGGCGGGCGACAGGTAGAAGCCCGGCGTCGCGCGGTTGAGGAGCTCGCCGCCGGCGACCAGCTTGGCGCCTTCGTCGCGGCCGATCTTGATGTAGCTGAGATCCTGGTCGAGCTGCGACTGGTCGACGACGGGGCCGATATGCGTGCCGTCCTTCAAGGCGTCGTCGATGACGAGGCCTTTCATGCGCTCCGTCATCGCCGCCACGAACTTGTCATGAATGCCTTCGGTGACGATCAGGCGCGAGGAGGCGGTGCAGCGCTGCCCGGTGGAGAAGAAGGCGCCGTTGACGCAAGCCTCGACCGCGACCTTGAGGTCCGCATCGTCGAGCACCACCATCGGGTTCTTGCCGCCCATCTCCAGCTGGATCTTCTTCATCG
>CAZUAL010000065.1:0-15117 GCA_964618305.1 uncultured Dongia sp. | reverse complement strand
GACGTACAGCGCGAGGAATTCAAGCGCCTCGGCATCGCCGGCGATTGGGACCATCCCTACACCACCATGGCCTATCAGGCGGAAGCGCAGATCGCGCGCGAGATCGGCAAGTTCCTGATGAATGGCGGGCTCTTCCGCGGCTCGAAGCCGGTCATGTGGTCGGTCGTCGAGAAGACGGCGCTCGCTGAAGCCGAGGTCGAATATCACGACCATGTCAGCAACACGATCTGGGTGAAGTTCCCGGTGCAAAAGGGTCCCGACGCCTTGAAGGGCGCCGCGATCGTCATCTGGACGACGACGCCCTGGACCATCCCAGGCAACCGCGCCATCGCCTTCGGCAACGAGATCGATTATGTGGGCCTTGAGGTGACCAGCGTTGGCGAAGGCGCCCATGTGAAGGTCGGCGACAAGCTGATCGTCGCCGAGGCGCTCAAAGCCGCTTTCGAAGAGAAGGCTGCCATCACCGGCGCGAAGACCTTCTGGTCGGGCAAGGATGCGGCCCTTGCCGGCACGTCGGCGCATCATCCGTTCCATGGGTCGGGCTATGATTTCGCGGTCAATGCCTATGCCGGCGATTTCGTGTCGACCGAAGCCGGTACGGGCTTCGTCCATATCGCGCCGGGCCACGGTGCGGACGATTATGAACTGGGCATGGCGAACGGCGTCGAGGTGCCGCAGACGGTGGGTGCCGACGGCGCCTATTACGACCATGTGCCGCTCTTCGCCGGCAAGCGCGTGATGACGCCCTATGGCAAGAAGGGCGATGCCGACGAGGCGGTGATTGCCGAACTCGCGAGCCGCAACATGCTGGTGGCGCGCGCGCAGATCACCCATTCCTATCCGCATTCCTGGCGCTCGAAGGCGCCGATCATCTTCAGGAACACGCCGCAATGGTTCATCTCGATGGAGAAGAACGATTTGCGCAAGACGGCGCTGGCCGAGATCGAAAAGACACGCTTCGTGCCCGAAGGCGGCAAGAACCGCTTGTTCTCCATGATCGAGAACCGGCCCGACTGGTGCATCAGCCGCCAGCGCGCCTGGGGTGTCCCCATCGCCGTGTTCGTCGAGAAGAAGACGGGGGCGCTGCTCAAGGACCAGAAGGTGATGGACCGCGTGGTCGAGGCCTTCATGGCGGAGGGCGCCGACGCCTGGTACGCCAGCCCGCCGTCGCGCTTCCTCGGCAATGAATACAGCCCGGACGATTACGAGCAGGTGAAGGACGTGGTCGACGTCTGGTTCGATTCCGGTTCGACCCACGCCTTCGTGCTGGAAGAAGCGACGCGCGCCGATCCCACTTGGGACATGACGAGTCCGGCCGATCTTTACCTCGAAGGCTCGGACCAGCACAGGGGCTGGTTCCATTCCTCGCTGCTGGAGAGCGTGGGCACACGCGGCAAGGCGCCCTATAAGGGCGTCCTCACGCACGGCTTCGTGCTCGACGAGCAGGGCCGCAAGATGTCGAAGTCTTTGGGCAATGTCGTCTCGCCCCAGGACGTGATGAAGAATTACGGCGCCGACATCCTGCGCCTGTGGGTCACGGCTTCGGATTATTCGGACGATCTTCGGATCGGCAACGAGATCCTGAAATTCATGGCCGACCATTACCGGCGCCTGCGCAACACGTTCCGCTATGTGCTGGGAGCGCTCGATGGCTGGTCGGAGGCCGAGCGGATCGAGGCGAAGGACATGCCGGAGCTTGACCGCTGGGTGCTGCATCGCCTGAGCGAGCTCGACGCGAAGGTGCGCGAGACGGCGGAGAGCTATGATTTCCACGCCCTCTTCACCGAGCTCCATAATTTCTGCGCGGTCGATCTTTCGGCTTTCTATTTCGACATCCGCAAGGACGCGCTCTATTGCGACAAGCCGAGCGCCATCCGCCGCCGCGCCACGCGCACGGTGCTCTATGAGGTCTTCAACTGCCTCACCGCCTGGCTTGCCCCCATCCTCTGCTTCACCGCCGAGGAAGCCTGGCGGGCGCGGCCCTGGAAAGAAGGCGAGGAGAGCGTGCATTTGCGCGTCATCCCGACCCTGCCGAAGAATTGGGCCGACGCCACCCTTGCCGCCAAATGGGCCAAGGTGCGCGACATCCGCCGTGTCGTCACCGGGGCGCTTGAAAAGGCGCGCGCCGAGAAGATGATCGGCGCCAGCCTGCAGGCGCATCCGCAGGTCTATCTGTCGCCAGAGCGGCAGGCGGAGCTCGCCGGTCTCGATTTGGCCGAGATCGCCATCACCTCCAACATCACGCTGCGCGGCGACGCGGCGCCGGATGGTGCCTTCGCCCAGGCGGACGTGCCGGGTGTGGCGGTCGTGGTCGAACTGGCCCATGGCGAGAAATGCGAGCGCTGCTGGCAGGTCCTGCCCGATGTGGGCTTGGACGAAACGCACCCGACCCTCTGCAATCGCTGCGCCGACACGGTTGGGGCGGCCTGATGCGGATCGCCTCCCCCGCCCTGCTGCGCAATGCCGTCCTGGTGGCGGCCCTCATCATCGTTGCCGACCAGTTCAGCAAATGGTGGGTGATGATGGAGCTGATGAACCCGCCCCGGGTCATTCCGGTGCTCACCCTCGGCGATGCCGGGCTCAACATCGTCATGGCCTGGAACACGGGCGTTTCCTTCAGCATGCTGCGGGGAACGGGGCCCTGGCTCCTCTCGGCGCTCGCCATCGCGGTCAGCGTCGGCCTTGTCATCTGGCTGACCAGGCTTAAGGCGAAACTGCCCGGCTACGCGGTGGGGCTCATCATCGGCGGCGCGCTCGGCAACGTCATCGACCGGCTGCGTTTCGGCGCGGTCTTTGATTTTATTGATTTTTATGTCGGGAATTGGCACTGGCCGGCCTTCAACCTGGCCGATTCCGCGATTACGATCGGCGTCGTTCTGCTGCTGTTCGACGCCTTGTTTCAATCGCCGGATAAGGGTAAAAATGGCGCCGGATCGGAGGCCCGTTAAGAGATGCACGCCAGACATATCCTGACCCTTGTTGGCCTGCTGGCCCTGCCCGCCCTCGCCGGCGGCTGTTCCAATTCCGCCAAGGAAGCTTTGGGGCTCACCAAGCGCTCGCCGGACGAGTTCGAAGTCGTCTCGAACGCGCCTCTGTCGATGCCCCCCGACTACAACCTGCGCCCGCCAGCACCGGGCAGCCCCCGCCCGCAGGAAGGCACCGCGCGCGACCAGGCGCAGCAGGTGGTCTTCGGCTATCCGGGCGCCGGCGGCGTGCCGTCGAAGCTGCCCGAGATCGGGGTCGGCGAGGCGTCGAGCGCCCAGTCGGCCGGCGAAGCCTCGCTGCTGCAGTCGGCCGGCATGTCCGGCGTCGATCCCAACATCCGCCAGCTGGTCGATGCGGAGACCTCGGAGGACGAGGCGGATTCGAAGCAGCTGATCGACAGCATCGTCTTCTGGCGCAAGCCTGAGCCCTACGGCACGGTCGTCGATCCGACCGAGGAGCAGAAGCGCCTGCAGGAGAATGCAGCCCTCGGCAACGCGCCGACCCAGGGCAACGTGCCCATCATTGAGCGCAAGCAGAAGGGCCTGCTCGAAGGCCTGTTCTAAGGAACGAATGCCAAAATCCTTTTCCGATCTGCTGAGGCCGGCCGCGATATGCGCCGGCCTTGGCATTTGTGCCGCTCTGGCCATTATCACCCCGGCCCAGGCCGAGCTTTTCGAAGCCAAGACCTATACGCTGAAGAACGGCATGGAAGTGGTGGTGCTGCCCAAGCATCTCGCTCCCGTCGTCTTCCAGATCGTCGTCTACAAGGTGGGTGCCGCCGACGGCGACAAGGGCAAGAATGGCGTTGCCCATTTCCTTGAGCATCTGATGTTCAAGGCGACCAAGAAGATGAAGGCCGGCGAATTCAGCCAGGAAGTCGACCGCGTAGGCGGCACCGACAATGCCTTCACCAATCAGGACATGACGGCCTACCATCAGGAATTCGCCGCCGAGCTGCTGCCCAAATTCATGGCGGCCGAGGCCGACCGAATGGTCAACCTGCAGCTCGATGATTCAGTCGTCCTGCCGGAGCGCGACGTCATTCTGAATGAGCGTGGGCAGACGGTGGAGAGCGACCCGGGAAGCCGTCTGGCAGAGGCGATGAATGCCGCCATGTTCCAGAACCATCCTTACGGCCTTCCCATCATCGGCTGGCGGCACGAGATGGAGCAATACACGACCAAGGACGCGGTCGATTTCTATCGCCGCTGGTACGCGCCCAACAATGCGATCCTGATCGTCGCCGGCGATGTCGAGCCCGACGCGGTGAAGGCGCTTGCCGAGAAGAATTTCGGCGCCCTTCCACCCCAGGACATCCCGCCCCGCGACCGGCTGATGGAACCGCCGCCCGAGGCGCCGCGGCGCGTTTCGATCACCAGCGACCAGGTGGAGCATCCGGCCCTGTGGCGCCGGTATCTCACCGACAGCTACCGCACGGCGTCTCTTGGCGGTGACGAGAGCGAGCCCTATGCGCTGAGCCTGCTCGCCGAGATCCTGGGTGGGGGCGCCGTCGGGCGGCTCTATCGCAGCCTTGTCATCGATCAGGGTGTCGCGATCAGCGCCGGCGCCGGATTTAGCGGCGACGGGCGCGATTACGGCTCCTTCTCCTTCCGGGTGAGCCCGCGCGATCCGGCCGAACTCGGCAAGGCGGAAGCCGCGATCGATTCCGAGATCGCGAAGCTGCTGAAGGGCGGCATCACCGACGCGGAACTGACCGGCGCCAAGAACCGCCTGCTGATGGAAGCCGCCAAGGCGCGCGACAGCCTGGACGGTCCGGCCCTTCTGGTGGCTGAGGCACTGGCTGGCGGCGAAACGATGGCGGAAATCCAATCCTGGCCGGAACGGATCGACGCCGTGACGAAGGAGCAGGTCATGGCGGCGGCAAAGGGCGTGCTGCGGCCAGAGAACAGCGTCACCGCCACCCTCGTACCGGAGGTTGCGCCATGATGCGCCAGTTTCGCCGCTTCGCCTTCTTTGCGCTTTTTCTTCTCTTCACGCCAGCCATCACGCAAGCGGCGTCGATCGAAAAGGTCGTCACCCCCGCCGGCATCGAGGTCTGGTTCATCGCCGATCACAGCGTGCCGATCGTCTCGCTCGCCTTCGGTTTCGCGGGCTCCGGCACAGCCAATGATCCCAAGGGCAAGGAAGGTGTCGCGACACTTGCCTCCGGCCTGTTCGACGAGGGGGCGGGGGATCTCGATTCCGCCGCTTTCCAGCAGATGATCGCCGATCTCGGCCTGGTTTACGGCTTCAACGCCAGCGCCGACAATTTCACCGGCTCGCTGCGCACGCTCAGCGCCAACAGCGAGGAAGCGACGGGGCTCCTGGCCCTGGCGCTGACGCGCCCGCGCTTCAATACGGAACCCGTCGAGCGCATGCGCCGGCAATTCCTTATCGCCATCGACGGCGAGGCGCGCGATCCGGGAAGCGCCGCCAACCGGGCCATGGAAGGAAAGTTGCTGGGCGATCATCCTTACGCGCGGTCGAATTATGGCAGCAAGGAGAGCATGAGCGCGCTCAGTGCCGACGATCTGCGCCGCTTCGTCAAGGACCGGCTGACGCGCGACCGGCTCTTCGTCGCGGCGGCGGGCGATATCGATGCGGCGAGCGTCGCAAAGCTCGTCGACCGCGCCTTCGGCGGCCTCCCTGCCAAGGGCGCCCCGGATACGGTCGGCGAGGCAGCGCCCGCGCGCGATGGCGGCCTGTGGATCCTTGAGCGCGACATTCCCCAGGCCAAGGTCCTTTTTGCCCAGAACGGCATCAAGCGCGACGACAAGGATTATTTCGCGACCTATCTCATGAACTATGTGCTGGGTGGCGGCGGCTTCTCCTCGCGCCTGATGACGGAGCTGCGCGAGAAGCGGGGCCTCACCTATGGGATCAGCACCGACCTTGTCAGCATGGATCATGTGGGCCTCATCGCCGGGAGCTATGAGACGCCGAACGACAAGGTCGCCGAGACGCTGGATCTGGTGCGGGCTGAATGGCGGCGCATGGCCGAGACGGGACCGACGGCGGAGGAGCTCGAGGCGGCGCGCACCTATCTGCTCGGCTATTACCCGCGCAACTTGACGACGACATCGAGCGCCGCCGGCACGCTGCTCGGCATCCAGATGGATCACCTGGGCATCGATTATATCGAGCGGCGGCGGACGGAGATCGCGGCCGTGACACTCGAGGACGTGAAGCGCGTGGCGCGCCGCCTGCTCGACGAGAAGGCGCTGACCATCGTCGTCGCCGGCAAGCCCAGCGGCCTCCCGAACGGCCAGCCATTGAATTGAAGAGGGCCCTGAATTGAATGGGAGCTTGAACTGAGAGAGAGGCCGCGGCGCTAGTCGCGCCCTTCATCCTCGCGCTGCTGGTAGAAGGGCTTCTTCTCCTTGGCGGGTTGCTTTTGCGACGGCTTGGCCGGCGCGCTGCCGCCGCCCAGAATCGCATCGAGCAGCGAGCCGATGCCCGATTGCGCCTCGGCCGGCGGTTCCGGCGCCGGTGAGGTGGCGGATGGCTCGCTCGGCGTCAGTTCGGTGGGCGCGCCGGCGCTGGCGACCAGAGCGCCGCCGCCACGCACGACGTCGCGGGGCGGCAGATCGGCGAGCGCCGTCTGCATGAAATCGTGCCAGATGAGCACGGGCAGCGAGCCGCCGGTCACCTTGTCCATCGGCGCGCCATTGTCGTTGCCGACCCACACACCCGTGACGAGGTCGGCAGTGAGGCCGATGAACCAGGCGTCGCGGAAATTCTGGCTGGTGCCGGTCTTGCCATAGACCGGCCAGCCATCGAGCTTCGCCTTCTTGCCCGTGCCCCAATCGACCACCGAGGCCATGACATCGAGCATCGCCCCCACCGCTGAGCCGGACGCCACGCGGCCGGGGCCGGAACCGGTGCGCTCATAGAGCACCTCACCCTCGCGCGTGGTGATGCGCGTGATCGCATAGGGCCAGACACCCTGGCCCTTGTTGGCGAAGACGGCATAGGCCGTGGTCATCTCCAGCAGCGTCGTCTCCGACGTGCCGAGGGCGATCGAGGCATCGTTGCCGATCGATGAGGTGATGCCGAGGCGCTCGGCCGCTTCCTTGACGCGGCGGCGGCCGACCGCTTCGGAGAGCTGGACGGCGACCGAATTGAGCGAGCGGGCGAAGGCTTCACGTAAGTTCACTTCGCCGTAATATTTGTCGTTGTAATTGCCGGGCGACCAATTGCCGATCCGGACCGGCACATCGTTGAAGAGGTCGCCAGGGCCGTAGCCGGCTTCGAAGGCGGCGAGGAAGACGAAAGCCTTGAAGGCGGAGCCTGGCTGCCGCAGCGCCTGTGTCGCGCGGTTGAACTGGCTGTCGCGATAGGAGACGCCGCCCACCATCGCCTTCACCGCACCTTCCGGCGTCATCGCGACGAGGGCCGCCTGGCTCGCATTCTGTTTCGGCCCCAGCTCGGCGATCGTCCTTGCAAGATCCGCCTCCGCCGCGCGCTGCGCCCGTGGATCGAGCGTCGTCTCGACGACGAGGTCGCGGTCGGTGAAGCCGACAAAGGACGAAACCTGATCGAGCACCCAATCGGCATAGAATTGCCCGATCTGGCCGCGCGCCTCCGCACTGACAGAGGGTGCCGTCATCGTGGCCGCCGCCTCGGCGACATCCGGCGTCAGATATTCCGCCACCACCATGTTCTGAAGGACGAGCGTCGCGCGGTCGCGGGCGAGCTTCTTGTCGTTCAACGGATTGTAGCGCGATGGCGCCTTCAGCATCCCGGCCAGCATGGCGGATTCGAAGAGCGTCGCCTCGGTTGCCGGATGGCCGAAATATTTGCGCGAGGCCGCATCGACGCCATAGGTGCCGGCGCCGAAATAGACGCGGTTAAGATAGAGTTCGAAGATCTGATCCTTGGTGAAGTTCTGCTCGAGCCAGAGCGCCAGCAGCACTTCCTGCCCCTTGCGGTGGATCGAGCGTTCCGGCGTCAGGAAGATGTTTTTGGCGAGCTGCTGGGTGATCGAGCTGCCGCCCTGCACCAGCCGTCCTTGCGTGAGGTTGACATAGACCGCGCGCACGAGGCCCCGGAGATCGAGGCCGAAATGGCTGTAGAAGCGGCGATCCTCGGTGGCGATGACCGCCTGCGGCAGGTAGGCCGGGAGATCTTTGAGGGCCGCGGCGCTGCCATAGAGATCGCCATAGGAGGCGATGAGGCTGCCGTCGGCGGCGATGAGGCTCACCGAGGCGCGGCGCTTGATCTCGTTGAGCTTGGAGACATCGGGGAGGTCGTAGGCGCACCAGGCGACGAAGATGAGGGCGAAGAAGCCCGCCCAGATGCCGCCGACGAAACCCCATTTGAGGGTGAAGAAAAAAAGCCGGCGGCGCCAGCTGCGCCCCGATTTCCTTTTCTTTTCTTCGACTTCCCGCGAATCGCCCGAGCTCATGGCCGCCTTTTACCAGATCGCGGCGCGGACGCGCGACCCTAATGGGGGCGCGCCGACCGGCCTTTGGCGGTCATATGATGCTGGATTGCGGCGAGATCACGGCAGGGCCGCGATCATTTTCCGGTGAGGGGGTGTGCGCGGACCGACTGTCAGCGGCCGAGGGCACGCTTGCCGACCGGCCCGGCCTCGCCATTGTCGTTGCCGTGGCGGCCGGCCAAGGCCAACAGCGCCTCCGTGATGCGCTGCTCGAAGGCCTGCTCCGGATTGGCTTCGCCGATCACGTCGTCAAGCACCGGCCGCACATTGGTGCGCCAGCCTTCCGGCGCGAAGCCGAAACGGCGCACGCGCTCGTGCCGCCCCAGCATGGTGAGCTGCAGGAAGAGCTCGCGGTAATGATGGTCGAGCTTGCATTTCTCGAAGAGCTGCTGCGGGCCGCGGCCGCCCTCATCGCCGAGGAGTGCACGCACGTTGCTGACCTGGATGCCCGCCATCAGGCTCAAGGCCGGCAGCACGAAGGCGAAATTGCCGAGGCAGAAGGCGCGCAGGATGATGGTCGAGCTCAAAAGCCCGTTCTGGTGCAGCGCGTCGATGAGGGAGCGCATCTCTTCCGCGCGCTGGCCCGGCGCGAAGGAGGTGAGCAGGATGTTCTCGCGCCCATGCTCGATCAGCGCCGAAACGCGCGCCGGCTCGAGATTGTACTTATCGATGATGCGCTCGAGCACGCGGCCGGTCACCATGGTGGTCATGCGCTCGGCCACCGCCATGGGCAGGGCGCGGCGCTGGGCCACG
Source organism: uncultured Dongia sp. (assembly GCA_964618305.1). Lineage (GTDB taxonomy): Bacteria > Pseudomonadota > Alphaproteobacteria > Dongiales > Dongiaceae > Dongia. The sequence goes on along the minus strand of CAZUAL010000065.1, from coordinate 5,936 downwards.
GCGTCGGTGACGTTCGCGTTCTCGGCGAAGCGGTCGAGCATGCGGTGATAGGCATGCGTCGGAATGGCCGCGTTCTCATTGGCGGCAACGCGCATCACGACCATTTCGTCGTCGGTCTTGATGAGGGCGGTCGACACGGCGGCGGAAAGGATGGGCCGCGTCGCCACGACGCGCGCATGTTCGACACCGCGATGTTCGATGACGGCGACGAGATCCTCGTCGGTGAGCGCAAGGCATTCGGCCAGGATCGGCCGCGCCACTTCCATGACGTCCTCGGCCAGGCGGCGGGCGATGGCGCGGTCAAGGCCGGGCGCGTTCTTCAGCGTTTCCGCAAGCCGCCGGCGATAATCGAGCTCGGCTTCGGGGAGAACCGCGTTGATGATGGAATTGGCGATGTCGCGCTCTTCGGCCGAGAGCTCTCCGGCCTGATAGACATTGGCGACAGCCAGCATCGTGCTTGCCCGGCGGGCAGGCGTGGGGTCCGCACTCAAGCGTGTTACATCGGCTTGGGTCAACCTTGCCACACTTCGTCCCTTCTTCACGTCGCGCCGACATCATAGGGCGCGGTGTTCCCGAATGCCGCTGGGCGCCTGGGCCGGATCGCTTCGGCCATCACCCCCTTGCCTGCTCGACCGTGGGATCCCTGTGACGGAGAACCCCGGCGCGACTCAGACGCGGCTTTCCAAAACAATAAATTTTGCCTGCCAGCGACGTCCAGCGAGGATCGGTACAAAAACCCCGTTATCACGGATAAATCACGATAATTCAGCAATATAGTGTGAGGTTTTGTTGACTAAAATGCACCTGAATTGCTGGTTAATTTATCGTAAAAGCGCTGTGGCAAATCTGGGACCCTTCCGCAAGAAAGCTGGGATTCAGCGACCCCGTCAGACATCGAGGTCAGCATCCGGGTCCGGATCGGCGCCAAGCGCCCAAGCGGCGCGTCGCCCAATTCACCCACCGCATCGCTTGCCAAGCCAATGCCTTTGGCTAATATGCCGCCCGCACCGCGGCCTACTTCACGCGGTCGCCGAAGAGATGCCTCTGTGGCGAAATTGGTAGACGCGCCTGACTCAAAATCAGGTGCCGAAAGGCGTGCTGGTTCGAGTCCGGCCAGGGGCACCATCTCTTTCCGCTTCCGCACATTACGACAATCGATGCCGCGCGGCAGCTTTCCTTGGCCGCTGCGCCGATTTTGCCGCAGCCTATGCTTGCAGGCACAAGTCCCGGTCCTACGCGCAAGACTAGAATCCGCGAACCCAGGTCCAATAGGAATCCCGGCTCGGCCGATGTGCCATTAAACCTTGTCGCTTCCAGGACTTAGACCAAGGTCTGCCTGTTCATTTTAATCGAAAATTCGCCAATTCGAGGCAGGTTGGATTCATTCAATTCGTCCGCCTCGTCGCACCAGTGCTTCGCCCTCAAGGGAGATCGGCATGCGTCTTAACGAACCCATCACAGACCGCGAAATCCTGGTGGATGCGGACCGGCCGATTGTCTCCAAGACCGATGCCGGCGGGCGCATCACCTTCGTCAACCAGGCCTTCCTGGATGTGAGCGGCTACGAAGAAGCGGAATTGATGGGCCAGCCGCACAATATCGTCCGGCACCCGCACATGCCCAAGGGCGCCTTCGCCGATTTGTGGAAGGCCTGCAAGCGCGGCGATTCCTGGTCGGGCCTCGTCAAGAACCGCGCCAAGAACGGCGATTTCTACTGGGTGCGCGCCAACGTCTCGCCGGTCTATCAGGGCGACAAGATCGTCGGCTATCTCTCGATCCGCAGCCGGCCGGCGCGCGAGGAAGTGGCTGCCGCCGACGGCATCTATGCCGCCTTCCGCAAGGGCGAGGCGAAGGGGCTTGCCATCGAGGACGGAAGGGTCGTCAAGGACAGCAAATGGTACCGGCTAACGAAGAGGCTGAAGAACTTCCGCGTCGAGATCTTCGCGGCCCTTGCCCTGCTCGTTGCGACCTTCGCGCTGACCATCGGCGGTGGGCTCTGGGCTCTGAACAGCATCAGCTCCGCCGTCGACCGCGCGAACGCGCAAAGCGCGGTGGTGCTGGAGCAGGCGGTGCCCCTGCTGTCTGTGACCAAGGACATACGCTTCGACGTCGTGCAGGTTCAGCAATGGCTGACCGACATTTCGGCGACGCAAGGCAAAGACGGGCTGAATGACGGCTTTGACAAGGCGGCTGCCTTCAAGGCCGGCCTTGCCAAGGATATCGAACGGGCGCGCTCGATCGCCGCCAATCTCAACCGCGCCGACATCATCGATGCGATCGACAAGGTCGAGGCGGCCAGCGGCCCCTATTACGACATGGGTGTCGCCATGGCGAAGGCCTATATGGAGAGCGGTCCGGCGGGCGGCAACAAGATCATGGGCCAGTTCGACGCCACGGCGGAGGCGATCACCGGCGCGGTCGACGCGCTCTCCGCTGCCACGGAGGCCTTCATCGAGAGTGCCGGGGCAGAGCAGAAGAATGCGCTCGGCGCGGAGACGGATCTCATCGGCCTCCTCGTCAAGCTGATGCTTGTGCCGGCCATTATCGGCCTCATTGCCGCCGGTCTCGCCATTCTCTCCGTCGTGCATGTCGGGCGGATCGTCGGCCGGATCGCGACGATCACATCGCGCGCCGCCGCCGGGCAGAAGGTCGGCGACATTCCGGGGACCGACCGTCAGGACGAAATCGGCACACTGGCGAAGGCCGTGCAGACTTTCGTCTCCAAGGTCGAATTCGGCGAATTGGAGCGTGAGGAATTGTCGATCCGTGCCAACCGCGAGCGCACGCTCGCCATGACGGAGATGGCCGAGAAAGTCGAACGGGAGACCGGCGCCGCCGTCAAGTCGGTCGCCAATCTCATCGGCGACATGACCGGCGCCACCGGCACCATGAACGAAGCCGTCAGCGCCGTCACCGACCGCTCACATTCGGTGCGCGCGGCGTCGCAGCAGGCTCTGAACAACGCCCAGCTCGTGGCCGCGTCAGCCGAGCAATTGTCAGCCTCGATCCGCGAGATCAGCACGCAGGTAAGCCAGACGGCGAGCGTCAGCCGCGCGGCCGTGGAGACGACCGAGCGGGCCAGCGAGTCGATCAAGGAGCTGACCTCGGTCGTGCAGCAGATTTCGCAGTTCGCCGGCATCATCCAGGAGGTCGCCAACCAGACCAACCTGCTGGCCCTCAATGCGACGATCGAGGCGGCGCGCGCCGGCGAGGCCGGCAAGGGATTTGCCGTCGTCGCCAACGAGGTGAAGAACCTGGCGGCCCAAACGTCGCGCAGCACGGAAGAAATCTCCCGCACCGTGGCGCGCGTGCTGCAGGCGACCGACTCGACGTCGGATGCGGTGAAGGGCATCGGCGACCAGATCCGCCAGGTCGACGGTTTTGCCGCAAGCATCGCCGCGGCGATCGAGGAGCAGGCGGCGGCCACTGCGGAGATTTCGCGCAACATCGGCGAGACGGCGCAGGCAACAGGCACGGTCACCAGGCAGATCGACGAAGTGTCGGGACAGGCCGACGGCGCCCAGCAGCGCGCCGACGATGTGAGCAAGCTGTCGAACGAAATCGATCGCGTCGTGCAAGAATTGCAGAATGCCGTCGTGCATTCCATCCGGACCGTGAGCGCCGAGGTCGACCGCCGGGCCGACGACCGGCTGCAGGGCCCTCTCAACGGGCGCGCCCAGATCGCCGGGGATTGGGTGAAGGTCAACATCCTCAACCTGTCGCGTGGCGGCGCCGCTTTTGAAGCGGCAGTTGATGTCGGCCGGCCGCAAAAGCTGCTGCTGGAAATCGAAGGCGTCGATATCGCCATTCCGTTCAATGTCATTGCCAGTAACGGCCTGATGCTGCGTGGCTCGTTCGACCGGTCGGTGGCATCCGGCTCGACCCTGGGCCAGCTGCTGGACCGCCTGCGACAGAGAGGCAATCTCAGAGCCGCATAACCCAGCCTCATGCCCGCGATCAGGAAAGGGCATTTCGAGACATCGCTCCCACGGGTGAAGAATGATCTCCCACCATGCCAAAGGGGAGATACGCATGACTGGCTTAGCCTTTAGATTGAGTGCCGCCGCCATTCTGGCGCTCGTCGCCACCGGCGCGGCTGCAGCCGAACCGAAGATCATCAACAACAATGCCGGCTTTCCGGAAGGACCCACGATCCTCGCCGACGGCAGCCTGCTCTATGTCGAATACGGCAACCACAAGGTCACGCGCTGGGACGGGAAGGAGAATTCGGTCTTCTGGTCGCAGGAAGGGTGCGGGCCGTCGGCCATCGTGCCGATGGGGGACCAGTTCGCCGTCACCTGCTATGACAGCGGGCAGATGGTCGTTGTCTCGGCCGAGGGCAAGACCGTCGCCGCCCACGACAAGGATGATGCCGGCGGCGCCCTGGTCGGGCCCAATGATGCGACACCGGACGGTACCGGCGGCGTCTATTTCACGACCTCGGGTCCGTGGGAAGCCGGGCCGATCGTCGGCCGCGTCCTGCACCTGACCGCCGAGGGCAAGGTGATCCCGCTTGCCGACGATCTCCATTATGCCAACGGCATCGCCCGCTCCGCCGACGGATCGCTGCTCTATGTCAATGAATCGGAAGCCGGCCGCGTCATCACCTTCAAGATCGGCGCGGATGGAACCTTGAGCGACCGGCGCCTCTTCATCCGCCTGACACAGCTGGAGCAGCCGGTTGATGCCTATCCCGACGGCATCAAGCTGGGGCCGGACGGCAACCTCTATGTCGGCCAATACAGCGCCGGGCGCATTCTGGTGGTCGATACCGCTGGCAAGCTCTTGCGCACGATCGACGTGCCTTCGCCGGCGGCGCCCAACATGACCTTCAGCGCCGACGGCAAGACCATGTTCGTGACTGCCGTCGACGACAAGGACAATGCGCCCTATCGCGGCACGGTCTATGCGGTTTCCCTGCCGTAACCAGCAAATGAGGCGTTGCCGAAGGCAACGCTGATCGCGCAAGCTCCGTCATCGCCGCCAAAGAACAAGGCGGCGATGACGGAAGGAGCGCTGGATCATGGAACGACGCGATTGGCGGCCGGAGAGCCTCACGGCCCAGGGCCTGGGCTGGATCGACGAAACGACCCGGGCCGTCACGCCGCCCATCCACATGTCGAGCACCTTCCAGCGTTCGCCGGAATATGGCGCGGAGCGTGCCTACATCCGCGATGAGAATCCGGCCTTTGCCCAGGCCGAGGCGCTGCTTGCGAAACTGGAAGGCGGCGATGCCGCCGCTATCTTCGCGTCCGGCATGGCGGCGGCGACCACCGTCTTCATGGCTCTGCGGCCGGGCGATCATGTCATCGCACCGGAGCTGATGTATTGGTCGCTCAGGAACTGGCTTGTGACCTTCGCCCGCGAATGGGGGCTTGAGGTGACGCTTGCCGACACGACGGATCTGGCGGCGCTGGCGCGCGCTGTGAAGCCTGGGCGGACGAAGCTCATCTGGCTCGAGACACCCGGCAACCCCATGTGGGCGGTGAGCGACATCGCCGCCTGCGCCGAGATCGCCCGCAAGAACGGCGCGCGCCTTGCCGTTGATTCGACCGTCGCGACACCGGTTTTCACGCAGCCCTTGAGCCTTGGCGCCGATCTCGTGATGCATTCGGCGACGAAATATCTCAACGGTCACTCCGACCTCTGCGCCGGCGCGCTGGTGACCGCGCGGCGAGACGAATACTGGCAGCGGATCTGTGCCGTCCGCGCCCAGCTCGGTGCCATTCCTGGCTCCGTCGAAAGCTGGCTGCTCCTGCGCGGCATGCGCTCGCTCTTTCCCCGCGTGCGGCAGCAGGCGGCAAGCGCCCTTGCCCTCGCTGAGCGGCTGGCGGCGAATCCCGCCATCGCGTCGGTCCTCTATCCGGGGCTTCCCTCGTTTCCGGGGTATGAAGTCGCGTTGCGCCAGATGAAGGGCGGCTTCGGCGGCATGCTGT
>CAZUAL010000064.1:0-15147 GCA_964618305.1 uncultured Dongia sp. | reverse complement strand
CCTGCGGGCAGATGCGGCCGCAGATCTCCGGGAAGGTGTTGGTGGCGGCCGAAATCTCGTAGGCCTCCTCCAGCCGCCCCTCGGCGGTCAGCTTCAGCCAGTCGGGGATGTTGTTGTTGAGCGGGCAATGCACCTGACAGAAGGGGACGCCGCATTGCGAGCAGCGGCTGGCCTGCACCTGCGCCGCCTTGGCCGCGAACTCGGTATAGATCTCGCCGAAATCGGCGCGCCGCTCGGCGGCCTGGCGCTTTTCCGGCATCGCCCGGCTGACGGACACGAATTTCAGCAGTTTCTCGGCCATGGCGCCCCTCTTCAGATCCCCTTCGCGCCCGCGAAGGCGAGGAACATTAGCACCTCGATTTGTCAGAGCAATGACAAAGTCGCCATTTAGGACAGATACGGTGACTTATTTTTTGACCGGAAGGACAGATTAGGCAGCGATGGCCAGCAAATTGGTCGGAACACCAGACAAATAGGTCCGAATTGAGACCAATTATCCAATCGGCAGGATTTCGGTCGCGTGCTATAAGCCAAGGCACTGATTCCCTTGAGTCTCTGCCTGTCCCCGGCATGGGGGCAGCCCGATCGACCGCCCTGGAGAGAGCCGCTTCGTGCCCAATATCGACATCCTGGTCCTCGCCATGGTGCAGGGGATCACCGAGTTCCTGCCCATTTCCTCCTCGGGCCATCTCATCCTGGTGCCCAAGCTGTTCTGCTGGCCGGACCAGGGGCTGACCCTGGACGTGGCGGCCCATGTCGGAACCCTGGTCGCCGTTCTCGTCTATTTCTGGCGCGACGTGACCAGCATGGGTGCCGGCTTCATCAAGCTGGTGCGCGGCAAGCGGGACAATCGCGCCCGTCTCATCTGGCTGCTGCTCATCGCCTCGGTGCCGGCGCTGGGCATCGGTTTCGCGCTCGACAAATGGGCGGGCGATGCCTTGCGTGACGACCGCATCATCGCCGTGACGCTCATCGGTTTCGGCATCCTGCTCTATCTCGCGGACCGCCTGGGTCTCACCGTGCGGCGGATCGAGCACATGACGGCCGGGTCGGCGCTCGCGGTCGGCATCTTCCAGTGCCTGGCCTTCATTCCCGGCACCAGCCGGTCCGGCATCACCATGACCATGGCGCGCCTCCTTGGTTACGAGCGCAAGGAAGCGGCGCGCTTTTCCTTCCTGCTCTCGATCCCGACCATTTCCGCGGCGGGGCTCTATAAAGGGTATCAGCTCTTCAGTACCGGCAATGTCGCCGAACTGGAACGCGCTGCGATGATGGCCTGCTTTTCCGCCGTCACCGGCTTCTTCGCCATCGCCTTCATGATGTACTGGCTGCGCCGGGCCAATTTCCTGCCTTTCGTCATCTATCGGATCGCCCTTGGCGGCGTCCTTTTGTGGGCGATCTATGGCGGCAGCTGGCAGGGCACCTGTTCCTGAGCCGGCATCCAGATCTGATTTTTCTTTGAACCCGACGGGCGGCGCCGGCGACTGAAGAGCGGTAGCCGAGTCCGGCCGGCCGTCCCCTGTGCCAGGGCGGCTACCTCGGGTGTCGCTGCCGGATCCCCAAGATCCGGTCGCGGCGCCCGATTATCATTGCGCCGCCATTGCCCGCGTTCGCACCAAACCCATCCAATTGTCATAGAGCTGCCTGGCGGCGCGGTTGAATTCCGGCATCCGTGCCGCGGCCTCATCGCGCAATCTGGGGAGGGCGCCCGCGCCCAGCGTCGCGTCGAGCGCGCAGGCATAGGCCGGCACCTCGCCCCATTCCGGCACGGTGCGGCTGGTGAGCTCCATGTGATATTGCAGGCCGTAGGCATGCCGGCCGATACGCATCGCCTGATTGGGGCAGAGCGGCGAGGTGGCGAGGATGATTGCGCCTTCCGGTGCCGTTTGCACTTCTGCCCCATGCCATTGCAGCGCCTTCTGCCGCGTCTCCATGCCGGCGAAGATCGGATCGCCCCGGCCCGCATCGGTCAACGCGATGTCGAGGATGCCCACTTCCGGCGCTTTCATCTTGCCGACCGTGCCGCCGAGTGCCGCGCCCAGCAATTGATGACCGAGACAGAGGCCGAGATAGGGCATGTTTCGATCAGCGACAGCCTCGCGGATCGCTTTCTTCTCGGCGATCAGCCAGGGATGCTGATCTTCCTCCCACACATCCATCGGTCCGCCCATGACCCAGAGCGCATCATAGCGTTCGAGCGGCGGTATCGCTTCGCCCGCATCGAGTTCGACCGCGTCGTAAACGATCCCGTCGCTTTGCAGGAAATCGCGGAAGATGCCGGGATGCTCGCAGGCGATGTGTTGGAAAACCAGGAACCGCATCGGAGCTCCCTTGCTCTCGGCCTGTTCAGACTTTGCTGTAGTGACCCAAGGGCCGGTACTGATCGAGGTAAGTTGGCAGGATCGCATCGAGTGCGGTCGGCTGAATGCCGAGATCCGACAAGGTGAGCGCGCCGCTCTTCACCACATTGTCATGCTCAAGCAGGCGCACCTGATCGACGGTGAGCAACTTGATCGGCAGCAATTGCAGGAACGACGCTTTCAGTTTTGCCAATGGAAAGGGGAGGGGCACCAGCAGGCGGCAGCGCCCGATCCCTTTGAGCAGCATCTCCATCAGCGCGCGAAAGCTGTAGGCGCGCGGGCCGCCGAGCTCATAGGTCTTCCCTTCCGTCGATGCATCCGCCAATGCGCGCTCGACGGCATGCGCAACGTCATCCACATAGACCGGCTGGAACTTCGTGTGACCGCCGCCGATGAGCGGCAAGGCGGGTGACATCAGCGCCATGCGCGCAAAGCGGTTGAAGAAATCATCCTCCGGCCCGAAGACGATGGAAGGGCGCAGGATCGTCGCCCCTGGAAAGGCAAGCTTCACCGCCTGCTCGCCCTCGCCTTTGCTCCGCGCGTAGAGAGAATCGGATTGCGTGTCGGCGCCGATCGCCGACATCTGCACGAAGCGCCGGGCACCGGCCGCTTTCGCCGCCGCTGCGACCCGCGCCGCGCCTTTGGCCTGTACGGCATCGAAGCTCTGCCGGCCGGACTGGTAGAGGATGCCCACCAGATTGACCACCGCATCGGCGCCGGCGACCGCCGCCTTGACCGATGCCTCGTCCCGGATGTTCGCGGCAACCGGCGTCACTTGGCCGACATCGCCGGCGGTCTTCAGGAACAGCGCCTCGTTCGGACGGCGCACGGCAACCCGCACCTGCCAGCCGGCGCGGGCCAGGCGCTGTACGATATAGCGGCCGAGGAAGCCCGAGCCGCCGAAGACCGTCACCAATCCGCGCGCCATCGCATCACCTCTGCTCAGTGGTTTCGTTCCAGGATAGGGAGCGCAGCCGCGATTTGGCAATCGAATCGGCGGATTTGGCGCCGCCGGGACGCATCTCCCGGCGGGTTCGGAAAAAGCCTGGAAAGTCGTCATATCGGGGTTGACTTTCGGGAGCCCCTGAAGAGAATGCGCGGGCTTTCGGCCCCCTGCCCAGGTGGCGGAATTGGTAGACGCGCAGGTTTCAGGTACCTGTGGGGCAACCCGTGGAAGTTCGAGTCTTCTCCTGGGCACCAAACTCCAGCTTCGTGTTGGGGGCTTAGACCCTCCTGCATTGAGGCGAGCGATCCGGCGCGACCGGCCGGAGTGGCCGAAGGTCCGGCCCGAAATCATGGCCGGCCAAGGGAGGCTTCATTGACCATTCACCTGCATCAGGGCGACCTGCCGGAAGGCCTCGACTTCGGGAAGAGTGTCGCCATCGACACCGAGACGATGGGCCTTAATCCCCATCGCGACCGTCTGTGCCTGGTTCAGCTTTCCGCCGGCGACGGCATCTGCCATCTGGTTCAAATCCCCCTTTGCCGCCCGGACCGCCCGCACCGCGCGCCGCGCCTGCAAGCGCTGCTGGAAGACCCGGCCGTCCTGAAGATCTTCCACTTCGCCCGCTTCGACCTGGCGGTGCTGTGGCACTATCTCGGTATCGATTGCCGGCCGGTCTATTGCACCAAGATCGCCGCCAAGCTGACGCGCACCTTCACTGACCGGCATGGTTTGAAGGATCTCTGCAAGGAACTACTCGGCGTCGAGATCTCGAAGCAGCAGCAAAGCTCGGATTGGGGCGCGCCGCAGCTCAACGATGAACAGTTGAAATACGCCGCCTCCGACGTGCTGCATCTCCATCGGCTGAAGGACAAGTTCGACGACATACTGCAGCGCGAAGGGCGGATCGAACTGGCCAGGGCGTGCTATGACTTTCTGCCCAGCCGGTCGCGCCTCGATCTGCTCGGATACGAAGACCCGGACATCTTCGCCCACTGACCGGACCGGCCGAAGGGGCCAGGGCGCGACATTCCGGGTTAACCCCTTGGCGGAATTAGGGCCTTTTCCTTGACAGGCAGAGTCGCTGCCCCTAGTTAGGGCAGCCGGCGCGCTCTTGGTGGATTCGCCCTTCATTTGGCGCTAGTTTGATCACCTGACGGAAAATTCTTAACTCCGTAAGTTCCTGATTCTACGAATTGAGAATGGCTTCGGTGCCCAGAATGAGCCAAGCGACCGCCTCGTCTGCGGGGGGAAATCAGCCGAACCGGGTGACCGGCGCGGGCGCGGCGAATGTTGCAGCGCCAGAAGCTGCCGGCGATTCCGGCCTTGCCGCCGCGCTCACGGTCCTGCGGCAGGAGAGCGAAGCCCTGGTTGAGCTTCTTGCGACGTTCGAGGCCGGCGACGGCCGGGCCCTCGTTGCCAAGACGCTCGACATCCTGCACCACGTCACCGGCCGTGTCGTTGTCACCGGCATGGGTAAGTCGGGCCATGTGGCGCGCAAGATCGCCGCGACCATGGCGTCGACCGGCACCCCGGCGCAGTTCGTCCACCCGGCCGAAGCAAGCCATGGCGATATGGGCATGATCACTGCCGCCGACGCGGTGCTGGCCCTGTCCAATTCGGGCGAGACGGCCGAGCTTGCCGATCTCATCACCTATTCGCGCCGCTGGCGCATTCCCTTGATCGCCATCACCTCGCGCCGCAATTCGACGCTCGGTAATGCCGCCGATGTGACGCTGGCGCTGCCCGCGATGGGCGAGGCCGGCGCTCTGGGTCTTGCCCCCACATCCTCGACCACGATGATGCTTGCACTGGGTGACGCGCTGGCGCTGGGCCTCCTCGACCGCAAGGGCTTTTCGGCGGAAGATTTCCATCAGCTGCATCCGGGCGGAAAGCTCGGCCAGAAGCTGATGCGCGTCGGCGATCTGATGCATGTCGACAAAGAAGTGCCGCTCATCGCCGAGGAAGCGCCGATGAGCCGGGCGCTCATCGAGATGACGTCGAAGACCTTCGGCTGCGTCGGTGCGATCAACGGCAAGGGCGATCTGGTCGGCATCATCACCGACGGCGATTTGCGGCGTCACATGGGTGCCGCCCTCCTGGAGCAGAAGGTGACGGATGTGATGACGGCGCATCCGCTGACCATCACCGCCGGTGCGATGGCGGCGGAGGCGGTGCTTATCATGAACGAGCGGTCGATCACGTCGCTCTTCGTGGTCGACGGGGCGAAGCCGCTCGGCATCATCCGGCTGCACGATTGCCTGCGTGCCGGCGTGGCTTGAGGTAGCGAAGGTCATGGCAATCCGCGATTTCATGGACAAATTGAGGGCGCCGACGACGCTGGTCGGGCCGAAGCTGTCCGATCCGCGCGCCATCTTCAACCGCAAGCGTAACCGGCTGCTGTGGCTGAAGATCGGGTTTCCTATCGTCGCGATCGGCATCGTCGGTCTGCTGACTTATCTCAATTACAAGCATCAAAGCGAAACCGTCATTTCCATTCCCGTCGTCGAGGATATGCCGAAGCTCGATGTCGGCATGAAGGTGAGCGGCATCGCCTTCGAGGGAAAGAGCAAGACAGACCGGCCTTTCTCGGTGACGGCCTTGAGCGCCACCGAGGCCAAGGACAACAAGGACATCATCGATCTCGATGAGCCGCAGGCGGAGATCGAGCTTTCCGAGCAGACCTGGATCGCCGTCACGGCGGAACATGGCCGCTATGACCGCAAGCTCGACAAGGTCGACCTCAACGGCACCGTGACGGTCTATCACGACAACGGATTGGTGTTTTCGACCGAGCAGGCGGCAATGGATCTGAAGAGCAATACGGCTTCGGGTTCGGTGCCGGTCTCCGGCAGCGATGACCGGCGGCAGCTGACGGCGGAAGGCTTCGAGATGATGGATGATGGTGCGACGGTCATCTTCAAAGGGAAGTCGCTGCTGAAGATCCTGCCGAAAGAGAAGGGAACCGGCGAATGAGGGGATTTGCCATGACCGCAGAATTTCTGGGCGTGGATTCGAGCGCGGCACTGAAGCGCGCTCTCGCCGGCGCGGCCATGATGCTTTCGCTGGCTTGCGCAGGCGAAGCTTCGGCTCAGGATTCGACGCAGGACGCTTCCGTCGCGCCGGTTGCCGCCAGCTCCGGTGGCATGGATTTCGGTGACGATACGCAGCCCTTCGAGCTTGGCGCCGACCAGGGCATCGAGTGGCGCAGCAAGGAAAAGACTTATACCGCCCGCGGCAATGCCGTTGCCAAGCAGGGCAATTCCTCAATCGGCGCCGATACGCTGGTCTTCTATACCGGTGGCGAGGAAGGTTCCTTCGATCGCATTCTGGCCAGCGGCAATGTCAAGGTGACCTCCGGCAATTCCGTGGGTTATGGCGACAAGGGCGATTACGACGCGACGCAGAAGCTGCTGCTCCTGACCGGCGGCAACCTCAAGATCGTCAGCGACAATGACACGGTGACGGCGCGCGATCGCATCGAATACTGGACCGGGCGCAACGCCATCACGGCGGTCGGCAACGCAGCCGTCGTGCGCAGCGATACGCGCATCTGGGGCGACAAGGCGACGCTCTATTTCGGCAAGGATGCCGAGGGCAACAGCAAGCTTACGCAGATCGAGGCGGACGGCAAGGTCAAGGTCCTCAACAATGGACAGACCATCTATGCCAAGCACTTCGCCTACAATCCGGATACCGATATCGCGCTCATGACTGGCGACGTGCGCATTGTCGACGGCGATAACGAATATCGCGGGCAGCGCGCCGAGATCGACAACAAGAACAAGGTCAGCCGGATTCTGGGCGGCGGGCAGCGCGTCCACACGTTCATCAAGCCGAAGGCCGCGAGCAACACCACGGGTACGACGGGTCAATGATCGACGGCGCCGACGATAACGACCGCGAGGGCGCTGCCATGGCCGATGGCGCCGCGCAGCCGCATGCGGATGGGCATGTGAATGGAGAGGCCGGTTTCGTCGTCAACGGAACCGTTGTGGATCCGACCCAGATGCAGGGCCTGTGCGCCTATCATCTCGGCAAGAAATACAAGAAAAAGCCGGTCCTGCGCGACGTTTCGATCGGCGTGCAGCGCGGCGAGGCCGTGGGGCTCCTGGGCCCCAACGGTGCCGGCAAGACCACCTGCTTCTACATCATCACCGGCCTCATCAAGGCCGATGCCGGGGCCATCTTTCTTGATGGTTCCGAAGTCACCGACCAGCCGATGTTCGAGCGGGCGCGGGGCGGCATCGGTTATCTGCCGCAGGAAGCATCGATCTTTCGCGGCATGAGCGTCGAAGACAATATCCTTGCCGTTCTCGAGGTGGTCGACCGCGATTCCGCTTCCCGGACCGCGAAGCTCGATCAACTTCTGGCCGATTTCTCGATCGCGCATCTGCGCAAGGTGCCGGCGATGGCACTTTCAGGCGGTGAGCGGCGGCGCGTGGAGATTGCCCGTGCCCTGGCGACCGGACCCAGCTATATCCTGCTTGACGAACCGCTGGCGGGGATCGATCCCATCACCGTCAACGAAATCCGCGATATCATTTCGCATCTCAAGGACCGCGGCATCGGCGTCCTGATCACGGATCACAATGTCCGCGACACACTGGAAATCGTCGACCGCGCCTACATCCTGCACGAAGGCGAGGTCCTGCGTGAAGGAACGCCGGCCGATATCGTGGCTGACGAGGATGTCCGTCGCGTTTACCTTGGAGAAAGATTCTCCCTGTAGTACGCTTGATCCATGGCGATAACGCAGCGCATGGATTTGCGCCAGGCGCAAAGCCTGGTGATGACGCCGCAGCTTCAGCAGGCGATCAAGCTGCTTGAGCTTTCGAACCAGGAACTGGCTGCCTATATCGAGCAGGAGCTGGAGCAGAATCCCTTGCTGGAGCGCAGCGAGGAAGAGCGCGCGGTCCTGGGCGAGGAAAGCGGCCGCCTGGCCAGCATGGAAGCGATGACCAGCGAGGCACCGGAAGCGCCGGCGAGCGATCGCCTGATGGACAGCAGCGAATATGTCAGCAGCGAGACGATGGCCGGCGACCGGCAATCGCCCCTCGATACTGACTATGACAATCTCTACAACACGGCGGAGGATCCGCGGGCCGATCGGGGAACGGAGAGCGCAGGCGATGCCGGCTTTGCCGAGAACTGGTCGACGGCGGGCTCGGGTGGCGCGCGGTCCGATTTCAGCGAATCCGAATTCGGCATCGAGCAGACGCTGACCAAGGCCGAGACACTGCGCGAGCATCTCGAGCGGCAGCTCTATCTCGACATCCAGGACCCGACCGAGCGGATGATCGGCCTGCAGCTGATCGACATGCTGGACGAGGCGGGCTATCTCGTCGGTGATCTGGCTGGTCTTGCCGAACGTCTGGGCTGCAAGCCAGGCGAAGTCGAAGCCGTGCTCGCCAAGCTGCAGCAATTCGACCCGTGCGGCGTCTTCGCGCGTTCGCTGTCGGAATGCCTTGCCTTGCAGCTCAAGGAGCGCAACCGCCTTGATCCCGCGATGCAGGCGCTGCTCGACAATCTCGAACTCCTGGCCAAGCACGACCGGCACCAGCTGATGAAGCTCTGCGGCATCGATGCCGAAGACCTTGCCGACATGGTGACGGAAATCCGCGCGCTCAATCCGAAGCCCGGCGCCAGTTTCGAGCAGGCGGATGTGCAGGCCGTCGTGCCCGACATCATGGTCTGGCGGCGGCCCGACGGCTCATGGTCCGTCGAGCTCAATTCCGAACAATTGCCGCGCCTCCTCGTCAATCAGCAGTATCACGCACGCGTTCTTCCCAAGACGCAGAACAAGACGGAGCGCGATTATCTCAACGAACGGCTGGCGACGGCCAACTGGCTGGTGAAGACCTTGCATCAGCGCGCGACGACGATTCTCAAAGTCGCCAGTGAAATCGTGCGCCAGCAGGAAGCGTTCTTCCTGCACGGCGTGCAGCATCTGAAGCCGCTCATCCGCCGCGATATCGCCGAGGCGATCGGCATGCACGAAAGCACGGTCAGCCGTGTTACGACGAACAAGTTCATGGCCACACAGCGCGGTGTATTCGAGCTGCGCTATTTCTTTACCGCCGCCATCCAGGGTGCCGACGGGCAGGCGGCGCATTCGGCCGAGGCGGTTCGGCAGCGGATCAAGGAATTGATTGATGCCGAAACGGCCAGTGACATCCTGTCCGATGACCGGCTGGTCACGATTCTGCAGGCGCAGGGCGTGGACATCGCCCGCCGGACTGTTGCTAAGTATCGGGAATCATTAAAGATATCATCTTCGGTGCAGCGCCGCCGCGAGAAGGCCTTGCGTTCGGCCTGATCGGGGCCACATCATTTCTAGTACGGGCTAAAGACCGGTCGGTCGCAGCGATTCCTTAACGCCCGCCATGGAAAATAGGAGGTGTTAACGCCGGTAGCATGAGGCCTTGAAATCTGGTCCCAGCCCCGGTCCGCTGACCGTTGACATCGCCATGAAGGTCGCTATGGTCCCGGCCGCGCCGCCGGCCCTCCATGGAGACCGGCGGCGCGACGCTTAGAGGGATCCCGAGGGGTCGCGGATCATCGTGACCGCCACATCGCACGCGCCGGCCCAGTCGGGTGAACGGGCGTCCTTGCGGCGGTCGAAGTGTCAGTGAGTTCGGCGAGACGTGAATTGATATTCCCTCCGCCGTTCCAGTTTGCAGGAACACGCCCATGAACCTGACCGTGAAGGGTAAGAACATTGATATCGGCGACGCGATGAAGACGCGCGCCGCGGACAGCCTCGATCGCATCTTCGGGAAGTATTTCTCGAACCCGATCGATGCCACGGTGACAATGTCGCGCGAGGCTCACCATTTCAGTGCGCACATCTCCGTCCATGTCGGGCGGGGAATTCTGCTGCAATCAGAAGGTGCCGCCGAGACCGCCAATGGTGCCTATGACCTTGCTGCTGAGACACTGGCCAAACGCCTCCGTCGCTACAAGCGACGCCTGCGCGACCATCACCGCGCGGCGACGGAAGAGCGCCGTTCGCAATATTACGTGCTGGCGCAAGAACCAGAAGGCATGGACGAACCGGAACATGTCAACGGCGCCGATACCCAGCATCACCCAACGATCGTCGCGGAACTCCAGACCTCCATCCCGACGCTCACTGTGGGTGAGGCGGTGATGCGCCTCGATCTCGCCAATCAGCAGGCCATGATGTTTCACAATCGCGCCCATGGCGGATTGAACATGGTCTATCGACGCAATGACGGCAATATCGGCTGGGTCGATCCCGGCCAGGAAGCGGCGGCGCGCGGCTAGCGCGCTGCAAACGGGCGCCGCTTGTCATGTCATTGACCGGCGGCGCCGCACGAGGCAGGACAAATGGAAATCGAAGATCTGCTGGCAAGCCCCGATCACGTATTGGCCAAGCTCAAAGCCGGCAACAAGAAGCAAGCGCTGCAGGAGATGGCGCGTCGCGCGGCCGAGCTTTCGGGTCTGCATGAGCGCGCCATTTTCGACGTGCTGCTGGAGCGCGAGCGCCTTGGCACCACCGGTGTCGGCAATGGCATCGCCATCCCGCACGGCAAGCTCACCGACGCGAAGAAGATGTTCGGCCTCTTCAGCCGCCTGGAGACGCCGATCGATTTCGACGCGATCGACGAGCAGCCGGTCGATCTCATTTTCCTGCTTGTGGCGCCGGAAGGTGCTGGCGCCGATCACCTGAAGGCCCTGGCCCGTGTGTCGCGCCTGCTGCGCGATCGCGCCATCTGCGAAAAGCTGCGCGGCACCAGCGAAGCAGATGCGATCTATGCGCTGCTGACGGACCGGGCGCACTCGCACGCCGCCTGATCCAGCCATCGTCAATATCGAATGCAAAACGCCCCGCTTTTGGCGGGGCGTTTCCATTTGCGTCCGGTCGGTACGAAAGATCGGTGGATGGTGTCAGTGGATCGTAACTGGCGCCAAGCCGTTTTCCCACACCGCCGCGACCGCGGCATCCCGATCCGGCAGAACCGCCAGCTGCTGTCCATTGGCGGCGAAAATTGCGAAGGCGGTGCCGCCATCGACTTCCACGTTGCGCACATAGGCCACGTCATTGAGGCCCAGCGCCAGAAGCTGCTGGCGCGTCACCGCCGGGTGGGTCTTGCTTTCAGTCTTGAGCGAGGTCTTGGCCATATCGGTTACTCCTTGCGCACGCTGCCGCCATCGACATTGACGCGTGCTTCCTGCCGGCTGTTGCCCGCGCCGTCGGACCCTGCCTGGCCCCGCGCACCGCGGATCGGCACCGTCCGGACTTGGGCTTCAATCCTGGGCCTGTCGAGATCGATCGAGAGCAGGCCGTTGTCGAGTGAGGCACCGGTCACTTCGATGCCCTCGGCGAGCACGAAGCTGCGCTGGAATTGGCGCGCCGCGATGCCGCGATAGAGATAGACGCGCGCCGGATCATCCTGTTGCTTGCCGCGCACGGTCAGCTGATTGTCCTCAAGCTGGATGTCGAGATCGTCGAGCGCGAAGCCGGCAACCGCCAGCGTGATCCGCAGCCTGTTTTCGCCGATCTGTTCGATATTGTAAGGGGGGTAACCTTCGGCGCCGGCCTTGGCGACGCGATCGAGCGTTCGCTCGAATTGATCGAAGCCCAGCAGCAGCGGGCTATTGAAAAGCGACAGGCGCGACATGGCTCCTCCTTCCGAGCGAGCGAAATACCAGAAACTCTTGCGACCAAGTCCCGCACAGGCGGCGACCCAGCCATCGGCCCCGGCGGCGGACAGTAATCCTTGCGGACCAACTGCTGCCCACTGCATCAGGCACCTCGTCCAAGGAGATAGTAACTTAAGTTAAGGAATCAAGGCGGACCTGCCCCTCAATTCTCTTGCGCTGCTGTCTTGTGGCGCTAAACTATTAGAACGTAAGCATATTCGGGGGGAATGACATGAGCGTGACGAAATCGCGTCGCACGGTATTGGCGCAAATCTCGGGTGCGGCCCTTCTGGCCGGCATCGGGCCGATGCTGGGTGCCTGCGCCGGGCCGGGCGGCGCCGCCGGTGCCAATGACGCGCCGGGCCGGCTGGAGATCCCCGACATGCCGGCAAGCCAGGCCACCAAGGATCTGTGGAAGGCCTCGCAGGAGGGTGATGTCGCGGGCGTCAAGGCAGCGCTTGCCGCGGGCGCGGATATCGAAGGCATCGACTTCACAGAGAACAAGAATGGTCGCCGCGCCCTCAACTACGCGGCGCTCAACAACCAGGCCGACGTGATCGAAGTGCTGCTCGCCGCCGGCGCCAACATTGAATCGCAAAACCGCACGCGCTTCACGCCGCTGCACCATGCGGCCGAAGCCGGCGCCATTGATGCGATCAAAACGCTTCTGAAGCATGGCGCCAATAAGAAGGCCAAGATGTATCGCGGGGGCATTCCGCAACAGATCGCCGAGTACAAGGGCCACCGCGACGCCGCCCTATTGCTCGTTCCCTGAGGCGCCGCCTTGGACCACAGCTTCCATGGGATGCGGAGGCTGACGGGGCACCGCGTCATCAGGCGGGCTACGGATATCGACAGCATTCCATCGCGGCTGGTGCGCGATCTGCATGCCTATTGGCTGGCAAAGTGCCATGGCGGCGCATTGCCGAGCTGGGCCGTCATTGACCCGGCGGAGATCACGCACCTGTTGCCGAACATCATCATCACCGGCATTTCACATGATCCTTTGACGGTCAGTTACCGCCTGGCCGGCACGCGCATCGTCGATTTCCGGGGCGAGATCACGGGCCACACGCTGGGGCGGGTGCCGTGGAGCGCGCCGGAAGGTCAGGAGAGGGTTCTGGAAGGGTTTGCGCGCGTGATCGCGACGCGCGCGCCTCTTTTTACCGAGGCCGAGATCGCGACGCGCGAAGGCGTGCAGCACGCCATTTTTGCCGGCATCTGGCCGCTTTCTCCCGATCCGGCGGCGCCGATCGACCGCTGCTTGGCGCTCGAAGATTACGGCGATCTCCACCGCGACGAATTGTCCTGACGCGTACCTGTCGCGATTTGCAGGACGATCTGCCTAACCTTGGCCTTTGTGATGAATGCGCGCCTATTTTACGCTTGTTAAGCCCTAGTGTCCTTAAGGAAACTTTCAGTGGCAGCGCCCTAGTGTGAACCTCATCGCCATCGTCAGCATGGTCGCAATCGGCATCAAGGCCAGCTACGACTTGCGCGGCACGCTGTTTGAGGATCGCAAGGTCAAGACACAGCACGTGGTCGAAACCGCACAGGCCGTCGTTGCCTATTTCGGAGAGCTCGCCAAATCCGGAAAGATGCCGGAGGCAGACGCCCAAGCGCAGGCCAAGGCGGCGCTCGAGCAACTCCGCTACGACAAGAAGGAATATTTCTGGATCAACAGCCTTGACGACAAGATGGTCATGCATCCGATCAACAAGAAGCTGATGGATCGACCGACCCTGGCGGATCTGAAAGACTCGACGGGCAAGGCCTTCTTCTCGGAAATGAACGCAGTCGTGAAGGAAAAAGGCGAAGGCTTCGTCGAATATCTGTGGCCGCAGCCCGGCTCCGATGTGCCGGTGCCCAAAATCTCGTTTGTCAAAGGATACATGCCCTGGGGCTGGGTGATCGGCTCGGGCATCTATGTCGATGACGTGAACCGGATCTTCTACAGTCAGATGATGAAGATGGGCGCGGTGATTCTGGTCATCCTTATCGCGACAGTTATCATCAGCTTCTTCATCGCACGTTCCATTTCGCGCCCCATCGGCCGGACGACTGATGCAATGATGCGCTTGGCTGGCGGCGACAAGTCGATCTCGATCGAAGATACGGACAACAAGGCCGAGATGGGCGCCCTTGCCCGCGCGCTTTCCGTCTTCAAAGACAATGCCCTTGAGATGGAGCGCATGTCGTCGGAGCGCGCGGCACAGGAAGAGAAGGCGCGCGAAGAGAAACGCCAGACCATGCTGGAGCTTGCCGACAATTTCGAAAGCTCGGTCCAGGGTGTCGTCAACCAGGTATCCGGCGCCGCGGTCGAACTGCAATCCTCCGCCCAGTCGATGGCCGACAACACCGACCAGACCAACGGACAGGCATCGATCGTCGCCTCGGCATCCGAGCAGGCTTTCAACAACGTGCAATCCGTCGCGGCCGCGACCGAGGAGCTCAGCGCATCGATCAGCGAAATCAGCCAGCAGGTCTCGCAATCGACCGCGATCGCCTCGCAAGCCGTGACTGAAGCCAAGCAGACCGACCAGACGATCAACGGCTTGGCGCAGGCCAGCCAGCGCATCGGCGACGTCGCCAACCTGATCCGCGATATCGCCAACCAGACCAACCTCCTCGCGCTCAACGCCACGATCGAAGCGGCGCGCGCGGGCGACGCCGGCAAGGGCTTCGCGGTCGTTGCGTCCGAGGTGAAGAACCTGGCCTCGCAGACGGCGCGCGCGACCGAGGAGATCACTGGGCAAATCACCAGCATCCAGAACGCGACCGGCGACGCGGTGCAGGCGATCCGCGGCATCACGGAAACGATCGGCCGCATCGATCAGATCGCGGCGACCATCGCCGCAGCCGTCGAAGAGCAGGGTGCCGCCACGCGCGAAATCTCCCGCTCGATCCAACAGGCGGCGGATGGCACGCGCGATGTTTCGCAGAACATTGCCGGCGTCTCCACCGCGCTCACGGAATCGGGTCGCCTTGCCGGTGGCCTGCTTGGTGCGGCTTCCGACCTCTCCCACCAGGCCGATGTGATGCGTTCCGAGATCAGCCGCTTCGTGGATCGCATCCGCGCCGGCTGAGTCCGGCCTTATGCGCTGCAAATGAAAAACCCCCGCGCGAGTGCTCGCTGCGGGGGTTTCCATTTGGTGGACCCAAGCGGGATCGAAC
>CAZUAL010000063.1:3656-15287 GCA_964618305.1 uncultured Dongia sp. | reverse complement strand
ATCTATCTCTACAGCGATCCTGCGGCCTATCGCGCCGGCAAGGAGAGCATGCGCTTCCTGATGGAACAGGGGGTCGAGATGAACTTCCTCGACCCCGACCAGCTGGTGGCGCTGGAACCCGGCCTCAAATACGCCAAGGACAAGCTTGCCGGCGGCATGCACACGCCGGGCGATGAATCGGGGGATGCGCGCAAGTTCACGCTGGGGCTGGCGGAGCGCGCCAAGGCGCTGGGCGTCACCTTCCGCTTTGCTGAGACGATCAACGCCATCAACGTCCATGGCAAGCGCATCGTCGATGTCGTCACCGACAAAGGCAGCGTGACGGCGGATCAATATGTGATGGCGATGGGATCCTATGCCCCGCTGCTTTCCCGCAAGATCGGAATCGACCTGCCGATCTTCCCGGTGAAGGGCTATTCGGTGACGCTGCCGGTGGCCGATCCCAATGACGCGCCGACGATCGGCGGCGTGCACGAGGAACATCTGGTTGCCTTCTCGCGCCTCGGCGACCGGCTGCGCCTGACCGCCACCGCCGATTTCGCCGGCTACGATACCGAGTTCGAACCGGGGAACTTCGCCCACATGCTACGCGTGGCGCGGGAGCTCTTCCCGAAGGCCGCGCTCTATGACCGGCCGGATTACTGGGCTTGCCTGCGCCCCATGACGCCCGACGGCCCGCCGATCATGGGCCCCTCGCCCATCGCCAATCTGTGGCTCAATGCTGGCCACGGTCATATGGGCTGGACGATGGCCTGCGGCTCGTCCCGCATCCTCGTCGATCAGATGATGGGAAGAAAGCCGGAGATCGACGCCGAACCCTTCCTTTTCAGCCGATATTGACCGCCAATCGGTTGGCTAGCCCCTATTCACCCCTTGCGGGCGATACGTAAGTAGACCAGCGCGTCGTAGGGGAAAATTCCAGGCCGGCCATCAATTCCTTTCGACATGACCTTTTCAACCGATACGCCATCGATTTTATATCCGTACCTCGGCAGCACCCAAACAAATGGCGCGAGCAGACCGCCGACACCCTCGCCGCCCGCGGCCGGGGTCGGCCTATGCCGCGCCAGAATCTCAGCAACAAAAGCATTGTCATCGCCGTCACGCGCGTGCCCTTTGTTGGCAAGCCACGCTCCTGTCGGCCCGCTGACAGCGATCGCCTGTTCGGTCACCAATTTTGACAGCCACTCATAGTCTTCAAGGCGACCGAGGAAAACCAATCGAAGCTCTCGATTCGACCCCTGCTCCGCCAGCGCCTCATCGAGTGCCACAGCAACGGTTGATTGAGACCAAGGACAGTCCGTTGGCTCCGCTGCTCCGTGGCGGAAATGTAGCATTTGTTCCTGCGACTCATATTCGACGCCTGGTGTGCAACTGGCGCTTTGATCCGGCCATAGACTCACTTCTTCTGCCACCGCAGAGCTCACAAAGGCAGCAAGCACAGAGGCAGCAGCTATTAGCAACAGCGCCCGCACAGTCACACCCGGAACAGCCGGCCCCAGCCTTCAATGGGCTCCGTCACGCCGGCGAGGCGGAGACAGTGCCAGGCCATGGCATGGTTGGAGGAGGTGACGGGCTTGCCGAGTTCGCATTCGAGGCTCTCGGCGATCTCGGCGACGCGCAAGCTGGTGCAGGAGACGAAGACGCCGTCGACGGAAGGGTGCCGGCCGAGCTCCAGCGCTGCGTTGTAGATCGAGCGGGTGGAGATGCGCGCGACCTCGTTATCGTCCTCGTGGTTGAAGGAGCCGATCACCGGCACTTCGAGCCCTTGCGCCTCGATATAAGTCTTGAAGCGCACATTGACGCTGTCGATATAGGGAGTGAGCAGCGCGATGCGCTTGGCGCCGAGCGCCTTCAAGCCCTGGATGCCGCCGGTGATCGGCGTCGTGCATTTGGCCTCGGGCCGCGTCTCGTGGATGCGCTTGAAGACTGTTTCCTCACCGATCACGACCGAGGCCGAGGTGCAGCCATAGCCGACGACATCAAGCGGGATGCCGGGCAGGATCACGTCGGCCGCGGCCGAGAGCCCGGCCTCCATGGCGGCGAGGGTGGTCGGATTGATCTCAGCCGCGTTGCGGATGCGCGTGCCGTAGAGGGCGACACCCGGCATGGTGAAGATCTTGCGGAACTCGTATTCCAGTGTGTGATCGGTCGCGAGGATGATGAGACCGATTCGCGCCCGGGCCGCCACGCCGCCGTCGAGTTCGAAGGGGATGTGCTTGCGGTTGACCAGCAACCCGGCCGGCGCCGCTTCCTTGTCGGCGAGCATCTGAACGGAGGACATTCCCTGCAACTCCCTTCCATTTTCAGGCAGCGAGCCATGCCAAACGGACATGGGAGCCAGCCGCCGATCGGTCTTATGATGTCGATATCGGGAACTTAAAGCAATTGCCGCTTGTTGTCAGAGTGGGCCGGATTCCGCTATGTCACGCGGGAGGATTGCCGAAACCCCTTGCAAGGATTGGCTGAATGAAGATCGCCCGCATGCGTCTTGCCGCCCTGGCCGGCTTCCTGGCCGTGGGCCTCGCCTTGCCCGCCTGGATTCAGGCGCGGTCAGCCTGGGCCCAGTCCGACGCCAAGGTGGAAAGCAGCGCCACGATCAATGCGGTGTCCTACCAGCCGATCCCGCCCGGCGCCCTCATTGAAACCCAGCCGGAAACCCAGAGCCAGATGGATGATGACGCCTGGCGGCAGATCGATGCCGACCTTGCCGGGCGCGGCTACCAAATCGGCGGCGACGGGAATCTGGTTCTGACCATCGCCACGCAATTGGTCTCCCGCCTCAATGCCGACCAGTCGGTGAGCGACGTCAACGCCAAGAAGCGCGATCCGAAGAACGCCGCCCTTTTCAGCACGGAAGGGAGCACGCTCCTCAATCCCACCGATCCACTGAACCGGACGGACCGCACGTTCCGCGTCAGCGTCAGCGTCTATGATCGCGGCAGCGGGCATTTCGTCTGGCGCGGGTCGGCCGAGCGGGCCGATGCCAGCATCGACCCCGCGAACGCCCTCCGTGAAATGCTGCCGGCGCTCATGGACAGTTTCGGCGAAAGCGCCGAGAACGTCACCATCCCGCTCCAGCAATAGCCCCGTCAGCAATAGTCGCGGGGAAGGTCGTATGCTTCCTCGTCGCTGAAGATGCGCGTTTTGTCGTCATAGGCGTCGATACGCGCGCTGATACGGAAATGCTTCGCATGCGCCTGCAGCGTCGTGACGCTGACCGTGCGCGCCTGCCAATCCGGCCCTTTCAGCATCTGCTCGTAGCTGATCTCGCATCGATAGCTCAAAGGATCGCCGGGCCGGATGCTGTAGGTCTCAATGGCCTTGCAGTCGGAAATGACACCGATCTCGCTGAAGAAATAGCCACCGGCATCCTTATGGTTGACGAGCGTGATGGCGCCCGTAGCGATGTCGATCCGCGCTTCACGTTTAGAGGAGCCTTCGCGGGTGACGTGGCCCGGGGCGTGTGGCGCCTTTTCTGGCGCCGCCAGGGTGAAGTCGGGCTCGGGCGCCGCATTGGGGCGGACGGGGAGTTCCAGATGGCAACCCTCAGTAAAGAGGGTCAGCGTCGCCTCTTCCGGCGCCGGCATCATCATCGGCCAGTAATTGGTCGAAATTGCAACGCGCAGCTTGTGCCCGGGCAGGAAGGCATGGGCGATGTAATTGAGCGGAATGCGCGCCGTGTAGCGTTGGCCCGGCACAAGATCTTTCGGGTGCTCCTGGTCGTCCTTGTGGTTAAGGCTGAAGACGCAGAAGGTGACGCGGGTCGAGCTTCCTTCCGGCGACACGTCGTTGAGGCGCACCGCCACGCGTGCCACCGGCTTGTCGACCGCAAAGGCAAGCTCCACCATGGGCTGGCCGAAAATCTCGAGGCGCTCGGCGAGCGGCAGACCGTCGAAGCAGAGCGACATGCCGTCGTCACCCGCCTGCTCGGCCGCATAATCGCCATCGCTGCCGCCATAGGAGCACCATTCGACCGATGACAGGCCGCAGGTCTGCGGCGACTTGATCTTGAGCTCGTGCGAGCCCGTATCGTGGCCGAGCGAATAGCGGCCGAATTTCACGACTTCGGTCTTGATCCGCGGGCTCGGCCATTGGCTCTCGGCAATCCACCGGCCGGGCCGCACCAAGGCACACGGGTCCGGCGCGTAGGAATCGTTCATCCAGGCGATGATCCGCGGATCCTGCTTGACCCCCGTCTCCTTGCCCTTGAGCCATTGATCCCACCAGCGCAAGCCTTCCTGCAGGAAGCCGGCCGCCGGCCCCGGCAGGGCGTTGTGCGGATAGGCATGCCCCCAGGGCCCGATCCAGCCTTTGACGGGTCCTTTGAGATGCGCGCAGAGGCGCGGCACGGTGTTGGAATAGCCATCCTCCCAGCCGCCGATCGCGAGCACCGCGCAGGTGATGGCGCCGTAATCCTCCTTCACCGACCCATGACGCCAATAGGCATCGCGATTCTGGTGGCCGCCCCAGATGCGGAACGGAAACTTGTAGTGCCGGAGCCGCTCCAGCCACATCTCGCGCCAGCGCGCGCCGACCAGTTCCGGATCGGGCGGCAGATTGGCATAGGCGTACATGGCCGAGGCCCAGGAGAAATTGTCGTGCAGCAGCACGCCCTGCATGTAGTGGACATCGTCATTGTAGCGATCGTCGGTCGAATCCACCGTGATGATGGCCTTCAGCGCCTCCGGGCGTCTCGCCGCCACCTGCAGCGAATTGAACCCGCCCCAGGAGATGCCCATCATGCCGAGCTTGCCGGTGCACCATTTTTGCGCGGCGATCCAGGCGATGGCAGCGACGATATCGTCCTGTTCCGCCACCGTGTATTCGTCATCTGGCAGGCCTTCGGATTCGCCCGTCCCGCGCAGGTCGATGCGGAGCACCGCATAGCCGTGGCCGGCCGTATAGGGATGCATTTCGTCGTCGCGGTAGCGCAGACCGTCGCGCTTGCGGTAGGGCACGCATTCGATGATCGCCGGCACGGGGTTGCTGTCTGCATCCTCCGGCAGCCACATGCGCGCGGCAAGGTGCACGCCATCGGGAAGCGGGATCCAGATGTTCTCGATATGGCGGACCTTGTGCGGATAGTCGGTAACGATGCGCATGGCTGTTCCCTAAATGACGAAATAGAGCAGGATCGGCAGCGTGACGAACGACAAGGCGGTCGTGATGACGACCATCGAGGCGACGTCGGCGGGTTCGCGGCTGTAATATTGCGCGAAGAGATAGTTGAAGACGGCGACCGGCATCGCGCTCTGGATCATCAGGACGCCGGTCGCCAGTTCCGATGTTCCAATGAAACGCCCGACAAGAAAGCCGATCGCGACGCCGCCACCCAGGCGCGTGACCGACAGCAGTAGATTGCGCGGCAGGCGCGTCACGCGCAGCTGTGCGAGCGACACGCCGAGCGCCAACAGCATCAGCGGGATCGTGACGCCGCCCAGCAATTGCAGCGTGTTACTGACATAGAGCGGCAGGTGCCAGCCGAAGGAGAGAACCAGCAGCGCAAATATGACGGCGTAGATGAGCGGCATACGCAAGAGGCGCATGACACTGAAGCTGCCCGAGGCGAGCGAAACGCCGATGGTAAATTGCGCGGTGATGGAAATCGCAAAAAAGACCACGGCGAAGGCAAGGCCTTCATTGCCGAAGGCGAAGAGCGCCAGAGGCAGGCCCATATTGCCCGTGTTGGGGAACACCAATGCCGGCAGATAAGAATGGGCCGGCAGCTTCATCACCTTGAGAACGATCAGGCCGAGAAGCAGGAAGCCAGCAAAGCACAGGGCGGTAAGACCCGCCATCTCGACAAGCGCCGACGTTTCGACGTGAATGCGCGTCAGGGCGTCGGCCACCAGTGCCGGCGTGCCGATATTTGTCACCAATTGCGTGACGAACCGGTTGTCGAAAGTGTTGCCGGATTTGGCCCAGATATAGCCGATCATGGGCACCACCAGCACCGGCAGGATGATGGCGGCAAGTTGTTGCAGCAGATCCATGGGATTACACCTCTGAGCGGCCATTTCTAGCCGGAAAGCGGCGCCGCCGTCTATTGCTGCATACAGGTGCGATCGGCTAGAGTTCGCGCCACATTGGCTGCCTATATTCTTCGGGCGCCGCAACGGATTCAGGGGTGATCATGAGTGCGCAGCAGAAAGGCAACCAGATCGGCGGTCACGCCGCGGTCGCATTGCTCGAAACCTACGGCGTCGATACCGTCTTCGGCATTCCCGGTGTTCACACGCTGGATCTCTATCGCGGTCTTGCCGACCGCAAGATGCGCCATATCGGCGTGCGCCACGAACAGGGTGCGGGCTTCATGGCCGACGGCTATGCCCGTGCCTCGGGCAAGCCGGGCGTTGCCTGCCTGATCACCGGGCCGGGCCTGATGAACGCGGCGACGCCGATCGGCCAGGCCTTCTCGGATTCCGTGCCCGTTCTCGTCATCTGCAGCGTCAACGCCAATGCCGATCTCGGCAAGGGCCGCGGGCGCCTGCATGAGATCACGGACCAGCGCGCCTCCATCGCCCCGCTCACAGGCTTTGCGCGCACGGTGAAGAATGCCGCCGAACTGCCGGGCGCCGTCGCCGATGCCTTCAAGCTGTTCGAAACAGGCCGGCCCCGCCCCGTGGTGCTGGAGTTCCCGCTCGACATGCTGGCCACGACCGCCGACATCGGCCAGCCCAAGCGCCTCAAGGCTGAGCGGCCGAAAGCGAAGGCCGAGGATATCGCCGCCGCCGCCACCCTCATCGACAATGCCAAGAACCCAATCCTCATCGTCGGCGGCGGCACGGTGGATTATGCCGCCGAGGTGAAGGCCTTCGTCGAGAAGTCCGGCGTTCTTTGCGTGACCACGACGGCCGGCAAGGGCGTGCTGCCCGACAGCCATCCGCAATCGATGGGGTCGACGCTGGTCCTGCCGCCCATGCAAAAGCTCCTCACCGATGCCGATCTCGTCATCGCGGTCGGGACCGAAATGGCGGAGACTGATTCCTGGGTCGACATGCTGACCCTGAACGGCAAGCTCATCCGCGTCGATCTCGATGCCGCAACCATTGCCCGCGACTACACGCCAACGATCGGTATCCAGGCCGATGCCGGCCCCACCCTCGCGGCCCTTACCAGCGCCATCAAGGGCGGCCGCAAGGCGGATCTCGACACGGCCGCCACTATCCGCAAGGCGTCGCGCACCAACCTCACGCCGCTGCAGCAAAAGCATGTGAAGGTGCTCGACGCCTTGCGCGCCGCCCTGCCGCAGGATGCGATCATCGTCACCGACATGACCCAGATCGCCTATACGGCCAATTTCACCTTTCCCTGCGAGCAGCCCCGCTGCTGGTTCCATCCCTGCGGTTTCGGGACCCTGGGCTATGCGCTGCCGGCCGCGATCGGCGCCAAGATCGCCTGCCCGGACCGCCCGGTCATCGCGGTGGCCGGCGATGGCGGCTTCATGTTCACGGTGCAGGATCTGGGTACGGCAGTCGAACAATCCCTGCCCATCCCGATCCTGGTCTGGAACAACGACGCCTTCGGCCAGATCGCCAAGGACATGGTGGAACTCGACATCCCTGAACTGGGCGTCAAGCCGAAGAACCCGGATTACCAGGCGCTTGCCAAATCGTTCCACGCCCGGGCCGTCCGGCCGGGCAGTCTTGCCGAAATGCAGGAAGCCATCAAAGCCGCCTTCAAGGCCGACGGCCCGACCTTGATCGAGGTTCATGAGCGGGCCGACTATTTGAAGTAGTCGCCGCCGCTTTCCCGCCTTTCACGGAAGGGGCTCGGCATTTTTTGCCGGGCCCCTTCCATTTTGCGGTCGGCCGTTAAGTCCTTGTCATGACCCAAGGCTTCTAATCCACACTACGACTCGGCGGATAGGCGGCCCGACCCCCTAAATGCAGTCATGAAACAGTCATGGCACGGGGTTTGCTGAGTTCAGCCCGATCTACCGATTGAGGAGATGGCTATGGAGATCGCAGTGTCAAAGCGGGAAACGACTGGCAACCCGCCCGTCACCGACGAGGAGCAGCGCAAGCTCTGCTTCGATATGTTCAATGACTTCTGGGAAGACGCCTACAATCGCGGCGTTCCTTTCGACACGATCGGCACGATGTCGATCTCGGCTGCCCTGTTCGCCCTTGTCGCCAAGCATGGCAAGGAGACGACGGCCGAGTTTGTGCAGGATTTGGTCGCGAGCATCCAGCAGGATGAGTTTACCAAGAGTCGCAAGACGAACTGAACACGGCGGACGGGCCGGTTTCCGGCCCACCCCCGTGTCCGGACCCGCTCCTTCGCATTAGGCGATGGATCGGGGCGGGATGATTTTGCCTAGTGATGGCCGCCTACCCGGCAAATGTGACCCGGATCACGAATGATTCCGGATCTGGTAACCTGACATCTGGCGCCAGTTGCGCCTGGGCGGAAGATCGGCAATTCTCCGCCCCATGCTCAGGATCCGATTCATTGCCCCCATGCTCGCGGCCGCGATCAGCGCCGCCACGCTCTCCCTTGCTCCCGATTTTGCCCTGGCGACGCCAGAAGACCTCCAGCAGGTCATGAAGATGGAGTTTGAGGGCGACAAGGTCGGCGCCTATCTGAAGCTCAAGGAACTGGCGCCGCAGGGTGATCCGATCGCGCAGTACAAGCTCGCCGGCTATTATCAATATGGCTGGGCGGGTCCCGCCGATTTCGGCCTGGCGCGGCAATGGTACGGCCGAGCCGCCCGGCAGGGCTCGCCGGACGCCATGCTGGGCCTTGCCATCATGGATGCGATGGGCCAGGGCGGGCCGTCTGGCTGACCATCGCCTCGCAGCAGCTCAAGGACCCGAAGGAAATCAAGAACGTCAACGGCCTCCGGGACAAGTACAAGGCCGAGATGTCCAGCACCGAGCTCAATGCGGCGCTTGCCGAGGCGATGGCCTTTCAGGCCATCCCGGAACATCCCTGATCCCATCATCCGAATTCCATCGAATTAATCGCACCCAGGAGTACCCAAGATGATCAAGCGCCTTGCCAACACCGCCGGCCTTCCCTCGGCGGCCCTCGAAGATTGGGGCAAGGTCGCGGAACCGCTCGGTGAACCGGTTGCGCAATTGCGCGGCGTCTCGCCGACCGAAAAGGGCAAAGAGCCCGATTTCGGCATCTGGGAATGCTCGCCCGGCAAATGGAACCGCCAGATCCGCAAGGCGGAATTCGCCCACTTCATCAGCGGCCGCGCCACCTTCCACGCCAAGAACGGCCAGGTGATTGAGATCAACGCCGGCGACGCCCTCTATTTCCCCGCCGAAAGCCTCGGCGTCTGGGAGATCCACGAGACGGTACGGAAGACCTATATCCTGCTGCCGTAAGGCCGGCACGTCGCCTTGCCGACCACGCAACGCGCCACTCCTCGGTGATGCCGGAGGGTGGCGAGTTTCCAATTCCGTCCTTTGAAGCGCCTCACCTCTTCTCCACGCCGCACCAATCGGCCATGAAGAGGGCGATGCCTTGGGTGATCTTCTTCAAGGATGAGAGCGAGACGCGTTCGTCGAAGCCGTGAATGTCTTCCGAGAGCGGGCCGTAGACGAGAGCCGGCGTGTCGGCATAGAGGCCGAAGAACCGTGCATCGGTGGTGGCGGTCGTCGCGACCTTGGGCAGCTCGGCATTGAAGGCGAGGCGGTGCGCGCCTTCGAGGCAGGCGATGGCAGCGTCGCCGTTCTTCAGCACATAGGGTTCAGCCTGGAAGCCGTGATAGACCACCTGCGGCGGATTGTTGGCAAGGTAGGAATGGCCGGACGCCGCGGCGCGCACCGTATCCTCGACATCCTGGCGCACGCGCGCCAGTTCCATGCCGGGATAGAATGAAATGCGCATATCAAAGGTGCACCAGGCCGGGACACTTGAGGTCCAGTCGCCGCCTTCGATCTTGGATGCGACGAAATTGATCGGGTGCTTATGCTCGCCCCAGATTTCGTGCCGGTCCTTGTTCCAGCGTTCCTCCAGCTGATGCAGCGCCTGGATGATTGGAAAGGCGGCTTCGATGGCGTTGGAGCCCGTCCCGGCATAGGCCACGTGCACGGGCTTGCCGCGCAGCTTCACCTGGAACCACATGACGCCGAGCTGCGCCTTCAGGAGCGAATCCCCCATCGGCTCGGGGATGATGGCGGCATCGGCCTTGTAGCCGCGCTGCAGGCAGGCCAGCGCACCATTGCCCGTGCATTCCTCCTCGACGACCGATTGCAGATGCACCGGGGCCGCGGGGCGCAGCCCCAGTCGATCCAGCGCGTCAAAAGCGGCGAGGCAGGCATAAAGACCCGCCTTCATGTCGCCCGAGCCGCGACCATAGAGCCAGTCACCGTCGATATAGGCGTCGAAGGGCGGGCGGGTCCAAAGATCATGCGGACCCGTGGGCACGACGTCGATATGGCCATTGAGGATGAGGGAGCGCCCCTTCACGTCGCGCGGCCGATGCGTACCCACCACGTTGAAGGCGTTGTCGTAGGAGATCGCGACCGGCGAGAAGCCAGGGAGATGCTGGATGTCATCGACACTGATCTTCCACTGATCGACGGAGAGACCGCGTGCGCGGTACCGTTCGGCCATGAAATCCTGCGCCGTCGCCTCCTGGCCGCGCAGGGACGGCAGTTCCGTCAGCGCCGCCGTCTCCTTCACCTGGGCGTCGAAGCCGGCGTTCACGGCGCCGAGAATGTCCGATGCAAGCGATTGGTCGAGCATGATGTCTTCCTGTCCTGTGATCTTTACCAGCCGCCGGTTGCGAGCCGGTCCTTGAGATCGGGAATGCGATCGTTGCCCCAGAACATCTCGCCGTCGACGACGAAGAAGGGGGAACCGAATATGTTGCGGGCGATGGCGCCGTCAGTCTCGGCCTTCAGCCGCTCCTTGACGGCTTCATCCTCGATGCCGGCCGCGATCACCGTGCGGTCGAAACCGTTCTTCTCGGCGATGCCGAGCACGGTTTCGCGGCTGCTGATGTTGATCCCCTGCTGGAATGCGGCGTCGAACAGGGCCAGCGCCAGCTTCTTGGCATCATCGGGCGAACGCGTTTCCAGCGCATAGAAGGCGCGCGCGGCAGCGATCGTTGCCATTGGAAATCCATCAGGCAGCTGGAACGGCAGCTTCAAGCGCCGCGCCGTGCGCATGAGATCATGCTTGTGATAAGGTCCGCGTAATGGCTGGCTCACCAGCGGCGTCTGTCCGCTTGCCTTGAAGACGACGCCGAGAAGGATCGGCCGCCACAGGATCTTCCGCCCGAAAGCCTCACCCACTTCCTCGACCCGATGCGCGGCGAGATAGCCATAAGGTGAGGAGAAATCGAAATAGAACTCGATGGGACCGGCGGTCATGATTGTCACCAGGGAATGGAATCGCCATCGTAATTGAAGAAGCCGCCGGATTTCGGCGAGTCGAGACCGGCGATCACCTGGATGATGCCGGCGGCACTGTCCTTGACCGCAAGCGGGGCACTCTTGCCGCCCATGTCGGTCCGGACCCAGCCGGGGCTGATGGCGGCGGTGATGATGCCCTTCCCGCCGAGATCATTGCCGAGATTCTTCATCACCATGTTGAGCGCCGCCTTCGAGCTCCGGTAGGCGTAAGAGCCGCCATTGGCACCACTCGCGATAGAACCCATGCCGGAGG
>CAZUAL010000063.1:0-3646 GCA_964618305.1 uncultured Dongia sp. | reverse complement strand
CTTCTTTTCCTTGCTGCGCTTGACCAGCGGCCAGAAACTCTCCGTCATGAGGAGCGGTCCCAGCGCATTGACCTGCATTACGGCGAGGAACTCCTTGCTGTCGGCCTTGCCGAAGCCAGCGCGACGCCCGAGGATGCCGGCATTGTTGAGCAGCACGTCTATGGCGCGGCCTTTGAGTGCCGCGGCGAGCTTCGCGATTGAGGCGGGCTTTGCGACGTCGAGCGCCTTGATCTCGATCTTGCCCTTCAGGGCTTTGAGATCATTGGCCTCCTTCGGCTTGCGACAGCAGCCGATGACATCCCATCCCGCCGCCGCATATTGACGGGCGAGCTCCAGGCCGATCCCACGATTGGCCCCAGTGATGAGAACGGTGGGCATGCAGGCTCCCTATTGGCGCTTGGCGGTGACTTCGATCTCGATCTTCATCTTCGGATCAACCAGGCCGCAGATGATGGCGGTCGAGGCCGGGCGGACATCGCCGAAATACTGTCCGAAGACGGGTGCCACCTTCTCCCAATCGGCCGGGTTGACGATGATGTAACGCGCACGCACCACGTCCTTCAGACTCGACCCCGCCTGCTTCAGGGCCGCCTCGATGTTGCGGAAGGTTTGATGGGTCTGCTCGACCACATCCTCCGAGATTCTCATCTTGGCATAGTCGAAACCGGTCGTACCGGAGACGAAGATCCAGTCGCCGTCGACCACGGCGCGGGAATAGCCGGCCACCTTTTCGAAGGCGGAGCCGGAAGAAATCAATTGTCGAGACATGTCACTTTCCTTGCATCAATCACGCAGTTTCTTCGAACAATTCACGGCCGATCAGCATCCGGCGGATTTCCGACGTACCGGCGCCGATCTCGTAGAGCTTGGCGTCGCGCAGCAGGCGGCCGGCCGGATAATCGTTGATATAGCCGTTGCCGCCAAGGGATTGAATCGCATCGAGCGCCAGCTTCGTCGCCTTTTCCGCCGAAAAGAGAATCGCACCGGCGGCGTCCTTGCGCGTCGAGCGGCCCTTGTCGCAGGCCTTCGCCACCGCATAGACATAGGCGCGCGCGGCGTTCATCTCGGTATACATGTCGGCAATCTTGGCCTGCATCAGCTGGAAGGTGCCGATGGCTTGCCCGAACTGCCGGCGCGTGTGGACATAGGGGATCACGAGGTCGAGACAGGCCTGCATGATGCCGAGCGGCCCGCCGGAAAGGACAGCGCGCTCGTAATCGAGACCGCTCATGAGGACGCGGACACCGCCGTTGAGCGTGCCGAGCAGCCTTTCTTCGGGCAGGAAGCAATCGGCGAAGACCAGCTCGCCCGTGTTGGAGCCGCGCATGCCCAGCTTGTCGAGCTTCCGGGCACAGGAGAAGCCCTTGTCGCCCTTCTCGACGATGAAGGCGCTGATGCCGCGCGGTCCCGCACTGATATCGGTCTTCGCGTAGACAATGAGCGTGTCGGCATCCGGCCCGTTGGTGATCCACATCTTGGCACCGTTGAGCACGAAGCCGCCCGGCGCGGGATCGGCTCTGAGCCGCATCGAGACGACGTCCGATCCGGCTTCGGGCTCGCTCATGGCGAGGGCGCCCACCTTGCTGCCGTCGATGAGGCCGGGCAGGTATTTCTGCTTCTGCGCTTCGTTGCCGTTGCGCCGGATCTGGTTGACGCAGAGATTGCTGTGGGCGCCATAGGAAAGGCCCACTGAGGCCGAGGCGCGGCTGATCTCCTCCATGGCGATGACATGCTCCAGATAGCCCATGCCGGCGCCGCCATATTCGGGCTCGACCGTGATGCCGAGCAGCCCCATCTCGCCAAACTTGCGCCAGAGGTCGGCTGGAAAATCATTGTCGCGGTCGATCGCATCAGCGCGCGGTGCGATCTCCGCTGCGGCGAAGGCCGCGACGCTTTCGCGCAAGGCATCGGCGGTCTCGCCAAGATCGAAATCAAGAGTCTGGAAAGTCATCACACCACCTCGCTCTGACGAGGCGGCATCCTGCCACCCAATCAGGTCAGGAACAAGGTGGCGAGGCCGAGGAAGGCAAAGAAGCCGAGGCAGTCGGTGGTGGTGGTGAGGAACGGCCCGGCACCGGTCGCCGGATCGAAGCCGATCCGGTCCATCACCAGCGGAATGACAGTCCCGGCAAAGCCCGCCCAGACCATGTTGAAGATCATGGCACCACCCAGGACCAACCCCAAGGCGGCATGGCCGAACCAATAGCCGCCGACAGCGCCAAGGATGGTGGCAAACACGATGGCGTTCATGAGCCCAACGGTCAGCTCCTTGGCAATGAGCCGCAGGACGTTGGAGCTTGGCGTGATTTCGCGGGTGGCCAGAGCCCGCACCGTCACGGTGATAACCTGCACGCCGGCATTCCCGCCCATTGCCGCCGTGATCGGCATCAGCACGGCGAGTGCCGGATAGGTGCCGATTGTCCCTTCGAAGCGGGAAATGACGAAGCTGGCGACAAGCGTGTTGATGAGCGTCACGACAAGCCAGCGCACACGCTGGAAGGCGATCTTGTGTGCCGGCGCATGGAAGTCGGTGTCCGATACGCCGACGATATTGAGTAGATCCTCTTCCGCTTCCTCGTCGATCACGCGCACCACGTCGTCGACCGTGATGACGCCGATGAGGCGCCCTTGCGTATCGACCACTGGCGCGGAAACCAGAGCGTACTGGCGGAAAAGATAGGCAACGGCTTCCTGGTCCATGTCGGAGGGGACGAGGCGCAATTCCTCGTCCATGATATCTGTGAGCTTGATCTCGCGCTTCGATCGCATGGCACGGGACAGCGGCACCGAGCCCACCGGCTTGTGCGCCGAATCGACGATATAAAGGTCATAGAAATCGTCCGGCAGGTCCTCGGCCTTGCGCAGGAAGTCGATCGTCTCGCCCACCGTCCAATGGGCGGCGATGGCGACCAGTTCGCGCTGCATCAGGCGCCCGGCGCTATCCTCCGGGAAGGTGAGGCCTTGCTCGAGATAGATGCGCTCCTCGGCCGGCAGGCTTTCCAGCACCTGCTGCTGTGTATCGGCGTCGAGGTCTTCGAGGATGTCGACGGCATCGTCGGTATCGAGTTCGGTGACGACTTCGGCGAGCTCCGCCGGCGCCATCTGATCGACCACTTCCTCGCGCAGCGCCTCGTCGAGATGCGAGATCGTCTCTGCTTCGAGTGCATGACGAGTGATATCGATGAAAAGCTTGCGCTGCTCCGGTTCGAGATGCTCGATCAGGTCGGCAACGTCCGCCGGGTGCAGCGGTTCGATGAGGGATTCGACGAGCGGGATGTCGCCGGCGCTCAGTGCCGCGTTGACATTCTCCAGCAATTCCTCGGACGGGCCATAGAGCTCCTCCTCATCCACCGTCGCGACGACGGTCCCATGATCGTCGTCTTCGGGTGGAAGGGGGCGCTCCTCAGGGCCTGCCATGTGCCGTTGCCTCGCGGGATTTCTTTTCCTGGGCTTCGACGGCGGCGATGGCACTCATGTTGATGAGGCCGCGCACGGAAATGCTCTGCGAGACGATGTGGGCCGGCAGATTGGTGCCGAGCAGGATGGGGCCGATCGAGAGCCCTTCGCCGAGGAGCCGCAACAGATTGAGGGTGATATTGGCCGCATCGAGATTCGGCATCACCAGCAGATTGGCAGGACCTTTCAA
>CAZUAL010000062.1:3873-15399 GCA_964618305.1 uncultured Dongia sp. | reverse complement strand
GTCAACCATGCCATGGACGAACTGCTCGTGAAGCCGTTCGCCGGCTATTACAACATCGCGGTTCCGGATCCGGCCAAGGACGGCATCCGCAACTTCTTGCGCAACCTGCATGCGCCGGTCATTCTCGCCAACGACCTGTTCCAGGGCGAAGGCAGCCGCGCCGGCACGACCACCGCGCGCTTCTTCATCAATTCGACCCTCGGCGTCGGCGGCATCCTCGATGCGGCCAGCTGGTTCGGCCTCAAGTATCATGACGAGGATTTCGGCCAGACGCTCGGT
Source organism: uncultured Dongia sp. (assembly GCA_964618305.1). Lineage (GTDB taxonomy): Bacteria > Pseudomonadota > Alphaproteobacteria > Dongiales > Dongiaceae > Dongia. The sequence continues at coordinate 15,120 of CAZUAL010000062.1, read as the reverse complement.
GTCTGGGGTTCGGGCGAGGGCATCTACCTGCACCTCCCGCTCTTGGGCCCGTCCAACCCGCGTGACGCGGGCGGCAAGCTCGTCGACTACGTGCTCGATCCGCTCACCTGGGTCGGCTACGTCTATAACGTCTCCTGGATCAACACGACCCGCTTCATGGTCGAGGGTATCGACACCCGCGCCCGCAACCTCGAGACGATCGCCGAGCTGCAGAAGGGTTCGGTCGACTTCTACGCCACGATCCGCAGCCTCTATCGCCAGCACCGCAACGACGCCATCCAGAATGGCGAGGATCCAGATGCGGCGGTGAGCCAGGTCACCAAGGAAGAGATGATCCCCGAGGATGGCGCCGAGCTGCCGAGCCCGCTGCTGCTGCAGCCGGCTCCGTCGGCCTCGACCCAGGTTCCCTCGGGCGGCAACCAGCTCTCGGAGGCCTACTGAGTTCCATGCTCACGCGTAGAACCTTTGTGACGGCGGCGGCATTTGCCGCCGCCGTTTCAGTTTCCGCCCCGATCGCGTTTGCCGATTCCGCGGAACTTGAAACCTTCATCCAGTCGCTGTCGAAGCGTGCGATCACCGAACTCTCCGGTGCCGCGAACGACAAGGAGCGTGCTGCCAAGCTGCTGCCGATCCTCCAGGAATTCTTCGACATGCCGCGCCTCGCCAAGCATACGCTCGGCCTCTATTGGAAGCGCGCGACGCCCGAAGAGCAGCAGGCCTATGTCGAGGTCTTCACCGAATATATGAGCACGGTCTACGGCAAGCGCTTTGCCGAATATTCCGGCCAGTCGCTCGCCGTGCAGAAGGTGCGCGAAGGCGCCGATCTCGCCACCGTCTTCACGATCGTGAAGGGTGCCGAAGGCGAGCCGCGCGTCGATTGGGACGTGAGCACCTTGGACGGCAAGAAGATGATCACCGATGTGCGTGTCGAAGGCCTGAGCCTCGCCGAGACGCACCGCCAGGAATTCGCCAGCGTCATTTCCTCGAATGGCGGTAAGGTCCAGGCGCTCATCGACATCCTGAAGAAGAAGGTGGCGTCGATCTAAACGGCGCCCCGCTTTTCCCGACTGGTACAAGATCCCCGCCGCCACTAAGGTCGGCGGGGATTTTCTTTTCCGGGGGAAGCAACCGTATGGCCCAGCAACATGTGCTCGTCGTCGGCGCCGGCATTATTGGCGCCTCGATCGCGTGGCATCTGGCGCGCGCCGGCGCCCGCGTCACCATCGTCGACACGGCGGAACCGGGCGGCATCGCCACCGCGCATTCCTGGGCCTGGATCAATGCGAGCTGGGGCAATCCCCTGCCCTATTTCCGCCTGCGCGCCCAGGCCATGGCGGATTGGCACCGCGTCGCGGCCGACCTGCCGGCGCTCGGTGTGCGCTTCCCCGGCGGTCTCCTCTGGGACCTGCCAGAAGAAGAACTCGAGACCTACGCCGCTTCCCATGCCGATTGGGGCTATGCGATCCGGCTGGTCGACCGGGCGGAAGCCCAGCGCATCGAACCGTCCCTGGCCGCGGCGCCTGAACTTGCCGTCTTTGCGTCCGGCGAAGGTGTCGTCGAGCCGGTCGCGGCCGCGCGTGCCTTTCTCGCCGCTGCTGAAAGTCTCGGCGCCAACTTTCGCCGCGCCGAGGTGACGGGTGTTCTGGAGCAGGCTGGCCGCGTCACCGGCATCGCGACCAAGGATGGCATGATCGGCGCCGATCATGTGGTGCTCGCCGCTGGCACCGCGACATCTCTCCTTGCCGCGACGATCGGCATCGAGGTGCCGCTTGAAAGCCCGCCGGGCCTTCTCGTCCGCACGATGCCGGTAGCCCCTTGCCTCAACGGCCTCGTCATGTCGCCGGCCTTGCATGTGCGCCAGCTGGCCGATGGCAGCCTGCTCGCCGGCGCTGATTTCGGCGGCTCGGATCCGGGTGCGGATGCCGAGGCGACTGCACGCGGCGTCTTCGGCGATCTGCAATCGTTGCTGAAGGTGGGCGCCGGCTTGGCCTATCAAGGCTACGGCATCGGCTACCGGCCGCTGCCCAAGGACGGATTCCCGATCGCGGGCCCCTCGCGCCTGCCCGGCCTCACGCTCTGCGTCACCCATTCGGGGGTGACGCTCGCACCAGCATTGGGCGTGATGCTCGCAAACGAGATTCTCGAGGGGACGCGAGACCCGCTGCTCGGCCCCTATCACCCGTCGCGCTTCGGCGCCTGAGAAGAAAACCTTACGCCAGCTTGCCGAGATCCTTGCGCAGGCGGTCGGGGCTGCCGATGGCCGCTTCCAGTGCGCCATGCTCGCGCTCCCAGATGGGGAGTGCCGCGGCCAGGAGCTTCTGCCCGGCGCCGGTGAGTGTCAGGCGCCGGCTGCGCCGGTCATCGGGATCGGCGGCCACCTGCACGAGGCCGCGCCGCTCCAGCGGCTTCAGGGCGGCGGTGAGCGTGGTGCGGTCCATGGCGAGCAACTGGGCAACCTCACCCATCGCCGGCGCCTGCGGCCGGTTCAAGGACATCAGCAGCGAGAATTGCCCATTGGTGAGATCGAGCGGCCGCAGCGCCTCGTCAAAGCGCCGCGCCAGCGCCCGGGCCGCGCGCTGCACAAAGAGGCACAGGCATGTGTCGCGCACCCGCAGCGTGTCGGCATGAGTGATACCGGCGTGGGACTCGGGCCTTCTTTTCAGAGCTTTTCCATTCATTCCGCATCATGTTGATATCAACTTTTCCCGGTCAAGGCGCAAAGTGCACCCCGGCGGTTTGGCCGCAGCGCACCAAAAGCCCTCTGCTTTCGGATAGCGCGGCGCATCTTTTGTGGGTGCCAAGCGCTGGAACATGGTCCTTTTAGGACGAAGCACCCCTTTCATGGGCCTCTTGCGACTGCGTTGCTAGGCTTAGGATCGGGCGATTAACCGCTCCATAACCGAGCGCGCGAAACAATGTCAGCCATACTGATAGGAGAAGGCGGTGCGCCCTCCTGGCGCATCCTTCTCCGAAGCGAGATGGAGAATGCCCACGACAGCGCTCAGCGATCGGCCCGCCGCCAAGGCTGGTTCAGCCGCCGCCGCACCCGCCATGGTGCGCGACCTGCTGGCCGATCTGATGCTGAGCAACACGACCGAGACGATCATCGTCACCGACGGCGATCTCGACGCGCCGCAAGGCCCGCGCATCCAGTTCGCCAACGATGTGATCGGCGAGAAATGGGGCCACGCGCAGGGCAGCCTCGTCGGCCAGCGCATCTCCTGCCTGTGGAAGCGCTCGGCGCATGAAGAGGCAATCGGCCAGCTGCATGCCGCGGCGGAAGCCAAGACGACCCTCATCAACGAACTGGAGACGGTGACGCCGGCTGGAAAGTCGCTGTGGCTCGAAGTCTCCACGACGCCGATGTTCGACGCCGCCGGCAAGCTCAAGCATTTCGTCCGCGTCGGGCGCGACATCACCGAGCGCAAGAGAGCCGATCTCTACCGCGAATCGACCCAGCGCCTGCTCGCCTCCGTCTTCGGCGTCATCAACCAGGCGCTGGCGGTCGCCGACGATGCCGGCAACGTGCTGATGGCCAACACCGCGCTTACCCGCCGCTTCGGCTGGAGCGTCTTCGACCTGACCGGCAAGCCCTTTTCCAAGCTGGTGGGGGCGGAGGACGGGCCGCGCATCCTCAACATGATGCGCTCCGGCGAGGCGCTCGACCAGACGCGTACCTTCGGCGCCAAGCTCTGCGTCAAGAACAAGACCGAGCAGGAGGGCGAGGTGGAGCTCACCTCCGTCCTGCAGCCCGACGGCAAATATTGCCATGTGCTGGTGCTGCGTCCCGACGAGGCGCTGAGCAAGAAGGAGCAATGGAATCTCGAGATGGCGATGCGCGACGCGCTCGCCGCCAACAAGGACAAGCCGCAGCTCGTCGCCGGCAAGCTGCAGCTCGTGGGTCTCGACGAGGTGAAGCAGGCGCTGGGCGACAAATGGCCGGCCATCGCCGACAAGGCCTTCACCACCGCCGAGCGCGTCATCGAGAAGCACATGCGCCCGGGCGACATCTTCCGCCGTTCACAGGAAGACGGCTATCTGGTGCTCTTTGCCAACCTCACCGAGACCGAGGCGCAGTTCAAGGCCCGCGCCATCGCCGACGAGATCAAGGAGCGGCTGACCGGTGCCGATCCGGCGCTGGTTGATGCCCAGGTCTCCTCCGTCGCCAAGGAAGTCTCGCTCACCGAGCATATCGGCAAGCCGGAGGAATCGATCGTCGCCGCCATCGAGCGGCGCTTGAAGAGCGAGCGCGAGCGCGTGCGCCTCGACGCCACGGCGAAGATGGAACAGGGCCTGCGCAACGAGCATGCGATCGTCAACAACGCGGTCAACGTCAAGGGCGAGCATTCGGCGATCAGCTTCATGCGCCTGCCCAAATCCCTGCGCAGTGCCACCGAGTCCCTCACCGCGCTGGGCGAGGTGCAGTACGAGCTGGAGACCGAGACGTTCCTCCTTGCCGGTGCCGCTGAGCGGCTTCTGGCCGGCCTTGGCGACAATGTGGGCGAGCTTCTGATGACGCCGGTGCGGCTCACCACCCTGACGCGGCCCAAGGACATGGCGGCCTGGTTCAACGTGGCGCGGACACTGGGCGAGACCTGCAAGCGGCAGATCGTGGTGGAGATTCGCCAGGCGCCGCGCGACATCGCGGCCTCCCTGCTCGAGGATCTGGTGATGCGCCTCTCCCCGCTCTTCAAGTCGGTGGCGATCGAGCTGCCCGGCCCCGACATCAGCTTCGCGCAGCGCCTGCCGCGCCAGGTGCGCCTGGTGACGATGGCGGCGAAGGCGGTGCCGATGGGTGCCGACAAGCGCCCCACCGCCGTCTTCGGCCGCGTCGCGCAGTCGCTGGAACTGCACCAGCGCCGCCTCATCCTGCGCAACCCAAGTTCGCCGGAGCAGATGAAGGCGCTCGCCGCCGGCAGTGCCACCCTGTTCCTGCGCGAACAGGGCTGATGCGGGCGGCACCTTTGGGTTAGACTGGGACCCACGAGAGCTAACCCCGGGACAGAAATCAGGGCGAAGGAAACCGGATCTGGCGAGCTATCCGCGCACGACCGACATGGAGGAGATGGCGCGCCGCGCCAAGCCGGACACGCTGGCCTTCTACCGCTATTGGGATAGCAAGCGCCGCGCGCCTTATACCGGCGCGGGCGGCCAGGACCGCCGCATGCCGCGCCGCGCCGACATCGACCCCATCGACATCCGCGCGTTCCTGCCCTTCATCCAGCTCCTCGACGTGATCCCCGATGCAAGCCATCCCAGGGGCCGGCGCCTCGTCTACCGCCTGGTGGGCGAGATGGAGATCAAGCTCAGGGGCTACAACCCGACCGGCCGCTCCATCGAGGAAGCGGCGATCAGCCCGGATATTTCCGACCCGCTCGGCAATTACGAGATCGTCGTGGGCCAGCGCCTGCCCGTCTATGACTGGTCGAACATCCCGCACCCGGTCGGCTACCTCTTGAGTCAGGAGAGCCTGCTCCTCCCCCTCTCCGACGATGCGGATGAGAGGGTCACCCATGTGCTCACCTTCGGCAACACCATCTCCACCCTGATGCGCGCCGCCTGCCCGCGAAAAGAGTAAAGCCACCTTCTTTTTCTCCATCTACCCCGTTAAGATGCGGCGCGTTAAGCGACCACACTCAGGGCTATTGGGCGAAACGAAAGGCAGGGTGAGCGCGTGGAAGGATTCTATATGATGGGCCTGTTGGGATCGCCCCTGGCGATCATCGTTACCTTGGCACCTTTTCTCCTGCCGGCTTTTGTGGCGGCCGTCGCCGTCAACACGGAGCGCACGGACAAGCTCCTCAACCGCGTTCGGTACTGCCAATGGCTGGGGCTCTTGGTGCTCCTGCCCTATGCCATCTATTTCGCCGGCATAACGCTCCTGATCACGGTCTATTTCAGCCGCGATCCAGCAACCGGCGGCCGGTTAGTGAGCCTCACGGACTATTTCTGGGAGCTCTACGTTGCCGGTATTGCCGTCAATTGCCTGTTCACCTTCCTCGCAACCCGCCTTCTGGTGCGGCGCCTGCGCGATGCGGACATCACGGAGAAGCTCGCCTATCTCGTCGCTGTTCCCTATCTCAAGATCCTCGTCATCCTCGCCCTCGCCATCTACCCGCCCTCGCGCCGCCTGAAGCCGATCCCGGTTGAAGTCTTCTAAGCAGCGCGCAGAGCAGCAGCATGGGGAACATCTTTTATTTCATTCTCGACCCGATCGGTTTCCTGGCGCCAGATCTTCCCATGGCTGCCACATTCTGGTTCCTGGGCTTCGTGCTGGGTTTCACTCTCGGCAATCTCAGCCGCGGCATCGATCGGCGGCAGTATGTCAGCCGGTTCATCCTGTGCGTCGCCGTCGCGGCGGCGCTCATATCCGTCTTTGCCGTGACCGACCCATTCGTTTCCGCTCTCGGCTCATCATGGCCGCGCGGCCTGCCGGATGCGCTCGCCCCTTACTTGTCGCGGAGCGGCCTCAATGCCTTGGTCTATGGCGTGGCCATTTGCGTGACACAGAGCCTGTTCATGCGCCGGCTCAAGGATGCCGGCCTTTCGCGCCACTGGGGCTATTGCATGATGTTCCCAATCCTGCCCTATGTGGCCGCCGTCACGATGGCTCTCTACCCGTCGGCCAGACGACCTGAGACACAGCAGGTCGAGGCCTTCTGAAATCCACGCGGCCCGGTAAAGCGTAGAAGAGGTTGGGGGTAGAAGGGGACAAAACCGGCCGGGGGACAAAAGAGGAGAGACGCATGAACGAGTTGCCGGGCCTGGGCGCCCTTGTCAGCGTGACGCCGCTCTACGCGGCACCGCTTGCTTTGCTGCTGGTGGCCTTGAGCCTCCGCGTGATCGGCCGTCGCCGCGCGCTTGAAGTGGCCCTCGGTGACGGCAACGATGCGCAACTCAAGCGCCGCGCGCGCGTGCAGGCGAACTGCGCCGAATACGCGCCGCTGGGGCTCATCCTCCTGCTCATCGCCGAACTCCAGGGCGCCCCGCACTGGCTGCTCCACGCGATGGGAGCAGCCCTCCTCGCCGGCCGCCTCCTCCACGCCTACGGCGTCTCGCAAGAGCCCGAGCCCTATATCTACCGCATGACCGGCATGGCCCTCACCTTCGCCATGCTCACCACAGGTGCCGCCACCCTGCTGCTGCTGGCCCTGATGGGGTGAGGCACCGCCCGAAGCCACCAAGCTGGCCAAAGCCCAGCGCACCCAAAGAGCCCTCCCACCTTCAGGGGGGAGGGCTCTTTGGGTGGGGGGCCTCCGACGAACGTAGGCATTCGCCTGCGGCGTGGGGGGCCGCCAAGTGACGGTTCTCTCGCAGCTCAAAGCCTCAGCCACCACTACTGAAAATTGCCCTTCCACCACCGCATCCGGCCCATTAGCCTCTAAGCGGCTGTTGAATGTTGCGGGGAGTCGCATGGGCGGTTTTACTTTCGATATCGGCGTCGGCGTGCCTGTCGACATTCTCGGCTGGATGATGCAATTGCTGCCGGCCGCCTGTGCCATTGCGCTGGAAAGATCCACGGTCCGGCTGAGCCGTGGCGATTACATCATGGCGCTGATCGTCTATCCGGTCGGCTGTGTTGCCCTGGTATTCTTGGCCAGCATCGTCGCCATGGCCGCCGGCTATGAGGACGAGCAGAATTTCAGCTTCTTCCTCGGCTATCGCGACATCATCCTGCTCAATCCCATTTCGATGGGCGCGCTCGGGATCGAAGCCCTGTTCCGCTTCCTGGTCGCCCGCCTCATTGTCCGGCGTCTCCGCGACGGCCGCATCGCCAAGAAATGGGCCTATCTCACCCTCCTGCCCTTCATTGATCTCATCTTGGTGCTGGGCCTCACCGTCTACCCACCCACGCGCACACCAGCGGCCGCCCCGGCCGAGCCCGCCACACAAACCCTTTGAGGCCCCGCGCGATGCAACTCAGCTACAAGACCCTCGAGCGCCTTCCCCCGGAAGACCTCTCCCTTAAGGGGGAGGCCCGCCGACGAGCGTCGGCATTCACCTGCGGCGTAGGGGTGCCGCGTGAAGGACACTCGACGACAAAGCCCCACCTTCTCCGCCCAAGATAGAGGTGCCAAGCCATGACGCCCCACCACCGCAACAAGCGCGCCACCCGCGCGCTCATCGCCCTCCTCCTCGTCGCCAGCCCTTTCACGATCCGGCCAGCCGGCGCCGAGGGTGAGACAAAGAAAAGCCTCACCCCGCTCCCCAGCCTCAACAATATCGAAGAATGCCAACGCGCCGACCTCAGCCGCTCCTACGGCAAGACCTTCCGCTTCCACCACGGCGCATGCTGGGCAGATGTCGACATCGACGAGAATGGCAAGATCACCAGCTTCATCCCGGAAGATGAAGAAGCCTGCAAACGCGCGCTAAGGGAGAATTGCGGGTGGATTGACTAGGCCCGGGCTCTTCTTTCGCTACGGTTCACGAAGTTCGTGCATCCATGTTTCTTTAGCGGGCTAATCACAGATGATCGATGAAGCGGCTACAATTGAATTCTTACGCAGCGGCGTGGCGGAGTTCTCTTCAGACCTGCCGAAGACCCTACACGAGTGGAGTGCGGCTCATTTCGAGAGAAACAGCAGCACTTCATTCAACCTCTCAGTTTCGCGGAGGCCAGATTGGGGTCGATACCATCCGGCTTTGCGGAAACTGCGTTCGCTCAAGGAATTTGCCATAGTTCTAGGAAGCGACGAGACAATCTCAAAGTACAAGCGCGATCTCGAAACGCGCTTTGGGATTGCGGATTGGCTGTACCTTCAACCAGAAGAAATGGCTCATTCTGTCTTGCTGGAGTATCTGAACAATTGTCATAGTTTACATTTTGATGCTGGCTTAGCGCATACGGTTGCTACATCATTTCGCGAGAGTTGGGAAACTGGAATGGCACGCATTCAATGCGTTGCTGTTTTGCAGGGTGCTTTCGGCGACTTCGGCCCGACCGAAATTGCCCCCGGCGTCATAATTCGCGAGATGACAGATGCTGAGATCGCCGAGTTTGCTGATTGGCATTGGCAGCAATTTCACGACCGGGAGATATTGCCCGATGGCCTAGGGCAGAACAAGATAATCCTGCAGTCTGCTACCTTAGTTCCGCTACTGTATTCAGACAGCTCGATTGAGGATGCAACTCAGATCTTCCGTTCATGCCAAACTACCTTCCGTCTGCTGAAGATAGGCCCTATCAAAGTCGACAGGGTTTTCTTTAGGAAGGCGTGCCCTGGACAATATGTACACAACCTCGGAATACGCCGTATAACGCCATCTACCTACACATTTCAAACATCGTATTCAATCTCTTTTCAGTTACTGGAAGAGTTCTCGAAGTTACACAATTTGCTTTCTCGCAATGAAATTTCAGACAACCTACGCCTATGTGTTCACAGATTACAGCTGGCGGGAGAGCGCACTACGCCAGAAGATTTGCTTCTTGATGCAGTCATCGTGTTGGAAACGATTTTTGGCGAGAGAGGCGACTCCATTTCTTACAAAGTTGCCGTGCGCTGCGCAGCCTTCCTGAGTACTTCCTTTGAAGAACGTCGCCAGTGTTTTTCTAAAGTCCGCGAGATTTACAACTTGAGAAGCCGGATAGTTCACGGACAGGCTATTGGTGGAGATAGGCAAGGCAAGATTTCGGCCGTGGCGGAAGAAGCATTAGGACTAGCCCAAAAGTCCACAAAACGCCTCCTACTTGCCGGCAATACTCCGCCGCGAATTCCTGATGGGCAGTTCTTCGACGATTTATTGCTAAGCTGATCTCTAACATTGATCAAACCAATGCAGTGCAATGCAATGCGGTCGATCAGGGAGAAGAATTGTGGTCGGAGTGAGATTTCTTCACTCACCCGCCCCCCCCCTCACCCACCCCTCAACCCGCCATAGGTCGCCCACGGCCCCGTCACCAGCCAGCCGCAATCGACGGGCAGTGTCACGCCCGTGATGGCGGAGGCTTCGGGTGAGGCGAGGAAGCCGACGGCGCGGGCGACTTCGTCCATTTCGACGAGGCGGCCGAGTGCCGCGTTGCCGGTGAGGTTGTCGGGGTTGCGCTCGCCGCGCGCGATGGCCGCCGTCAAGGCCGGTGTTGCCGTGAAGCCAGGCGCCACGGCATTGACGCGTAAAGCCGCCGGTCCCCATTCCGCCGCGAGGTTGGCGGTCAGCGCAATCACCGCGGCCTTGGCCGGGCCATAGGCGTGGAGCGGCGTCGAGCGCAGGCCCGTGATCGAGGCGATGTTGACGATGGCGCGGTCGCCCCCACGCGCCTTCGCCATCTCGGCCCCGAAGATGCGGCAGGCGAGATAGGTGCCCTTGAGGTCGACGCGCATCACCTCGTCCCACTCGGCCTGGGGCAGGTCTTGCGGGGGCAGCGGCTTTTGCAGGATGCCCGCCGAATTCACCAGCACCCGCACCGGCCCGAGTAGCGCCGCGATTTTTGCCGCGACTTGCGCCAGAGCCACCTCGTCGCACACATCGGCGACGAAGCCCTGCACATCGGCGCCGGTCGCCGCCGCCATGTCGCGTGCCGTGCCCTCGACCACTGGGGCGCGGTCGATCAGGGCGAGCCTCGCCCCGCGCCGCGCCAGCTCCCGCGCGCAGGCCGCCCCGATGCCGCTCGCCCCACCGGTGACGATGGCCACCCCGTCGATCCTCGCAAAGTCACTCACGCCGCCCTCCCCCATTCTGTCGAAACATGCGCGCGATCTAACCAGCAGCACGACCCTCGGGCAACAGCGCGACACCAGAAAGAAAAAGCGCGCCGGGCTCTCACCCGACGCGCTTCATTCTTCAAAACCCAAAGTGCGGGCCAGCCCGCACTTTGAGCGCAAGCCTTAGGCCGCCTTCGTCGCGGCTTCGATTGCCTGGGTGATGGTCTTTTCCAGGAGGTCGAAGCCTTCGTTGATGATCTTGTCCTCGGCGGTCAAGGGCATCAGGAAGCGCAGCGTGTTGGCGTTGACGCCGCAGGAGAGGAGGATGAGGCCGTTCTCGCCGGCCTTCTGCGTGATCGCCTTGGTGAGGTCGGCGTCCGGTGACCCGTCCGCCTTCACGATGTCGCAGGCGACCATGGCGCCCAAGCCCCGGATGTCACCGATGCGGTTCCCCGTGGTGTTGCGCTTCTTCATGTCGGCGAGGCGATCCTTCATCAGCTTGCCGATGACGTTGGCGCGCTCGACGAGGTTCTCCTCCTCCATCACATCGAGGACGGCATTGGCCGCGGCACAGCCGATGGGCGAGCCGCCATAGGTGCCG
>CAZUAL010000062.1:0-3863 GCA_964618305.1 uncultured Dongia sp. | reverse complement strand
ACGCCGGAGAGCGGGAAGCCGCCAGCCAGCGACTTCGCGACCGTGATGAGGTCCGCCTCGATGCCGGCATGTTCATGGGCGAACATCTTGCCCGTGCGGGCGAAGCCCGTCTGGATCTCGTCGACGATGAAGCAGATGCCGTGCTGCGTGCAGATGTCGCGCAGCGCCCGCATCAGCTCGAACGGGACCGGGTTGAAGCCGCCCTCGCCCTGCACCGGCTCGATGATGATCGCGGCGATGTTGTCCGGGCCGATATCGGCCTTGAACAGCGTCTCCAGCGTCTTCAGGGATTGAGCAACGCCATCGGCCTGGGTGGGGTCGGGGAACGGCACGTGATAGACGTCGGTCGGGAACGGACCGAAGCCCTTCTTGTAGGGGAGGTACTTGCCAGTGAGGGCCATGCCCATCAGCGTGCGGCCGTGGAAGGCGCCGGAGAAGGCAATGACGCCGCTGCGCTTGGTATGGGCGCGCGCGATCTTCACCGCGTTCTCAACCGCCTCGGCACCGGTCGTCAAGAAGATGGTCTTCTTCGGCGTCGAACCGGGGGCGAGCTTGTTGAGACGCTCGGCGAGGCGGATGTAGCTCTCATACGGATTGACCTGGAAGCAGGTGTGGCTGAACCGGTCGAGCTGCTCCTTCACCGCGGCGATGATCTTCGGATGGCCGTGGCCGGTGTTCATGACGGCGATGCCGCCGGCGAAGTCGATGTAGCGCTTGCCCTCGACATCCGTGATCTCGGCGTTCTTGGCCTTGTCGGCGAAGATCGCATAGGCATTGCCGACACCCCGCGGCACGGCCGCGACCCGACGCTGCTGCAGGTTTGCATTCGACGTCATCTCTTGATCCCTCTTCATGATGATGGGAAAGCCCCGCGAGACCGGGGCCTCGTTCCCTTAATGTCGGGCGCGACTATAGCGGCTGGGCGGGGGCGCTTAAAGCCCAAGCCCCGCAAGGCTGCACTGTGCCGGATTCATACTGTGCGGGATTCATGCTGTGCGTGAATTGGGCGCGCGGCAAATATCCGAGCGGCTGGCTCGGAATCTAGAGAGACTCAGGAAAAGTTGGGCTGGCTATTTCTCGGTCAGCATCCGGCGCATGACATCGGTCATGTTCTGGACACCCGCGGCATCGCGGATCTGGCGGTCGACCCGCTGGCGGGCGGCTTGCGCGGCGAAGGCGTCGGCCAGGCGTTGCCTGGTCTCGGGCGGCACGTTGCGCACCTGGGCGCTGGCGCCGGCGATGAGTTCCGCGCGGCTTTGGGCGCGGACGGGGATGGGCGCGCCGACCGGCTGGCCGGTCACCAATTCCGTTAACCATTTGCCGAAGCTCATCGCATCCTCCATGAGCGGGTCCCAGACCTATCAATGCTAGGCCGTCCCCGTTAACGAAGTCTGAAAGGGGCCGAAAAAGGACTCTTAAGAGTCCCGTTTTGGCCCCGCCCCGGCGGGTCTAGATGCGAAGCATTCGCGACAAATGTCGCATTTAGGATGGTTTTTGTTCAGGCAGCGCGCAAGCGGTCGGCGCGCGGCGAGCCCGTCACTTCGAACTCGTGCGCCATCAGCCCGCGCACCATGCGGTTGCCCTCGAGCATCGCGTCATATTCCTCGACCCCGCGATGCACGTTCCAGCAGCGGCCGGAAATGTACCCGCTCATCCCATTCTTCAGGCGAATGGGGGTCGTCAGTTCGAGGACGTCGTCGAAAACATATCTGCTACGCATGATGCAACCTAACCTTCGGAGCAAGCGGCCGGTGAGCCCGGCGGAACAACTTGCGTCAGTAGATATGCTTAGATTCCATAAATGACGAGTGACGGCAATCACCAATCGCGTGATGTGCGAGTTAGGCCTTATTTTTCTGGCGTTTCTGCCACAGCGCGCGCGAGACGCGCGCATTCGGTTCACGCCCGATGTGAGCGAGGATGCGGAATCCCGCCTCTGCCAGAAGATCGAGATCGATTCCGGAATGGATACCCATGCCGTTAAGCATGAACACCACATCCTCGCTCGCCACGTTGCCGGCCGCTCCCGGCGCGTAGGGGCAGCCGCCGAGCCCCGCGACCGAGGCATCGATCACGGCAATTCCCATCTCCAAAGCGGCCAGCAGATTGGCAAGCGCCTGTCCGTACGTGTCATGGAAATGGGCGGCGAGTTTCGCGATCGGCACCTCGGCCGCGACCGCGCCGATCATGCGCTGGGTGGCCAAGGGCGTGCCGACGCCGATCGTGTCACCCAGCGAGATTTCGAAACAGCCCATATCCATCAAGGACTTGGCAAGGCGCGCCACGGCCGCCGGCGCAATCTTGCCTTCATAGGGGCAGCCCAGGACGCAGGAGACATAGCCCCGGACCGGCACCCCGGCAGCCCGCGCCCGCGCCATCACGGGCCCGAACCGCTCAAGGCTTTCAGCCACCGAGCAATTCGTGTTCTTCCTGGAGAAGGTTTCGGAGGCGGCGGCGAAGATCGCGACCTCGCGCGCGCCGGCCGCAAGGGCTGCGTCGAGGCCCTGCAGGTTGGGCACCAGGACCGGGTAACGCTTCGCCGGATCGCGCCTGAGCCCCGCCAGGACGGCGGCGGAATCCGCCATTTGCGGAACCCATTTCGGCGAGACGAAGGCGCCGGCTTCGATGTCGCTGACTCCTGCCGCCGCGAGATCCTCGATCAGGCGGATCTTCGCCACCACCGAGACGGGCGCCGGCTCGTTCTGCAAGCCGTCGCGGGGACCCACGTCGACGATGCGCACGCTCGAGGGCAAAGTCATGCGCCGGCCTCAATGCGGATGAGCTCGGCACCCTCGCGCACCTGATCGCCGGGGGCAACCAGAATGGCGGCGATTTTGCCCGCGGCTGGGGCGGCAAGATTGTGTTCCATCTTCATCGCCTCGAGCCGCAGCACGACCTGGCCGTCAGCGACAAGATCGCCGACCGACGCCTGCAAGGCGACGATGCGGCCCGGCATGGGTGCGGCGACGACACTTCCCTGCGCGCCCGCCTGATCGCGCGCGGCGGGCGGGCGGCCGAAGGCACCGAGCGCGCGTATGCGCCAGCGACGGGTGCCCATCTTCAGCCAGCGCGTCGCGCCATCGGCATGGAGATGGCCGTGATATTGCCGGCCGCCGAGCTCGATCACGAAGGAATCCGCCAGGCGCTCGACGAGGCGGAGCGGCAGGGCATTATCACCCCAGCTTGCCAGCCAATGATCGTCACGCGCGAGCAGCGAGACAGCATGATCGATGCGATCATGTTCGAAATGCCAGGTGACCGGCGCCCGCCCGCCGATGCGCCAATTGTCGGCAGCGGCCCAGGGCGACGGATCGGCGGCGGCGCGGCCGGCAAGCTGCAATTGATCGGCGAGCGCCAGGATCGACCAGGCGGGAAAGTCCGGCTCGGCGACGCGCAGCAACTGGGGATGCCCGGCAATGAAGCCGGTATCGATGCGGCCCAGCTTGAAATCCGCCTCCGCCACCGCGCGGCCGAGGAGATCGAGATTGCTGGCGATGCCGGCGACATGCGTGCGCGACAGGGCGGCCTCCAGCCGCGCCAGCGCATCGTCGCGATCGGCGCCACCGACGATGAGCTTGCCGATGAGGGAATCGTAGTGGATGGAAATCTCGTCGCCATCGCCGAAACCGGAATCGAGGCGGATATGCGGCCCGTCCGGCACGCTGAAATGGATGAGCGTCCCCGTTTCAGGCCGATAGTCGCGCGCCGGATCCTCGGCGCAGATGCGCGCTTCGAAGGCATGACCGCAGAGCGCGATCTCATCCTGCGCTTTCGGCAGTTTCTCGCCTGCCGCGACACGGAGTTGCCACTCGACGAGATCGAGGCCGGTCACCATTTCCGTCACCGGATGCTCGACCTGGAGG
>CAZUAL010000061.1:3571-15649 GCA_964618305.1 uncultured Dongia sp. | reverse complement strand
TCCCACCCGTGACCAGAAAGACCTTTCCGGCAAAGCGCATGGCAGATTTCTCCCTATTCGCCGCCCTTTACCTTCTTTTCCAGGGCCACGAGTTTCTGGCTGTGATCATAATAGAGATCGAGCAGTTTGACGAAGGCGAGGCAGGAGCGTACCGCGTCCTTGGTCTTGAAGGTCTTCGGATACAGCAAGGCCTGCAGCCAGAAGCCGTCGATCATCGCCGACAAAGCCGCCGCGACACGCACGGCAACCTTCTTGGCCTGGGGAACGCCGGCAGGCTGTGCGATGCAGATATTGTAGATCTGATGCTCCAGTTCCTTGACGTAGCGCCGCTCGACCGCCGTCGCCGCTTCGCGGAATTTATCGCGGAGCTCAGGGTCGGACCAGAAAGCGAACCAGACGGCGAGTTTCTCCCCCGTGAACACGTCCCGGTCGAAATAGGTGGCGATCATCGCCTCAAGCCGCGACCATGGATCGGCCTTAGCCTCGCTGACCCGGATGCTCCACACCTGCATGTATTCGTTGGCGAGATGCTTGAACACCTCCTCGAACAGTTTGTCCTTGCTGTAGAAATGGAAGTTCATGAGACCGACGGAAACGCTGGCTGCCTTCGCCACCCGGCTGACCGTCGTGCCGTGATAACCGTAAACGGCGATCACATGAATCGTCGCCTCGATGATCTCCTTCTTCCGATTGGAGCGAATGCCGGTATTGCGGGCCATAGGGTCAGACTCTTTCAATTGTCATGGCCCGCTTCAGGCGGGCCATCCACGAGTTTTCCTGCAATAGACAAAAGTAATTCGTGGATGCCCCGACCAAGCCGGGGCACGACAACATGCTAGCTAGTCCGGACTTCACACGATCTCCTTCTTCCTGGGCGGATCGAAGAACATGCGGTTTCTGGTCCAGCATCTGACCATGCTGCGCTCGATCTTCTTTTCCTTCGGATACCAGATTTCGATCCACATTTCCGTCCCCGGCTTGGTATAGGCCGGTGGAATCTGCGCGAAGGCGATGTTCTTTTTCAAGAGCGGCGACCACATGGCTGAGGTCGTAAGCCCCAATTCCTTGGTGCCTTTTTCGTCCGCATAAAGGAAGGCGCCCGGTGCCGGCTTGCGGCCCTCGATTTCGACGCCGGACAGGATGAAGCGAGACGAACCTTCCGCCTTCTCCTTTTGCAGCGCCCGCTTGCCGACGAAGTAAGCATCCTTCTTGAGGGCGACCGCCCAGCCGATTCCGGCTTCGATCGGCGAGACACGCTGGGTGGGGCGGATCGCATGGTGCGACCCGATATAATCGACATCGACCAGGATGAAGCCAGCCTCGATCCGGGTCATCTCCAACGCGTGCCCACCCATCGGTGCGATCTTCAACGGATCGCCGATACGGAACAGGGTCTCCCACAGCCACAGCGCATCCTGTGGTTTCACCCAGATCTCGTATCCGAGATCGCCAGTGAAGCCGGCGCGGTCGATGCGCAGCCAATGACCATCGACGCTGGTCTCCATGATGCCGAAATGCGGCAGCTTGCCGATCCCCTGTACACCCAGGGTTTCCAGGATGATGCGCGCATTCGGCCCCTGCAGCGACAGGCCGGCGAGGCTGTCCGATACCTCCTCGATATCGACCGAAAAGCCATAGGCGCTTTCGTTCAGCCAGTGCAGTTGATGGAGCGCCGCATTGAGCAGGAACTCGTTCTCGCCGAGCCGGAAGATCGTGCCTTCCTCGATCATCCGCCCGTCATCGTCGCACCAGGCGGTATAGGCCGCATTCATCGGCTTGATCTTGGTGAGATCGCGCGTCACCAGATAATTGGCGAACTTCGCCGCATCCTTGCCCTTGATCGCATATTTGATCAATGGCGAGACATCGTAGATCGTCGCCCCGTTGCGGCACGCCATATATTCCGACTGCGTCGAGTCATAGAAGGCCGGCGAATAGAATCCCTGCCAGCGGATCCAGCCCGCATCATGCATCAAGGCCGACATCGGCTCATAAAATGGTGTCTTCTTCAGGAAGGGCTTCAGATGCTGTACGTGCGTCATCAGGCGGCTCCCTTTCGCGCATTCTTCAAATCTTTGAGGATTTCCCGCGCCGCATTGGCGCCGGCTGCGCCCGAGACATTGCCACCGGGATGCGCCCCCGATCCGCAGAGCCACAGACCCGGCAAGGGCATCTTGTACTGCTGGAACGAAGCCGCTGGGCGCAGGAAGAAAACCTGATCCAACGTCACTTCGCCCTGGTGCCATTGACCGCCGGACAGATTGAACTGCGCCTCCAGATCGTGCGGCGTCAGCACTTCGGACGCAGTTACCAGTCCCCTGATGCCGGGCGCGATTTTCTCCAGCACGTTGAGCGTGCGATCCAAGACTTGTGTACGGGCTTCTTCCGCCGTCGTGGTGCGCAGTTTGTAGGGGGCGTATTGACTGAGGATCGAGAGTACATGCTTGCCGCTCGGCGCTAGGCTTGCATCGGTCAAGGTCGGCACGAGGATTTCCAGCGCCGGGTTGTCGGCGACGCGACCATATTTTGCACAATCGAAGGCATGTTCGACATAGTTCGTCGACGGCGCAAAAACCATGCGGCCTTGCGCATTGCGGAAGACATCCGGCAGGTCATCCAAGGCGAGATGCACCTTGGCGACGCAGCCATTCATGCGCAGGTGGCGCATGCGTTTCAGGAATTCGGTATCGAGATTGCCGGGCTCCACCAGATGCAGCAGGGTGCGCTGCGGGTCGGCGCTCGATGCCACGATCGGTGCACGTATTTCCTCACCGCTCGCCAGTACCACCCCGACAGCCTGCTCTTTCTCGATGAGGATGCGCCCGACCGGCGCATTCGTGCGGATGGTGACACCGGCCGCCTTTGCCGCCTTCACCAGCGCATCGATGACCGCACCCATGCCGCCCTGCGGCAGGAAATGCCCGCCCTGTCCGTGCTTGGCATCCATCGACGCCAAGCGATAGAGCAAGTTGAAGACCGTATTGGGCGAACGCGGCCCCAGATAGACGCCCAGTGTCGCCTCGAAACCGAGCAGTCCTTTGAGGATATCGCTCTCGAAGAAATCGTTGGCGAGATCCGCGACGTTGATGGTGAGGATGCGGGAAAGTTCCAGCATATCCTTCTTGCCCATCATGCGCAGTTTCAAGGCGAACATGCCGAGCGCCAGCTTGGTCTGGAAGTCGTTTGAACTCGGTGACGGGCTTGGGGGGGTGCGCAGCAGGAAGCTACCCAGGGCGCCAGCAAGCCGCACCAGCCGTTCCATGCGCGGATGGTAGGCAAGTGAGTCGGCTTGGCTGAATTTGGCGATCGAAGCTTGCGTCGCCGCCTTGTCGGCGGTGAGATCAAGCCGCGTACCGCCCGGCAGCATCGCCGAGGTCCCGATTGCCTTTTCCGCGATCCTCAAGCCGTGATTGGTAAGATTGAGATCGGCAATGATCTTCGGATGCAGCGCATGGAGCAGATGCGCCACGGCCGAAACACGGTACCCCTTGGCGAATTCGCGCGTCTGCGCGGCTCCCCCCGGCTGCTCACCCGCTTCGACCAGCAGCACCTTCTGCCCGGCCTTGGCAAGATAGGTTGATGTCACCAGACCGTTATGGCCGGCGCCGATGACGATGACGTCGTGAGTATTGGCGGCCATGTCACACCACCCCGTGCTTGAAGTCTTTGAGCATCTCGCGCGCCGCATTGGCACCGGGCGCGCCCATCACGCCACCGCCTGGGTGCGTGCCCGATCCGCACATATAGAAATTGTCGAACGGTCCGCGATATTGGCCAAGGCCCGGGAACGGCCGGTTGAACAGCATCTGGTCGAGCGTCAATTCGCCCTGGAAGATATTGCCTTCCGTGAGGCCGACCTCGTTCTCGATGTCCCACGGTGTGCGCGTCTGGCAATGCAGGATCAGTTTCTTGAAACCCGGTGCGTTCATCTCGATCGTGTCGAGTACGTCCTTCTCGAACGCCGCCTTCATCTCCGGCGTCCAGGGTTGCTCGGCAAGCTTATAGGGCACGTACTGCACGAAGACCGACATGAAGTGCTTGCCCGGCGGCGACATGGTCGGATCGACCGTGGTCGGGATGACGATGTCTAGGAACGGCCGCTTCGACCAGGATCCATATTTGTAATCGTCATAGGCGCGCTCGATGTAGTCGAAATCGCCACCAATCTCGACCGTGCCCCAGGCCGATTCCTTCGGCAGGCCGGCGAATTGCGGCAGCCCGTCGAGCGCGATGTTCAGCTTGCCGGACGAGCCGCGGATCTTGAAGTTCTTGGCGTAGGTATGAATGTCCGGATCGATCGCATCGAGGTCGGACTTTTCGATCAGCTTCAGATAAGTGCGCTTCGGATCGGCGTTGCTCACCACGGTGCGCGCATAGATCTCCTCGCCGTTTTTGAGCGCCACGCCAACGCACTTGCCGTTGCGGACGATGATCTTGTCGACTTCCGCGTTTGTCCGGATTTCGACGCCAGCTTCAGTCGCTGCCGAGGCGATGGCCTTCGAGACCGAGCCCATGCCGCCGCGCGCGAAGCCCCAAGCGCCGATCTGCCCGTCGACCTCACCCATATAATGGTGCAGCAGCACATAGGCCGTGCCCGGCGAATAAGGTCCCAGCGCCGTGCCGATAATCGACGAGGCTGCAGCAAATCCCTTCCAGCGCGGTGTCTCGAAATATTCATCGAGGAAATCGCCGATCGACATGGTCCAGAAGCGGATGATCTCATACATCTGCTTCTCGCCCATGCGGCCGAATTCGCGCGCGATCTTCAGCAACCCTTCAAGGTCCGTGCGCTTGCCCCACGGGTTGATCTTGTTCTGAGCGAACGGGTTGATCTGCGTCGGATCGGGCGGCGTCACCATGAGGAGCGGCTTGATGAAGCGGCACTGCCGGCTGATCTCGGCGGCATAATGATCATAGGCCTCGGCATCCTTGATCGAATGCCGGCGCAGCGATTCACGCGTGCGGTCATGGTCCGAATAGGTGACGATCCCCTCGCCTTCCGGATTAGGCGACGAGTTGATCTCATAGGGGATCACCTGCAGTCCGTGCCGCGGCAGATCGAGGAAGCGGAAAATCTCCGGCCGCAACAGCGAGCACACATAGGAGCAGGTCGAGTAGGTGAAGCCGGGATAGATCTCCTCCGACATCGCCGCCCCGCCCACCTTGTGATAGCGCTCGAGGACGAGGACCTTGAGCTTGTTCCGGCCCTCCTTCTCCCCGCCCTTGGCAAGGTAGGCTGCCGTCACCAGCCCGTTATGCCCCCCACCGATCACGATCGCATCGTATTTGGTCGCCATTCGCCCCCCCTTGAAGCTGAATGCTCATTCAATTATTGAATGCTTATTCAGTTTGAAGCCCCCTGTCCAGTGCCCCATTGACGGCGCCCCGTACCGTCTTTACCAAGACCGGCAGGGACGCTGAAAAAGACTAGGTATTTCAATGAAGATTAAGACCCGGCTCATCGCGGCCGCGCTGTTCGCGCTCTCTTTCACCGACCCGGCCCTCGCCAAGCAGAAGAATCCGCTGCAGCCGCCACCGCCCGCCGTGCCCGTGGGCGATGTCGATGCCGCGCCCCTCGATCCGCCGGCACCCCCGATCGTCGAAGGCACGGGCCTTGCGATCGATGGCGACGAGATCGCCATCGGTGACGTGATCTTCAAGCTCGATGGTATCGCCGCACCCTTGATGACCGTGCCGATGGGGCCTGAGGCCCGCGTCGCATTGCAGGCCCTTATCGACGGCCAACGCCTCACCTGCAACGTGCTCGCGCGCGGCGAGGACCAGAAGCATCTCAGCGGCACCTGCAAGGTTGGCGAGGACGACGTTGCCGAGGCGATGCTGGCGGGCGGCATGGCGGCGGTCTATCGCCAGCAAATGTCACCCAGCGCCGAGGAACGCGAGCGAGCCGCACGCTATGACGCAGCGGAAACCGAGGCGCGCGGCCGCAATCTCGGCATCTGGATGAAGGCGGAGGCCGAGCCGGTCGCGATCGAACAGGCACCGCCGGCGCCTCCCGCCACCATCGACCGCGATCTCGTGCGCGGCTGGCTTATCGAGGCGCCGCTTATCGCATTCCTGGCCCTTGCCGGCATCGTCGCCCTCATCGTCTCGGGTGGCCGCAAGCGGGCGCGCCATGCCGAGATCGAGACGGAAACGCAGGCGCTACTGGCCAATCTGCTTGGCGAAGTCCTGGCAATCCGCGCCGCGGCGCAGGCGGCCTTCGACGGGACGGCGAGCCTAATCCAGGATCTGCCCATTCCGACGGCCCAGCTTGCCAGTATCGCGCTGCCGCCGATGACCGTTTTCGAGAGCAATGCGGGCAGGCTTGCCCAATTGCCGCGCGAAGTCTCGGTCGATCTGGTTCAGTTCCATGCCCGGCACCA
Source organism: uncultured Dongia sp. (assembly GCA_964618305.1). GTDB lineage: Bacteria > Pseudomonadota > Alphaproteobacteria > Dongiales > Dongiaceae > Dongia. The sequence continues at coordinate 9,266 of CAZUAL010000061.1, read as the reverse complement.
GATCGTGACCAAGGTCCTCACCCAGGCCGCAACCTTGCGCTGCGAGCAGCTGCGCGCCGCTTTCGAGGCGCTGGTCGAGGCCGCCGACGAGCCGATGAACCGGGCGGAGAAGCTGCTCGATTAAAGATGCTGCGGATAGCGCCGCTCTAGATATCGGGCGAGCATGGTGAGAAGCACCAGGATCGCCATGTATTGCAGGGTCAGGAACGTATAGATCTCCATGGGATGGAGAATCTGCGTCTGCAGCAGCATGGCGCGGCGGGTGATTTCCATGACCCCGATGGCGCCGCCGAGCGATGAATCCTTTACGATCGAGATGAACTGGCTCGTCATCGGCGGCAGCATCCGGCGCACGGCTTGCGGCAGGATGATGCGGCGCATGAGCAGCGGCCGCGACATGCCGAAGGCAAGACCAGCGTCGATCTGCTGCTTCGACACACTTTCAATGCCGGCGCGGAAGATCTCAACCAGAAACGCGCCGGAATTGAGGGACAGGCCGATGCAAGCTGCCGTGAAGGGCGTCATCTGCGCCAGCAAATCAAGGCCCGGCAGATCGCGGTATTCATCCGGCAATTCATTGATGGCGATCGGCAACGCGTAATAGATCCAGAGCAGCAACACGAAAAGCGGCACCATGCGGAAACCTTCCACATAGAACCACGCCGCGCGGCGCGCGAACGCGACCTTGGAACGCCACATGATGGCGCCGAGCAGGCCAATCACCGACCCGAAGACGATCGCGTAAAGGGAAATCAGCAGCGTGTATTGAATACCGGCCAGCAGGAACCAGAAATGCTCATCGCCCTTCGGCGTGCCGGGGATGAGCGGATTCCAATCTCCACAGCCGGCAAGAAATAGCGGCAGTGCGAGCAGCAGCACGGGCCGCCGCGCAAACAAAAACCTCCCCCCGCGAGGGGGGAGGCACGATGTCGGATATATAGCGGGCAAACTCAGCTACCTGCGATCCACTTAGCAAAGAGAGCATCGAAGAAGCCGGATTGCGCGCGGGTCGCGACCCAAGTATCGAGCCAGTTGCGCCAGACGAAATCGTCGCGGACCGTCATCATCGCATTGGGCTGGCCTTCAATGGCATGGGCCGGATCGACCGCCGTCAGCTTGTCGGCATATTGCGCCAGCGCCTTCTTGATGAAGACGGTGTCGGTGATGGCGGCATCCACCTTGCCCGCGAGCAGTTCCTGGTAATCCAGTGCCGGCGCCACGATCGGCACAATCTCAGCCTTGGTGAAGTTCTTCTTGGCTGATTCCTCGGCCGAGGTACCGCTCTGCACGGCGATGCGGACCCCTTCCTTGTCAAGATCGCGCCACACCGAATATTTCGAGGCGTCTTTCGACTGAACGAGCGGCACCAGCGGCGAATCCAGATAGGGGGCCGAGAAGCCGATGCTCTTCAACCGCTCCAGCGTCAGGGTGATGCCGGAAGCGGCGACATCGTACTTGCCTGCCTGGATGCCGGCGGCGAGCGTCTCCCAGGTCGTCGGCACGAATTCGACCTTCACGCCGAAGTCGGCCGCCAACTGATTGGCAACGTCGATCTCGTATCCCTTGTAGGTGTTGCTCGCCGTGTCGAGTTCCGAATAGGGCGGGTAGTCCCCGGTCGTTCCGACCCGAAGTGTTCCCCGCTCCAGAATCTGATCCAGCAATGACTTGGCTTCATCAGCCCTGGCCAAGCCGGGCACGACAAGTGCCACCGCGACGAGCGCAGCCGCAATTCCGCAAAGAAACTTGCGCATTTTTGTCTCCCTGTTGAATGAATTCGCCCATGGATAGCGCGTCGAAAGGCTTGCTGCCAAGAAAAAGGACATCGCTTGACACATGCCAATCGGCGAGAACCAGGACTATTTACACATTTTTTGGAGCAGTAGAGCGAAAATATTGACACATTTTTAAGGATAATAGTCCGAAGATATTAAAAGGGTGGAAGTAAACAACGGTGATCTCCGCCCCTTAATTCCCGTGCGGCGGGGGACAGCGGGGCGAATCGCATGGTAACCAGTTCAACGGAGCGACTGCGCGAGGAAAGGGACCGTTTCGTCGGTTTCGCGTTTTCCGGAGCGGATGTTTTGCTGGAACTTGATGACGCGAGCCGCGTTCTCTGGGCGGGCGGCGCCGTCAAGTCGATCCTGGGCGTCGAAACGGATTGGCTGACCGGCAAGCCGTTGGCCGACCTCCTCACCACTGCCGACGCGATCCTTCTGAAGACAGCTCTGCGCAACCTCCAGCCCGGGCAACGGCGCCGCGACCTTAACCTGGTCCTGGCCGAACGAGACAAGGCCGGTGGCACCAAAGATACGCCGACCAATGCAAGCGACGACCTGCACCTGACCATCACGACCTGCGTCAACCGTTCGCTCAAGAAGGAGCAGGCGCACTACTTCCTGAGCATCAGCAGCGCGGCACTCAATGCCATCCCGCACAGCGGCGCGCGGCGCCGCGACCGGGTAACCGGTCTCACCGAGGCGGTCGAGTTCACCTATGCCGCCTCCCGCGCCGTGCAGGAAGCGCGCCGGTCGGGCAAGTCCGCCTGTCTCACGCTCCTCCAGATCTGCGAAATGGAGCAGCTCAACAAGGTGATGGGCCCGGCTCGCGCGGAATCCCTGATGGCCGAAATCGGCGCGCAGTTGAAGCTCCATGCCCTTGACCCGGAATCGGCCGCCAAACTCGGCGACGGCAAGTTTGGTGTCACGCACCTGGAAGACCAGGACCCGAACACAATCGTCGATACGATCAACCGCGTTGGTGAGAGTTTCGACCTCGACCCGTCGGTCATGCAGACCGAGGGCAAGACCATCTCATTCAACAGCACGTCGCTCGCGGATGACGATGTCGAGAGCATCCTCTCCTACGTCGTCAACAAGTTCAGTACCGAGAACATCAAGGATTTCGACGCGGGTGCCGCCGACCAGTATTTCAAGCGCCTGACGGCCGAGGTCCTGAGCCGCGTCGTCGCCATGCGCGATCTTATCCACCAGCACCGCATTAACCTGCATTTCCAGCCGATCGTGCATCTGCAGGACCGCGAGCCGCATCATTACGAGGTCTTGCTGCGATTCGAGGACGGCCGCTCGCCCTTTGCCGACGTGATGTTCGCCGAGGAAATCAACATCGTCCACGAACTCGACCTGGCAGTGTCGTTCGGCGCCATCAACCGGATCGAGCAGGTCAAGAAGATGGGCCGTGATCTCCGCCTGGCCGTCAACATGTCGGCCCGGTCGCTGCTCAACGACAATTTCCTGAAGATGTTCAACGAACTGGCGGGGCGGCTCGGCAAGAACCGGAGCAACCTGATCGTCGAAGTGACGGAATCGGCCAAGCTTGACGATCTGCCCAAGGCCGCGCGCGCCGTCGATCAGCTGCGCAGCGCCGGGCATCTGGTCTGCCTCGACGATTTCGGCGCCGGCGCCTCTTCCCTTCCCTACCTGCAGCAATTGCAGGTCGATTTCGTGAAGATCGATGGTGCCTATATCCGCAGCATCACCGAATCCTTGCGCGAACGCGCGATCGTGCAAGGCGTGCTCACCACCTGCCGCTGCCTCAACATCAAGACCGTGGCAGAAATGATCGAGCGCGAAGACCAGCACAAATGCCTGCTCGATCTCGGCACCGATCTTGGCCAGGGCTGGCTCTATGGCCGCCCATCACCGGAGATTCCGCTTCCGTCAATTTCCGGCGCGAGCCGGCTTGGCAAGCGGGCGGGCGCGAAGGAACAATGGGGCTGAAGAGCCTATTGGCTGCCGACCCGCATGACGGCGAGGCCCAGGAAGACGGCCAGGATCGACAGCAGCACTGAAGCGATCACGTAGAACGCGAGGGTGCCGAACGAACCGCGCTCGTACAGCATGGCCGTATCGAGCGAGAATGCTGAGAAAGTCGTGAACCCACCCAGGATGCCGGTCGTCAAGAAGAGGCGCCAGGGTTGCGATGCCTCGCCACGGAAGGCGAAATAGCCGGCGATGAGACCCATCAGAAGCGAGCCAGCGACGTTCACAACGAACGTGCCGAATGGGAAATTGAGGCCGAAGAGCCGCGCCATGGCGCCATTGACCCCGTGACGCAATGCGCCGCCGATCCCGGCGCCGAAGAAGACGATCAGATAATTCATGCCCTGCTCCCGCAAAGAACGGCCGCGCACCCAGATCGAGCGATCGGCCGGCCTCTTCCGCTTTACTCTAGACCGCTGATTCAGCGCCCCGGCCCCGCTGGCGCTGCGCAAGATATTTGGTGTTCGTGATACGCAGTTCCGACGCTGTGATATCGAGCAAATGGTCGACGAGGCGCGTTTCCTCCGGCGTGCCTGGCTTGAATGTCCTCGCCCGGATATCGGCGGCAAGCTTCCGTCGGAGTTGGGCAATGTCACCAGCCACTTCGCCACCATAGAGACGCGCAAGACCAGCGCGTTCGGACGCTGACGACGCCTCCACTGTCGCCAGTTCCTGCCGTGCGACAGCGATGGCGCGGGCAATCATCGCCGCCTCGAACTTCTGCCGCCCGCTCAGCTTGGGCAGCAGATTCTCCTGCAAGGTGGCAAGCGCCACGTCGAGGAGCGCATCGGCACCGGGTCGCTGTTTCATGCGGAGTCTCCATCCTCATTTCGCTTCTTCGGCTGCGCCTTGAACCCCGGCAGGCGCAGATCGACCAGAAGATCGTATTCCATTTCGAGCGAGACCAAGCCGGTCAGCGCTAGTTCGATCGAGCGCTCGCGACCGGCAAGGTGTCGTTCCGCCTGTTCCAATGCCATGATCGACCAGCGGAGTGCCGCCATCTGCTCCCAGAAGCGGACTTTGCCGTCATCGACCTTGCCGCCGCCCTCGGCCTCGTAACCGGCATAGAGGGCCTCGCGGCGGCCGATGCCGCCGGCCTCAGCCCCGTACATACCGAAGCGCCAGCAGCGCGCGCAGAACCAGCCGAAATCCTCGTAAGGATCGGACCAGCCGGCAAATTCGAAATCGAGCAGACCGCTCAAGCGATCCTGCTCGACCAAATAATTACCGGTCCGGAAGTCGCGATGGCAAAGGCGCATCGCCTCGCGCCCTTGCGCATAGGCCGGTGCCTCATCTTCCAGACGGTTGATGGCCCATTCCAAGACAGGCTGTGCCTCCGGCAGCTGATCGAGCTGTGCCCGGAAGCGCGCGATACGCTCCGCCACCAGGTCACCGGATGGCGGCGGCAGAAAGCTCAGCGCCTTCGGTGCGGCATCCGGTGTTATGCGATGGATCTTGGCAAGCTCGCGTCCCAGTTCTTCCGCCAGTGCATCACCCGCCTCCTCCTCGATATTACGGACGAGCTTGCGCGGGTCGGCCGAGCCAGGCAGTCGCCGCGTGACATGAAATGGTTGGCCGATCACATCGCCGGAGGGTTCCAGCCAGAGCGGCTCGGGCGCCTTCACCCCGGCGCCATGTACGGCCTGAAGGATGGCGAATTCCTGCGCCTTGCCCCAGCTTTCGGCGATGCCGCTTGGCGCATCCGTCCGCAGCACGACGGGATAGACCGCGCCGTCGATATCAAGATCGAGCGCCCAGTTTTCCTGGATTGCCCCGCCGCCCAAACGACCGATGAGGTTGATGCCGATCGTGCCGGCACCCTTTTCACGGCGGATGAAGTCCTCGACCGCGTTCAGCTTATTGGCAAACACGTTGGATCAACCCCATTTCCAGAAATCCTGCCCTTCCGCCGCGAG
>CAZUAL010000061.1:0-3561 GCA_964618305.1 uncultured Dongia sp. | reverse complement strand
AGATGCTGCGCCAGCACCATCTTATGCACCTCGGAAGCGCCGTCGACCAGACGCGCCTGCCTCGCATAGCGATACATCCATTCCAGGATCGTGTCCTTGGAATAGCCCTTGGCACCGAGCAGCTGGATCGCCGTATCGACCGCCTTGTGCAGACAATCGGCGACGGCGACCTTGGCCATCGAAACCTCCTTGCGCGCGCGGTGGCCGAGATCGAGCTGATAGGCGGCGCTGTAGGTGAGCAAGCGTCCCATCTGCACATGCATGGCGGCCTCGCCCAGCATCCATTGCACGCCTTCATGCTCCATGAGCGTCGTGCCGAAGGCCTTGCGGTGCTGAACATGACGGCAGGCGATGTCGAGCGCGCGCTTCGAAAGGCCGAGCCAGCGCATGCAATGTGTCAGCCGCGCGATGCCGAGACGGATCTGCACCGCTTTCATCCCTTCGCCCACGCCCATCAGGCGGTTTTCGTCCCGAATCTCCAGCCCGTCGAAGACCAGTTCGCAATGGCCGCCATGTTCTTCCGGTCCCATGATCGGAATGCGGCGTTCGACCTTCCAGCCCGGCTGTTCGCGATCGAACAGGAACGCCGTGAGGCCGTGGCGCGGATTGTCCGACGTGCGTGCGAGCAGGATGAAATGATCGGCCGCCTCGCCGCCGGTGATGAACCATTTGCGGCCGCTGACAAACCAGCTGCCGCCCTTCTTCTCTGCCCTGGTCAGCATCATGCCCGATGGATCGGAACCGGAGCCAGGCTCTGGCTCGGTCATCACGATCGATGAACGTGCTTCGCCATGAACGATCGGCATCAGCCAGCGTTCCTGCTGCGCCGGGGTCGCGACCCGGGCCAGGAGATGGATATTGCCGTCATCGGGCGCCGCGATATTGAAGCAGACCGGACCGAAAATGGATCGGCCGGCCGCTTCGTAGACCGGCACCAGTTCAGTGAACTTGAGACCTTTGCCGCCAAGACTTTCCGGCAGTTGGAAGTTCCACAGGCCTTCCGCCATCGCCCTGGCGCGCAGCTTGCCGAGCAGGTCGGGACGTATGTTCTCGCCCTCGTCATAGCTGGCGCGATCGCCTTCCAGCGGAATGACGTGTTCGTCGAGAAAAGCGTCGATCCGGCGGACATAATCCGCGGCGCGTGCGCTGATGGAGAGTTCCATGGAGAGCCCCGTTAAAGACCGGAATTGAGATGGCCGCCATCCACCGTCAGCACCGCGCCGGTCATGTAGCGCGAAGCATCGGAGGCAAGCAGCAGGAGCGGACCGTCGAGATCCTGCGGTTGTCCCAGGCGCCGCTGCGGGATGCGCTTGACCAGGGCCGCACCGGATTCGGAATTGAAGAACTCCTCATTGAGGGCGGTGCGGATATAGCCCGGCGCCAAGGCATTGACGCGGATATTGTGGCGCGCCCATTCGAGCGACAGGGCGCGGGTCATCTGGATCATGCCGGCCTTGGAAACGGCATAGGGCAAGGTCTGGCTGGCCACGCGCTGCCCCAGGATCGAGGCGATGTTGACGATGTTGCCGGGCTGCTTGGCACCGACCCAGCGACGCGCCGCCTCCTGACTCATCAGCCAAGCGCCCTTGAGATTGGTATCCATAACCTGATCCCAATCGGAATCGGGCAGATCGAGCGAGGGAGTGGTGAGCGAGATGCCGGCATTGTTGACGAGCAGCGTCACCGGGCCGAGTTCACCTTCGATCGCGGCAAAGGCCGCATTGATGCTCTTCCCCAGCGTGATATCACCCGTAACCGCACGCGCCTTGAGACCGCGGGCCTGGAGCCTTGCCGCCTCTTCCGTCACGAGGTCGCCGCGCCGGGCCATCAGGGCGACGGCGGCGCCCGCCTCCGCCAGCACGCCCGCAAAATGGCGGCCGAGATCGCCCGATGCGCCGGTCACCAGCGCCACCTGGCCGGAAAGAGAAAAGACCGACATCGCCACCCCTCGTTCGCCCGCATGATCTTGGTGCTGCCGCACTATGCCCGCTGGGGGGAGTCGAGGGAAAGAGTTCCCGGTGTATCAAAATTACGGGGTGTTGGCGTTCCGCCCGGAAATGGAAACCCGCCGCGGCCATGGCCCGGCGGGTTTCACCACTTGTCGCAGGAATCTGCCCGGACGCGTCCGCTGGGGTGGGCCGCCGGCGGAAAGGGCGACCGCGTTCGTCCATAGGCTCGGCTTTCCGGACATGTCGAGGACGGTGGCCCGGAGATCGGCCCGGCAGTATTCCCGGATCTCAGAGAGAACCGAGTGTTCAATCTGCAAAGACGCACAGATTGTGTGCTGATATCGCCGGTGGATTCATGTTTCTTACGCACCCTCCCATGATCTGTGGATGGGGTTGTCCGCGGCGCCTGCCCCCGGCTGTCTCCTGGGCAGATGAGGGCGCGCCTACGGATAGCGCAAACATAAGTCTCTTATGGCACGAAGCGCGGCAAAGGTCAATGGAAATGCAATAAAATTGCGCGTATTGCGCAGAAATCTTTGCGTTTCTTGCCGCTATTTGCTGTTGCGGCCGGCTTCGATGCCCTTGCGGATGAGATCAACCGCTTCCTCAGGCTCGGCCCAGCGCGCAAACTTGACCCACTTGCCCTTCTCCAAATCTTTGTAATGGCTGAAGAAATGGCGGACCTGCTCGCGCAGGACCTCGGGCAGGTCGCGGTATGAGCTGACGTTCGAGTAGAAGGGGTGGAGCTTGTCCACCGGCACCGCGATGATCTTTTCATCGCCGCCGGCCTCATCTTCCATCATCAGGCAGCCAACCGGGCGCGAACGCACGACGGCACCTGGCACGACCGGCGTCGGGCCGAGGACGATGATATCCAGCGGGTCGCCGTCGCCGCCCAGCGTATGCGGGATGAAGCCGTAATTGCCGGGATAGAACATCGCCGTATAGAGGAAGCGGTCGACGAACATGGCGCCCGAGCTCTTATCCAGCTCGTACTTGACCGGGGTGCCGCCCAGCGGGATCTCGATGATGGCATTGAGGTCGTAGGGCGGGTTCTCACCGATCTTGATCTTGCTGATGTCCATGACGGGTCTCTATCCGATTGGCCGATTTGTATGACGGGCGGGCGCCCGTTGCTGCAGCGCAAAATAGATAGGCCAGGCCGAATCCTGCAAGGGAAAAGGCGGAAGGCTGCCATGCGCCCAATGAAAAACCCCGCCCCTACACCCGGCGTAACCGGGTCGGGAGCGGGGCTCTTTCGAAATAACCGTCTTAGTTCAAGACGTTATAGCCACGGCCCGCCATGCAGCGGCGATAGACATCGCGCTGGTTCTGGACGCCCGTCACCGCGCCGCCGCCAAGACCCACCGCACCACCGGTCGCAGCGCCGAAGGCCGCCGCTTCACCGGCGCCGACGCCGCCCACCAGGGCACCCGTGATGGCACCCAGGGCCGCACCGGCCGCAGCGCCGCCCAGGGCGCCGACGGCGGCATCGCCGACCGGGCTGACCTGATTGGCGTATTGCTGGCACTCGTAATCGTCCTGCTGGTAGCGCGACGTATCGACCCCCTTGGTGTCGACCATCGGCTGGCTGTAGCTGGAACAGGCTGCC
>CAZUAL010000060.1:0-15668 GCA_964618305.1 uncultured Dongia sp. | reverse complement strand
CGGCCGGCAGCGAGGGGCCGGTCGCTGGGTTGCTGTAATCCCACGGCTTCACGCGCGCATTCATGAAGGACTCCCTCGCAGCAAAGTTCGATGGCCGATGGTGCAAATCCCGGCGGGTTCGCACCGCGCTGAAACGGACAAGGTGGCGTCGTATTTTTGCTTTGGTGACCTAATTTTATCTTATTGATAAAATTAATATTTTCCGTTCTTGCGTGCGGTGAATTGAAAGGCTTCTGATATGCATATGACTTTTTAAGCCATTCAGCGGCTGAAAATGACTGGTCAAGCGCTCACTCCTGGGGTCGAAATAGATGGTCCGAAGGAGAGAGCCCCCGTGAACAGACTTCCTCATCACCTTGCCATGGTCCTGTTGCCGGAATTCTCGCATATGGGCCTCGCCCTCGCGATCGAGCCACTGTTCGTCGCCAACTGGCTGGCCCAGAAACAGCTCTTCCGCTGGTCGACGCTCTCCCTCGACGGCCTGTCGGTACGCGCCAGCAACGGACAGCATCTCCCGGTCGATGGTGCTCTGGGCGAGGTCGGCACCTATCAGACGGTCATCGTGATCGCCAGCTTCGACGCCAAGATTCATGCCGGTGATCAGCGCCTGCTGGGCTGGCTGCGGCGTATGGCGCGCTTTGGCGCCACGATCGGAGCCATCGAAACGGGCAGCGAGATCCTGGCGGCGGCGCACCTCATCGACAACCAGCCGGCGGCGATCCATTGGGACAATCTGGAGGGCTTTCGCGAGCGCTACCCGGAGGTCGACGCCACCGACCAGCTCTATACGCTCACCCGCGACCGCATGACTTGTGCCGGCGCCACCGCGACGCTCGACATGATGCTGCGCTGGATCGGCGAAACGGTCGATGCCGATCTCGCTGCCGAAGTTGGGCAACATTTCCTGGTGCCGGCCTGCGTCCCCCCAGTGAAGGTCAAAGCGGCACCGAGCCGGATATCCATGCCGCCGCCAACCAGAAGGTGGATGCCGCCTTGAAGATCATGCAGCAGACGCTCGACGAGCCGCTTTCCTGCCGCCAGATCGCCGATCGCATCGGAATGTCGCAACGCCAGCTGCAGCGCCATTTCCAGCGCCATCTCGGTGTCAGCATAGCGCGGCAATATCTTTCCTATCGCCTTGCCAAGGCACACAAGCTTCTGCAGCAGACGGAATTGCCGGTGACCGAAATCGCCGTCACCTGCGGCTTCGGCTCGCTGGAAAGCTTTTCGCGCACCTATCGGCGCTATTTCGGACTTTGCCCCAGCTCGGACCGGCAGCAGACCACCAATGCGCCGGTCTTCCGCCAACGCATGTTGAGCCGCCGCTAGGGGCGATTGCGCAGGCGGGCCGTCAGCGCTTGCAGGCTGCCCAGCACTCCCTTGGGCAACAGGATGACGAAGCCGGCAAGGATGACACCCAGGCCGATATCGCGCCAATCGCCGAACTCGCGCATCGCTTCGTCGGCCAGCATCAGGATGAGCGCACCGAGCAGCGGGCCCCATATCGTCCCCATGCCGCCCACCACGATCATGGAAAGGAGGAAGAGCAGGGTCGAAATCGAAAAGGCCGTCGGCCCCACGGCAGCGAAATGGACTGCGTAGAAGGAACCGGCAAGCCCGGTGAAAAAGGCGGAGAGTGCAAAAATCCAGAGCTGGTATTTGAAACGACTGACGCCGCGCGCCATGGCGGCACCCGGATTGTCGCGCAGCGCCTGGAAGGCCAGCCCCATCGGCCCCCGAATGATCGCGATCGAGAAGGCCGCGGCAAGCGCCAGCAGGGTAAGCCCCAGATAATAGTCGGCGACATACCATTTCGATCCGAACAGAGTCCGGAAGCCGAGATCGCCGAACCTGGTAAAGCCGCGCACACCGCCAAAGAGCGGCATGCAGCCCGACGGCGGATTGGTGAAGCATTCGGTATCGTTGACGATGAGGAGATAAAGCACCTGCGCCACCGCCAGCGTGAGAAGGGCGACGTATGGGCCTTTCAGCCGCAGGCAGGCCAGCCCCACCAGCGTGCTGATTGCGACCGTCACCAAAGCTGCCAGAGGCATCGCCAGGATCATTGGCATCTGGAAATAATAGCCGAGCATCGCGGTGGCATAGGCACCGACGGCAAAGAGCGCCATCTGCGCCAGCGAGAAGATGCCGCCGATCCCCAGCACCAGGTTCCATTGCAGGACGACGATGCCCCAGATGAAGAAGAGCGTCGCCTGCGTCACGAAATAGCGCATGCCGAAGACAAGCGGCAGGATCGCGCAGGCGAGGATGAGGACAAGACCGATGAGGAAGTCGCGACGCATACTCATCAGAGGCGCACCACCTGCCGGCGGCCGAAGAGCCCTGAGGGCCGCCAGATGAGAACCGCAATCACCAGCAGCAACAGTATGGCAAAGCTGTAGCGGACACCGAGCAGATAGGCGGCCAGCGCTTCGAGGATCCCGAGCACGATCGCGGCACCGACCGCGCCATAGACATTGCCGAGGCCGGCCACCACGCAGATAATGAAGGCCTTCAGCATCGGATCACCGCCCATGTTGGGCAAAAGGCTGGAAAGCGAACTCACCATCACGCCGGAAATGGCCGCAAGTGCTCCGGAAAGAGCCAAAACCTGGGCATAGACGATCCCGACGCGCACGCCCATCAGCTGCGCCGCCTCGCGATTCTGTGCCGTGGCGCGGATGGCGCGGCCCAACCGCGTTTTTTGCAGGAGATCGGCGAGGACGGCCATCAAGGCCAGCGCCACACCCAGGATCAGCAGATTCTGGTTCGGAATATGGACGCTGCCGATGACGAGGGCGCCGGAGAGATTGAGCGGCTGCGGTGTCGGCTGCGGCCCGAACAGGCGCAGGATGACATTTTCGATGATGGCACCGATGCCGATCGTGGCGATGAAGATCTGGGTCTCGAAATTGGCCGATTTCAGCATCGGCTGGGCTGCCGCGTAATAGATCGCAAGCCCCACGACACCGCAGACCAGCATGGCAGCGGCAAGTCCCAGGACCGGATGCAGGCCGAGATGGCTCATGGCGAAATAGCAGACATAACCACCCAGCGCCAACAATGCCCCATGCGCCATGTTGAGCATGTTGAGCGAGCCGTAGACGAGTGCGAGACCGATCGTGGAAATGGCGTACATCGCCCCCATGGTGAGGCCAGAAGCGATGATCTGGACGATGACATCCATGGAATGCTCAGGCTCCGAGATAGGTTTCGAGGATTTCCGGCCGCGCCATCAATTCAGCGCCCGCACCCGACCAGACCAGTTCGCCATTGTCGAGGAGGGCGATGAGCGCCGCCTTGCCGGCGACGCGGGCGGCGTTTTCCTCCACCACCAGGATCGACTGGCCGGCGGCGGCAAGCTCGCTCACCACTTCGTAGATCTGGTCGATGACGAAGGGAGCCAAGCCCAATGACGGTTCGTCGAGCATCAGCAGGCGGCCACCGGCCATCAACCCGCGCCCGATGCCGACCATGCGCCGCTCGCCGCCTGAAAGGGTGCTCGCCACCTGGCTGCGGCGGTCCTTGAGCTTGGGTAGCAGGGTAAAGACCTTTTCAAGTCGCCGCGGCGCCTCGGCGGAAGCCGCCGGCAGATAGGCACCCATTAACAGATTCTCAAGCATCGTCATTTCCGGAAACAGCATGTCGCCCTGCGGCACATGGACGATCCCGGCGGCAACGATCTCGTCCGGGCGGAGGCCGACAAGCGGCTTGCCGGCGAGGCTGATGCGCCCGGCCCGCAAATTCACCAGTCCCGAAATCGCCCTGAGCAGGGTCGTCTTGCCATGTCCGTTAGGGCCGATGATCGCGGTCAGGCCGCCTTCGGCGACCTCGAGCGAGACATTGTGGAGCACGTTCTGGCTGCCATAGCCCGCCGTCACCTGCTCGATCGTGAGGAGCGCGCTCATGCCGGCACCTGATTCTTCAGCAGGTTGCCGAGGCGCTGCGAGGCGCCCTCACCCAGATAGACATCGACGACGTTGCGATCCTCGATCAACCCTTGCGGCTTTCCTTCATAGATCTTCTCGCCGTGATGCATGATGAGGACGCGGCTCGAGAGCTGCACCAGGAAGCGCATCACATGCTCGATCAGAATGATGGTGATGCCGCGCGCGGCGATGTTGCGGACGACGGCCATCACCTGGTCGATTTCCTTCGGGTTCAAGCCACCCACCGGTTCGTCCATCAGCAGCAGCGTCGGGTTGCTGGCCAAGGCGCCGGCCAGCATCAGGAGCTTCCGGTCGAGAACCGGCAGGCGCCCCACGATCTCATTGTCCCGGCCGGTAAGCCCCACGGCTTCGAGGGCGGCATCCACTTCGCGCGCCACATCCTTCCCGACCCTAAGGCCCGGAATCAGGCGATTACTGCGCCCGAAATAGGCCGCAACTTCGACATTGCCGCGGACGGTCAGGCTGTCGAAGCCGGCATTCAATTGGAAGGTCCGGGCGATGCCGGCGTGGCAGAGCGCTTCGGGCCGCAGCCTGGTGATGTTCCTGCCCTGGAAGATGATTTCGCCGGAGGTCGCCGGATTGAGGCCGGAAATGGCCTCGAACAGCGTGGTCTTCCCGGCACCGTTCGGCCCGCCGATGCCGAGCACTTCGCCCGGCATCAGCGAGAAACTCAACTTGTTGACGGCGGTCAGGGCGCCGAATTGCGTGCTCTCCTCGCGGCAGTCTAGCAGGGGTTCCGAGGCCACCGTTTTCATACACTTTTTGCCCTTTTCAGTATCCGGAATCACCCCTTGATCCAGGGCGGCAGCTTGAACGCCGCGGTGCCGTAGGGCGCCGGGGCGATGAGCCCGCCGCTCTTGGTCTGGTCCTGAATCTGGAGGAACTGATGCGGCATGCCAAGCGAGGAGTCGTTGACCTGGGTCGGGTAGGAATAGGCCGCCTGCTCGTCCGCCATGAAGCGGGTGGTGCCGGTGACGCCGCGATAGATGAGGCTGCGCATCCGCGCGGCTACCTTGCGGTTCTGTTCCTCGTTGCCGGGCTCGCCCGTGCCGCCGGCAAGGGCCGCGGCGGTCGCCCAGACATAGGCGCCGTCATAGGGTTGGGCGCCCGAATTGTGGCCGGCATTCTCGCCGAACTTGGCCTTGTAGCGCTTCTCGAAGGCGCTGCCGATCTCGTCCTGCAAGGCGCCGACGACGGTGGCGTAGAGGACGCCGACCGAGGCTTCCTTGGCGATGTCGCGGAAGGCCGGGATCGAGGGGCCGTATTGCATATAGATGAGGCTCGGCGTCGGATTGGGCACGAACTGCACCATGAACTGTGCGAGATCGGCCGGCAGGAAGTGGGTGACAGCGATGACAGCCGGCGGATCCTGGCGGATCTTGGCCAAAGTCGGGCCCTATTCCGAGATCGGCACATTCACGGTCTCGAAAAGGCTGATTTCCCAGCCATATTCGGCGCCCTTTTCCTTGATGGCGTTGGCGATGTTGGCTGCATAGACGCCGGCCGAGAGAATGACCGCCATCTTGTTGTTCGCGCGCTTGAACTGGCCGTTCTCTTCCAGCTGCTGCAGAAATTTGAGGAAGCCGGGGCCGTACCAATATTCCGCCGGATCGCCCTGGAAGGAGCCGAAATAGCGGTCCGGGTTCGACTTGATGAGGTTGTTGTGGCCGATCGTCGTATCGTAATGGACGTAGATGATGCCGGCATCGGCGACCGGGTCCTGGATGGCGGCACCGGAACCGATGTTATAGCCATTGATGACGGCATGGACGGCGTGCCGGTCGATGAGACGCTGCACCGCCTGGACGTTGGTCGGATCGCCCATCTGTTTGGTGTCTTCGAAATAGGGCTCGAGCGGCCGGCCGAGAATACCGCCCAGCGCATTGATCTCTTCGCAGGCGAGCGTCAGGCCGTTCTTGAATTCCACGCCGTCGGCGGCGGCAAAGTCGGTCAAAGGTGCCGCCTGGCCGACCGGAATGGGATCGCCATCCGCGCGGGCACCGTCATTGATGCCGGCGAGGATGGCGGCACCGCTGCCCAGCGCCGCAGCGCCTTTCAGGAAATTGCGGCGGCTGGGAATCACATTGGGCTTCTTGATCTCTTCAGACATAACCGGAGCTCTCCCTAGGAAACAGCCGCCCTTGATGTTGATCGGTCGCTGCCGGCGCGGCCTCACCCGGCGCTGACCTGTTCTTCACTTGATGTCGCCCAGCAGATTGGCCGCCGCCTGGATCGCTGTCCATTGGTGCGGCTGCAAATCCTGCTGTCCCCAGGTCGCCATCGGTTCGGCCCAGGGATCGTTGATATGCGTCTTGATGCCGGTCAGCTCCTCCATCACGGCGAGGCCGCAATAGGGGACATACATCTGCGAATAGCCACCTTCATGCGACATGAGGAGGCGCCCGCCGCAGAGTTCATCCGCCGCCTGCATCAGCATCCGCGTCATCTGCCGGTAGCCTTCGGCGCTGACCATCATGCGCCCCAGCGGATCGACTCCCGAGGCGTCGAAGCCCGACGGCACGATGATCATCTCAGGCTTGTAGCGGCGGAGCGCCGGCAGCACGACATGCTCGAAGGCGGCGAGATAGGCACCGTTGCCGCAGCCCGGCGGCAGCGGAATGTTGAGGTTGTAGCCGAAGCCCGCCCCGTCGCCGCGCTCGGCCAGATGGCCAGAATTGGGTGGATAGAGCCCGTCCTGATGCAGCGAGATGGTGAGAACATCGCGGCTCTTGTAGAAGGCGGCCTGGGTGCCGTTGCCATGGTGGACGTCCCAATCGACCGTCGCGACGCGTCCCAGCCCCTTGGTCGCCTGGGCATGCATGATGGCGATGGCGACATTGCCGAAGAGGCAGAAGCCCATGCCGAGATCGGCCTCGGCATGGTGTCCCGGCGGCCGGCACAGCACGTAGGCGTTCTTGACCTTGCCATCGAGGATGGCATCGAGAGCCGCCATCGTCCCGCCGGCGGAAAGCTGGGCGATCTCAAACGACCCGCGCCCGAAGGGGGTGAGAATCGAGGCATCGCTGCCATTCTCGGCAGAGAGCTTCTTGATGCGCTCGATATAGGAACGAGTATGGAAGCGCGCGATCTCGTCCTCGGTCGCATAGCGCGGCTTGATCGGGGTGAGTTGGTCGAGGAGGCCGCTCACTTCAAGGAGATTGCGGAAGCGCCGCTTGCTCTCCGGGTTCTCGGCATGCTCGCCCGGCTGCACCGTGAGGCTGGGCGGAAAGACCTGCGCCCAGTTCCAGGTGTTGTGCCACATATAGAGTTCATGGAAGACGAAACCTGTCGCCATCACCGCTCCCGGATATCCTGCCTCGCCAGCCCCGATTCATCGACCAGGGTCTTTGTTGACCCATTTGTGACGAATCCGGCGCGCCTTGTCCCGCCCCGGACGGGTAAGGTGTGGTCCCGGCGCCCCACCCGTTCGGGTGGCGTCAGCCATGGTCTGGGAAAGTTAGGCCTATCTCCTGCAGACGCAGTACAACCTGGGTGCGATTGCTAACGCCCAGTTTGCCAAAGATATTCTTGAGGTGCCACTTGACCGTGTCGGGTGCCATGCCGAGTGCGTGCGCCATGTCGCGGTTACTTTTTCCAACACCCAGCAATTGCGCCACATCGATTTCCCGCGGACTGAATCCGGGATCGCCTTTGCGCAAGTTCTGAGGCAACGCCGCCGGGCGTTCCGGCTTGCCGAATTCCTGCATCAGGCGATCGAGATAGACGCCGGTCGGCGTGTCACCCGACCAGCTCGGCATCCGGCGCCGGGCGAAATCCAAGACCTCGCGCATGGCAGCACCTTCATCAACCAAGGTGCGCAGCGCCTTCTGCGGGGCGCAGATGGATATCGCATCGACAGCCGCCGCCAGTGCCTACAGCGCATCGCCGGACTGATGGGCCGCGATCGCCGCCAGGGCACGGACCTGGGAAAGGCGCCGCAGCCGCCCGTCACGACGAACATTCTCGGCAACCCGGTCAAGAAGGCGCAGCGCCGTCTCCGGCTTGCCGGATGCGATCAGTACCCGCGCCTGCGCCAGATGTTCGGGTTCGGTGGCCGGGGTCAGCGGACCGAGACCATATCCCTTGCGCCCCTCACCGCCGATGCCGCGGGCAAGCAACGCGAACCGGGCACCCTGCACGTCACCGCGCTGCAGAAGCAGACGCACGCGATCGTTAAGAGCACTCGCGGTGAGGCGGTGGTACCGCTTTTCGATGCCCTGGCGTTCGGCGCGATCAAGCACCGCCATCGCCTCATCATGCCGGCCACGCGCCGCGGCAAGGCGCGCCATATGCAGCTTGCACGCCATTTCATGGACGACGAGGCCGCATTCCTCGATGACCTGCCGGTGCGTGTGCAGCAGGCGCTCGGCGCCGGCAAGATCATTCCATTCGTAAAGCAGTTCCGCCTCGAAAACGGCGACCATCGCCTCGGCATATGAACCGGCGCCAAGTTCACGCCGCGCGAGCGCGATGGCGCGCGCGAAGAACTGGCTGGCGCCGCTGAGATTGCCGGCCGCCTTCTCGACCAATCCCAGAATGAGATCGGAATAAACGATGCCGAAGACCGATTGGGCCTGACCGTGACTATCCCGCGCCTTCAGACTGTGAATGCGGGCGCCGTCGAGATCGCCCAGCGAGAAATGGCAGAACGCCTTGATGTTGCCGAGCGTCCCCTTGAAGAAAGGCCTGTTCTCTGGCAATTGGCCGAGCCAGCTTTCGGCGAGCCGCGCGGCGGTCTTCGACCGGTCGGCCGCTGAAATGGCTCCCACGGTCAAAGTGCAGAGCTCCGCGCGCAGGGCCGATCGCATTTCGGCGCCAAGCTTTCCCTCGGCCTGCGCCTTTGCGATGGATTCCTTGGCGGCCTTGAGGGTCTTGACCGCTTCCTGCGGCCGGCTCATGTGAAACTGGATCCATACTTCGGCCAGTTGCAGGCGCGGCCGCCTGGCGATCAGCTCCGCCGGCAGGCGGCCGAGCCAAGCGCGGACAGTGTTGAGGTGGCTCGCCATGATGAGCGGCATCGCGCAATCCTCGACCATCGCCGCGGCCCGGTCAAGATCGCCGGATGCAAGCGCATGGGATACCGCCTCCGACGTGAGACCGTTGGCGGCGAGCCATTCGGCGGCCCGGCCGTGAAGAGCCGCGACCTCAGCCGGTCCGCGTTCCACAAGGTGCGACTGCAGGAATTCGGCAAAGAGATGGTGATACCGGAACCAGTGCCGTTCGCGATCGAGCGGAATGAGAAAGAGATTGGCCGCTTCGATCATCTGCAGCATGGCGCCACTTCCCGTGCGCCCCAGCACGGCATCGGCGAGCGGCGCGGATATCCGGCTCAGGATCGACGTCTTGATCAGGAAGTCGCGCAGGTCGGCCGGCTGGCGGGAGAGGACATCCTGCGCCAGAAACTCGGCCACATCACGATGGCTCCCTGAGAAATTGCGGATGAAATCAGCGCGCCCAGCCGGCTCTTCCAGCGACAGGGCCGCAAGCTGCAGACCAGCGACCCAGCCTTCCGTGCGATGCTGCAACGCCACGACATCGGCCATCGGCAGATCCTGCAGTTCCGCCGCCTCGAACAAGCTTTCTGTTTCCTCGAGCGAAAAACGAAGCTGCATGTCATCGAGGTTGAGGAGTTGTCCCCGCACTCTGATCTGCGCGAGGCTGAAGGGCAGAGCGCCACGTGTCGCAACGACCAGATGGAGGCATGGCGGCGCGTAGGCGAGGAGTGTGTCCAGGAAACGGCAGATTTCCGGCGCCGAGAGAAACTGGCAATCGTCGAGGATCAGAAACAGTGGTTGCGACCGGTGGGAAAGGTCGTTGACGATCGAGGTGAGCACGGAATCGATGGGGAGGACCGGACTCGATTGCAGAAGAGCCGGCACTTGCTGGGCTACCTGCGGGTCGGCGCGGCGGATCGACGCCACCAGATAGGTGAGGAAGCGCCCGATCTCGTCATCATCCCGATCGAGGGCGAGCCACCCGACCGCCGCGTCGCGCTGGCGCAAGGTGGCGATCCACTGACCGAGCAGCGTGCTCTTGCCAAAGCCGGGCGGCGCCGACAGGACCGTCAGGCGCGCCGACAGGGCGCCGTCCAATTGCCGCAGCAGGCGCTGGCGAGCAACCAGATCGTGCTTGAGTACCGGCGGCCGCAATTTGGTTTCAATGAGCATGGCGCGATCTTAGCCGCCGAGTTCCCGGCCATGGAAGCCCGATTGTCCATCGAAACGGCTTTGGAGGCCTCGGACTCCGATCTCTTTTCCTTCCGCCCTCGAAGGGCTGGTTGCTATATTTGCGTCCAACTGCGCCAATTCTCCAGCAATCCGGGTTCAAAGAATGGTTCGCCTTGCCGCCAATCTCAGCATGATGTTCACCGAATGGGCCTTCATGGACAGATTCAAGGCGGCGGCCGATGCCGGCTTCTCGGCCGTCGAATTTCTGTTTCCCTACGATTATCAGCCGGAAGAGATTGCGGCGGTGCTGGATCAGAACCGGTTGACGCTGGCGCTCTTCAACCTGTCGCCCGGGGATTGGGGTAAGGGGGATCGCGGCCTGGCCGCCCTCCCTTCCCGGCGCGATGATTTCCGTGCCAGTGTCGATCTTGCCCTGCGCTATGCCGAAGCAACCGGCGTCAAGCGCCTGCATGTCATGAGCGGTCTTGGATCGCGGCACGATAAGGCCGCAGCCGACGTCTACGCCGATTCTCTGCGCTTTGCCGCTGGGCAGGCAGCGCGGCATCGGATCGATATTCTCATCGAGCCCCTCAACCCGCGCGACATGCCGGGATACTTTCTCAATGATTTCGATTATGCCGCCGACCTTATCGGGAAACTGGCGCTACCCAATCTGCGCCTGCAGTTCGACATTTATCACCGGCAGATCCTGCGCGGTGATGTCCTGCTGGGATTGAAAGCACTCTTCCCCCTCATTGGACACGTGCAGATCGCCTCCGTCCCGGCGCGCCAGGAGCCCGGAAGCGGCGAGCTCGACGATTTCCGCGTGTTGCGGGAACTCGATGCGCTGGGTTACCAGGGCTTCGTCGGCTGCGAGTACCGGCCAGCCGACGGAACGCTCGCCGGCCTCACCTGGCGCGATCGTCTCTGATCAGCCGCGACCGACAAAGGGCATCTGGGTCGCCATCACCGTCATGGTGAGGACATTCGCGCTCAAGGGCAGGCTTGCCATGTAGGCGACGGCGTCGCCGACATGCTTCACGTCCATCGTCGCCTCCGCCGCCACGGAACCGTTGGCCTGCAAGACACCGCTCGACATCTTGCGCGTCATTTCCGTCGCGGCATTGCCGATATCGATCTGACCGCAGGCAATATCGAACGGCCTGCCGTCCAGCGCCGTCGACTTGGTGAGCCCCGTAATGGCATGCTTGGTCGCCGTATAGGGCGCCGAGTGTGGCCGCGGCGTCGTCGCGGAAATGGAGCCGTTGTTGATGATGCGCCCACCGCGCGGGGTTTGCACCTTCATCATCTTGAAGGCGAGCTGCGTGCAATAGAAGGCGCCGCTGAGGTTCGTGGCGACGACAGCATTCCATTGCTCGGCCGAGAGATCCTCGAGCGGAATGGCCGGCGCCCCGATCCCGGCATTGTTCACCAGGAGATCGAGCCGTCCCCAGGCAGCTTTCACCTTGTCGAAGGCTGCCGTGACGGCGCCAAAATCGCCGACATCGGCTGGGATGACGAGGGTTGCCTTGCCGGCGGGATCAATTTCCTTCGCAGCTGCTTCGATCACATCCGGGCGGCGCCCCAGCATGGCGACGTGATATCCCGTGTCAAGCAACGCCTTGACGATGGCCTTGCCGACACCCGTACCGGCGCCCGTGACGATTGCAGTCTTGATACTCATGCCCATTCCCTTCTTGCGGCGGCCTTATCCGATATTGCCGCCCAGTTCGTCTTCGATGTGAACGCGGATGATTTCATCAAACGAGCTTTCGGCTCGGAAGCCAAGCGCCAGCGCCCGCGCCGGATTGAAATCGCTTGGCCAGCCGGCCACGATCCGCTCGATCATTGGATCGGACTCGCGGCGGATGAGATTGACCGCCTTGTCGCCGGCAATCCGCCGCAAGGCCGCGATCTGTTCGCCCACCGTCGCCGAGAGCCCCGGAAGACTGAGATTGCGCCGCGGGCCGACCTTTTCAAGATCGAGCGTCGCCGCATGAAGGAGGAAGCCGACCGCAGCCCGGGGGCTGGCATGCCAGTGGCGGACAGTTTCCGCAACCGGCAGGATCGCTTCCTGTCCGACCAGCGGTTCACGCAGGATGTTTGAGAAGAAACCTGAAGCTGCCTTGTTCGGCTTCCCGGGGCGGACGCAGATCGTGGGCAGGCGGATGCCGATCCCGTCGAAGAAGCCGCGGCGCGAATAGTCCGAGAGCAGCAATTCGCCGATCGCCTTTTGCGTCCCATAGGAAGTGAGCGGCGTGTTGTGGAAGGTATCTTCGATCTTCTCAGGAAAGGGGGCACCAAAGACGGCGATCGACGACGTAAAGACCAGCCGCGGCCTATAGGGGGCTTGTTGGCCTTCCAGGCGGATGGCCTCAAACAACAGGCGCGTCCCGTCGAGATTGATGCGATAGCCCTTCTCGAAATCCGCCTCGGCTTCACCGGAGACAATGGCCGCCAAGTGGAAGATGACATCCGGCCGGACGGTCACGAGCTTCTGCGCCTCGCCCGGCTGCGACAAATCCATGGTCAGGGCCAAGATTCGTCCCCCAAAGGCTGCCGGTGCGACTGGCGGAACGACGTCGACCAGGGTCAAGGCATCAACCGCTTGCCCACCGAGTTCACCCCGATCAACCAGATTTTGCGCAAGCTTGCGGCCGATCATGCCGGCGGCGCCGATTATGAGAACATGCATGATTGCTCCGTCTTCTTCTCAATGTTCAAGATCCACGCCTGTACGCTGGACCCCGCGAACAACCCCTTGCAGCACTCAACCACCGGTCAATTCCGCCTCAATGGCAACCCAATCCGCCGCCGGATCAACCACGGCCGGCGATTTCACATTCTCGGTCCAGGCATAGAGGGCCAAGAGCGGAACATCGCGGACGAGCGTGGCGTGGGGTTGGTTCGGCGGATTCCACACGACCGAGCCAGCCTTCTCCTCTCTCCAAGGAAAGCCGGTGCCGAAACGCCAATAGGTCGGACCGGTCAGCGGAAGGTAAAGCTCTGATGCCAGATGATGGTGATCCCGGTAGAGGGTGTGTGGCGCAATCAGCAGAAAGCCGATATCGAAGTCGCGTGACCAATCTGGATCGAGACCGGCCATCAGGCTCGCGTAAGCGTGCCGCTGTGGGAAACGCGGCCCGATCGTCTCAGATGCGTAGGCGTCATAACTCTCCCAATGCAGGCGGGCTTCCGCCAAGACCCCGACCAAATCCACGGAACCTGGCGCCGTTATGGCCTGCAAAGCCACTTCCAGATAACCGCAGCGGGGCGTGTTAGTTGGCCGGAGCGGGGCGCGGTCGGCCAAATCCGCCATCTCGCACAAGCGGCTGCGAACCTGGGCCACTCCAGGCTCTCGATCATAGTGAGAGAGAAACCGGTCGACGTCAGACCATATCAGCATAGCCCATTGTGCCTCCCATAGCGCGGTTTTGGAGGCTATTCGACGCGGCGCCAAACTGCAAACGCCTTGGCGTCGTCAACACTACCGAGTTCGTTGAGTGCTATCTCTGCAGCAAAGAAATGGCCCTTCCTAGCCCGCGGCCGCAGCGACGCCCCGCCCGTGCAGGAATTGAGCCAGCTGTGTGTCCGCAGTCGATATGTGGGTCATCCACCAGCTGCTCAGGAGGTTCAGCAAGTCAACAGCCGCCTCCCGATGGCCTCCCTTATACCGGTCAAAGAGCTGGTTGAGTCGCCGCTCAAAACCGTCATCCGCCCTCTTGTGCTCTGCGACAACCGGATAGTGCCGGCTCTCCATGAGCGCCTCTTCATGTCGGAAATGATTGCGCGTGTACTGCATCATCTTGTCGAAGCAGGCATCTATCGCAGCAGCGTTCGCGTTGGAGCCGACGGCTCGGTGCAATTCGTTGATGGTTGTCATGATCTGGTGGTGCTCTTCGTCAATCTCTTTCTCGTTAATCAATAGGCTCTCATTCCACTCCACCAAGTCTTCGCTGGCACCACCGTCTGCCTTGCGCACCTTGTCCAGGAAGGAAGCCACATTCTTCTTGAGCAGATCGGTCTGGGACGAGAGATCGGTTGAGGCATGCGAGATATCGGCTGCAAGGTACGCCGACTTTTCGGCCGACGACAGAACATGATGGATGTTCGTCGTGACCGTGGCACTTCCGGCGGATGCTTGCTCGACGTTCCTGGCAATTTCCGCTGTCGCCGCGCCCTGCTCCTCAATCGCGGCGGAGATCGACGCGGATACCTCGTTGATCTGCTTCACCGCATCGGTAATAAGCCGGATGGAACCGGCCGTGTCACTCGTCGACGCCTGCACTTCGCCGATCTGACGACCAATTTCCTCTGTCGCCTTGGCCGTCTGATTTGCAAGCGACTTCACTTCATTCGCCACTACCGCGAAACCCCGCCCCGCCTCGCCTGCCCGAGCGGCCTCGATCGTCGCATTCAAGGCCAGGAGGTTTGTCTGCTCGGCGATATCAGTGATGAGGCGTATGACGTCACCAATTTTGCTGACGGTAGCCACCAGGTCACCGACCTTTTGCCCGGTACTATCGGCGATGTTCGCAGCCCTGCTGGTCAAGGTGGCACTTTGGCTGACTTGGCGGCTGATCTCCTGGATGGAAGCTGCAAGCTGCTCTGTGGCGCTCGCCACTGATTGTATGTTGGTCGTGGATTCTTCGGCAGCCGAGGCGACGGCGGCCGACTCGTTCTTCGTATCGGCGGCGCCCTTATCGACGCTGACCGCCGTTGTCCCCATTATACTTTCAGCATGGCTGAGGCTCTCGAGCACACTGCGTATGGTGAGCTCAAATTGACTGATATAGGAGTTCACCTTCGTCTGCTTCGTGTCACGTTCGGTCTGAGCAACGACTTGCTCACGAGCCAGTGTGTCGGCCCGGATCATGCTTTCCCTGAAGACTTCGACGGCCTTTGCCATGGCACCGACTTCATCGCGCCGATCAGTACCCGAGATTGCTGCCGAATGATCACCACTGGCCAGCGTGGTCATCGCGTGAGTCATTGTCGAGATTGGCCGCGTTATCCCCCGCGCGATGACATAACCGAGCAGGATCGTGACAATCATCAGGGTGAGCGTCGCGCCAGCAAAAATCATGAGCGTGCTCATCGCCTTGTCACCAAGATTGTCGGTGCGCGCGACCAAGTCGGCGGCGATGCCGGCTTCAACTTTTTCGATCGCGTCGATCTTCCGAGTCACGGCGGCAAACCATTGCCCGGCATCGACACCCTGCGTCGTCTCGGTCTTCAGGCTGTCGATGGCGATCTTCCGCAGACTCTCAACTTCCTTATAGCTGGGTTCTTCCGGCAGCTTGGCGAAGGCCTCTACCAGCTCGGCGGTCGCCATCGTCCGGAAGCGATCGAAAAATGCTTCCTGCTCGGACATGATGCCCACGAATTTGCGGTAGATCTCGGCGTCGAACTTTCCCGCCCCGAAACCAGCACCGCCCATGGCACGCTCGATGCCGACCCGCTCCTTTCCCTGCAGAAAGGCGCCATATGCCAGGATGGCCCGCGTGATGTCGGCATTGTGGCTAAGATAGGCCCTTTGCTCGACTGTCTT
>CAZUAL010000059.1:1403-15824 GCA_964618305.1 uncultured Dongia sp. | reverse complement strand
GCCACAGCCAGGGCGAATATGTATTCGATCATGGCTGGGCCGAGGCCTATGAGCGCGCCGGTGGCCGCTACTATCCCAAGCTGCAGATATCCGTCCCCTTCTCGCCGGTGCCCGGGCCGCGTCTGCTGGTGCGTGAGGGGCCGCAGGCGGAAGCGGTGCGCAGCGCCCTCATCGAGGCGCTCACCAGCACGGCCGAGAAATCCGGCCTCTCGTCGCTGCATATCACCTTCTGCGAGGCCGATGAGGCGAGCGAGCTGATCGGCCACGGCTTTCTCCATCGCTTAGGATGCCAATACCATTGGTTCAATGAAGGCTACGGGAGCTTCGACGATTTCCTGGCAGCCCTCTCCTCAAGGAAGCGCAAGGCGATCCGCAAGGAACGAGCCAGTGTCGCCGCGACAGGCCTCGACATCCGCGCCCTTTCCGGAGACGAACTGACCAGCGCGCATTGGGATGCCTTCTTCCAGTTCTACATGGATACGGGAAGCCGCAAATGGGGCCGACCCTATCTCAACCGCGCCTTCTTCGAGGCGCTTCATCAGGCGCTCCGCCACCGTGTCGTCCTCGTCATGGCTTTCCGCGATGGCAATGCCGTCGCCGGGGCCCTCAATCTGGTCGGCGCCAACACGCTCTACGGCCGCAACTGGGGCTGCGTCGAGGATGTACCGAACCTCCATTTCGAATGCTGCTACTACCAGGCGATCGACTATGCCATCGCCCACAAACTGCAGCGCGTCGAGGCCGGTGCACAAGGCGAGCACAAGATCCAGCGCGGCTATCTGCCGGTCGAGACACATTCGGCGCATTGGATCGGCGATGAGAGTTTCCGCGGGGCCGTTTCCGACTATCTGGAACGTGAGCGCCGCGTGATGCAGAACGAAATCGCCGGCCTGATGACGCTCTCGCCCTTCCGCAAAGAGAATGATTGAGAACGCGATCGTCATCGGTGGCGGACCGGCCGGCCTGAAGGCGGCGGAGGTCCTGCTTGGAGCCGGCATCGCCGTCGATCTCTACGAGGCGATGCCCTCGGTCGGGCGCAAGTTCCTGATGGCCGGCAAGGGCGGGCTCAACATCACCCACAGCGAGCCTCTCGAATACTTCATCCGCCGCTACGGCACGCGTGCCGACATCGTGCGGCACTGGCTTGATGCTCTTCCGCCGCAGAGTTTGCGCGACTGGATTCATGCGCTCGGCATCGAGACCTTCGTCGGCACATCGGGCCGCGTTTTCCCGGCGGAGATGAAAGCGGCACCGTTGCTACGCGCCTGGCTGCACCGCCTGCGCGGGCAAGGCCTCAAGATCCATGTCCGCCATCGCTGGCGGGGGTGGGATAAAGACGGCCATCTCCTGTTCGACACACCCAAGGGGCCGATCCGAGCGGGAACCAAGGCGGTGATACTGGCCCTTGGCGGCGGGTCGTGGCCACAGCTCGGTTCGGATGGCTCCTGGCAATCCCTCCTCGCGGAGCTCGGCGTGGAAGTCGCCCCGCTCGTTCCCGCCAATTGCGGCTTTGACATCGGCTGGAGTGCACACTTCGGGGAGAGGTTTGCCGGTGCGCCCTTGAAGAACATCGCCGCGACCTTCGGCACTTTGCACAAGGCCGGTGAAGCCATCATCACCGCAACCGGCATCGAAGGCGGCCTCATCTATGCCTTGTCGGCCGCCTTGCGCGACGAAATCGCCCGCGCAGGCTCGGCGACGCTGCTCCTCGACCTGCTGCCGCAACACGATAAGGCACGGATTGCGGCGGAGCTTGCCAAGCGCGGCGCCCGGTCCCTCGCCTCGCACCTCAAATCTCGCCTCCATCTTGACGGCGCGAAGGCCGGCCTGCTGCGGGAATACCTGCCGCCTGATGTGCTCGACGATCCGGCGCGGCTCGCTGGTGCCATCAAGGCCGTGCCGCTCCGCCTCACCGCGACAAGGCCGCTTGCCGAGGCAATATCGTCCGCCGGCGGCATCTCCTTCGCCGAACTCGACTCCCATCTCATGTTGAAAAAGCTGCCAGGCACCTTCTGCGCCGGTGAAATGCTCGACTGGGAAGCGCCGACCGGCGGCTACCTGCTCACCGCCTGCTTCGCCACCGGCCACATCGCCGGACAGGGCGCTGCTGACTGGATCGCACAGGAAGGTAGAGGTTAGCGGAAGTCCTTCCCAGACGCGCCTCGAATTGCGTGCGCTTTATCACAGTCACGCCGATCGCGCGGCCGTGATGCGATATACATGAACGCGGCGCGCCGCCTACGCGACCCCCCTCCAACAGCCGTTCCCAGTTGGGCTGCGGCAGACTTCTGAAGGAGAGGATCATGATCAAGCCTATGAGGCTGCTCACGGCAGCAGCCGGTACGACGATCGCCCTTGCTTCGGCCACGCCGGCGTCGATCGCGATGGCCGACCAGAACACACCAAGCTCTGAATCCCTGACCGATCCGGTCGTCAGCACGCCGCACAACCAGCAGGCGGCTCTGCTCGGGACTAATCGCACAATCGAGGTCGTCGCCGACAATCTCGACTATGCGCATGCAAAACCAACACATCTGATGCTACCCTTCCATGTCGAGGCGAAGAGCACCAAGCATCGCTGGTATCTGCCGGTCTCATATCTCATGGTCGGGCTGGCGCCGATCAAGTCGGCGGGCGTTACCGGGACGTGCTGTGGGCAGCTCGATGCCGATGAGCTCAGCCCCTACAGTTACGCCGTCATGCTGGATCACCCGAGCAGCACCCGGCATATCGACATGGATGCCTGGTGGGCGCTGGATGTCGTTCCGGACACCGAGGGCATTGCCACCGCGGCCGTCAATGCCTGCCGCAACATGCGCGATGAGCTGCAGCATCAGGGCCTGCATAGCGACGAGATCTTCGGCACCGACCGGCAGACATCATTGGATTATGATTTCAGGTTCGTGGCATCCGTCGCCTACATGCGCGGCTTCGCCTCCCAGGAGACCTTCTGGAAGCAGTCGCAGCCCCGGTGGGAGAAGATCAATGTCGTCTGCAAGAAGCGCGACGGCATCAACGTCTCGCTCAACCCCGACATCCCACCGGCGAGCGACGATATCACGCTGGGTTTCCAGGTGACACAGGCAGCACTTGCCATTTCACCCGATACCTATGAAGGCAGATGCCCGGTGGAACTTCACCTCAACCCCACGCTGGTCGCAACCGGCAAGGGCAAGGTCCGCTATCGCTTCCGCGACCAGCTCGGCAACAAGTCGCAAATCTTCGAAGTCAACTTCACGAAACCCGATACGAAGTTCCTCGATCACACGATCCGGATGGATGCCAAGGGCAAGCCGGACGGGCTGGGCTTCACATCGGCGCAAGGGTCGGGCGAGTTCGGCTTCGTGGCGCAGACGAGCCCGAACCTCAAACAAGGCTACTTCCAGCTGGAGGTCCTGGAGCCCCACAAGAAGATGTCGAACATCGCCGACTATTCAGTGAAGTGCACATTTTCGACCCATGACGGCGGCCTTGTCGCACCACCCGACACGGTCAATCCGGTGATCGTCGAGGGTTTGACCGGCGCGCAACTCTCACCCGATCTCTATGTCCGCGAGACGGCATTCAACCCGCTCCTGCCAAACAAAGTGATCGTCACGGTGACGAACCAGGGCAAGGGCGCCGCCAAGGCCACGAATCTCAAGGCATTCTACTGGGTCGGTAACCAATCCGGCGCGCGGGGAACGTCTGTGCCGGCCATGGGCCCGGGTGAATCGCAAGTCGTCCAGGCGGAGGTAGGCGCGCTGGTCGAGCAGGCGACCTCCATCGTCCTCCACATCGACGATCCCAACCGCCTGCGTGAAGAGAACGAGGCGAACAATTCATACCTGGTCAAATGACCATTCCGGAGAGCGTCAGGTGGAAGGCTTTCAGCCCGAAGCTTGACGCCCTCCTTCCTCACGGTTTATCTAGGCGGCGATGGTTCCCCGACGGATGAATTCCAGGGGATTAATAGGGAACACGGTGCGGACGACCCAATCGGGGCCAATACCGTGACTGCCCCCGCAACTGTAAGCGGATAGCCTGCGGCAATAATGGACCACTGATCCTTCGACGGATCGGGAAGGTCGGCCAAGGGCGGCGACCCGCAAGTCAGGAGACCTGCCATCGAAGAGTCCTGTTTCAACCCGGGCGGGGTGCCCGTGAAGGAGACTTGCCGATGTCGCACGCGCGTGCGGGCCGGATAACCGACCCGTCTTCAAGCCACACCATTTGCATCGCCGCCGCCGATTAGGCGCGCGGCCCCTCCCTTTCCATGGCAGCGCTTGGGTTTCACAAATCTAGGCTCTTGTTATCACTCAATCTAATATGTAATGTTATAACATTACATTTTCCGGAGAATGCTATGACCTTTCTATTGGATAAAAGGGCGAGGATGCTCCTCGCCCCAGCTTTGGCCATCCTGGCTTGGGCCGGCACATTGCCGGAGCGTGCGCACGCCGAACCGACGATCTATCCCCTCACCATCCTGAATTGCGGCGAAACGATCACCTTCGAGAAGGCACCGGGCCGCGTCGTTTCCATCGGACAGAGCAGCACGGAGATTCTCTATTCGCTCGGTCTCGCCGACAAGGTCGTGGGGACCGCTGTGTGGTTCGGCCCCGTCATGCCCGCCTATGCCGATGCCGATGCCAAGATCAAGCGGTTGGCCAGCAACGATCCGAGCTTCGAGAGCGTGCTGGCGCAGAAACCTGATTTGGTCACCGCGCAATATGAATGGCATGTCGGCCCCAAAGGGTCGGTGGCGACGCGGCAGCAATTCCACGATCTGAAGATCCCTTCCTACGTGTCGCCATCTGATTGCGTTGCCAAGGATAATTCGGCCGGTGGCGATGGTGTCCGCAAGGAGCTGTTCAGCATGTCGCTCCTCTATCAGGAGATCAGCGAGCTCGCGGCGATCTTCGATGTCGCCGATCGCGGCGAGAAGCTCATCGCGGAGTTGAAGGCGCGCGAAGCCAAGGCGATTGCTGCCGTCGGCGATGCGAAGGCCAAGGGCCTCACCATGGTCTTCTGGTTCTCGAGCCCCGAAGTGAAGGGTGACGCCTATATTGCCGGCAAGAACGGAACCCCCGCCTACATCATGTCCGCCCTTGGCGCGAAGAACGTGCTTGCGACGGAAGAGGAATGGCCGCTGGTCAGCTGGGAGACGATCGCTGGTGCCAATCCGCAGGTGATCGTCCTGGCAAAGATGGACCGTCGGCGCTTTCCTGCTGACGACATCAACGTGAAACTTGATTTCCTGAAGACCGACCCGGTCGCCAGCAAGCTGGAAGCGGTCAAAGAGAACCGGATTGTGATCATCGACGCCCAGGCCATGAACCCGTCGCTCCGGACGATCGACGGCATCGAAGCCGTTGCCGATGGCGTGACGGCCTTCGGTCTCAGCAATTGAGCACCGAAATCTCCGTGGTACCGATGCAGCGAGGATGGGCGAAACGCGCCCTCCTCGCCATCGGCGGCATCCTGGGCCTGCTGCTGGCCCTGGGTCTCGCCATGTCGATCGGCGAGGTGCCCATTCCACTCGCCACCACCTACCAAGCCATTGCCAACAAACTGTTCGGCACGCGCTTTCCCCTGTCGGCGATCGAGGAAGGCATTGTCTGGGACTATCGGCTGTGCCGCGCGATCGTCGCATCCTGCTGCGGCGGTGCGCTGGCCGTGTGCGGCGCGATCCTGCAGGCGCTCCTGCGCAACACGCTGGCGGAACCCTATGTGCTCGGCGTCTCCGCCGGGGCCTCGACCGGCGCCGTCGCGGTGATGATCCTGGGTCTTGGCGCCGGGCTCATCACCATCGCAAGCGGCGCGTTCATCGGCGCGATCCTCGCCTTTCTGCTGATCGCCTTGCTCGCGGCGGGCGCCGGCGGCGGCTCAGACCGCATCATTCTGGCCGGCATTGCCGGCTCGCAACTCTTTAACGCCGCCACCTCCTATATCGTCGCGTCATCCGCCAGCGCGGAGCAGGCGCGCGGGGTCATGTTCTGGCTCCTTGGCAGCCTTGGTGGCATTCGCTGGTCAGATGTCTATCTGGCGGCCCCGGTCGCAGTGGCGGGAATCGCCATCTCGCTCTTTCATGCCCGCGCGCTCGATGCTTTTACCTTCGGCACGGACGCCGCAGCAGCCCTTGGCATCGATGTCCGGCGCGTGCGGCTGACCCTTTTCCTGCTGACGGCTTTGCTCACGGCGGCGATGGTCGGCATGGTCGGCTGTATCGGCTTCGTCGGCCTGGTCGTGCCGCACGGTATCCGCCTGCTTGTGGGGCCGCTGCATAGCCGTCTGCTCCCCTTCTGCCTGCTCGCCGGCGCCTTAATCATGGTTCTGGCCGACATCGTATCGCGGGTCATTCTGCCGCAGCAGGTTCTGCCCATCGGCGTCGTCACCGCGCTCGTCGGCGCGCCGGTCTTTGCCATCCTGCTCTATCGTACACGGAGATCCGCATGAGCATTCTCGCGCAAGAGGTCAGCTGGTCCGCTGGCGGCAAGCTGATCGTGAACGGCGTGACGGTCCATGTCAGGCCGGGCGAATTGCTGGGCCTTGCCGGACCCAACGGATCCGGCAAATCGTCGCTGCTGCGCCTCATCGCCCGATTGCAGCTGGCCGAGAGCGGCGGCATCCATCTTGGTGGGCAGGACATCCGATCACTCACCCCGCGGCAGACGGCGAGAAGACTGGCATTCGTGGAGCAGCAGGCAGAGACCGACATCGACATGCTGGTGCGGGATATCGTGGCACTCGGCCGCATCCCGCACCGCTCGATGTTGGGTGGCTGGTCCGCGGGCGATCAGGAAGCGGT
The DNA here is from genome assembly GCA_964618305.1 of uncultured Dongia sp. Classification (GTDB taxonomy): domain Bacteria; phylum Pseudomonadota; class Alphaproteobacteria; order Dongiales; family Dongiaceae; genus Dongia. The sequence continues at coordinate 9,034 of CAZUAL010000059.1, read as the reverse complement.
CGACGCCGCCATCGCCCGGATGGCGCTGACACCCTTCGCCCACCGGCATTGGCGGACACTTTCCGGGGGCGAGCGGCAGCGGGTGCAGATCGCCAGAGCCCTGGCCCAAAGACCCACCGAGATGATTCTCGACGAACCCACCAACCATCTCGACATTCGGCATCAGATCGAAATCATGTCGCTGGTCGCGGCATTGCCGATCACGGCCATTGTCGCCATTCACGATCTCAATCTCGCTGCCGCCTATTGCGACAAGATAGCGCTGATGAAAGATGGACGGTTGGTCGCCGCGGGCACGCCGGAGGAAGTCCTGCGGGCGGAGATCATCGAGGCGACCTTCAATGTCCGTGCCCATATCGGCCGCTCGGCGCGGACCGGCCGCCTGATGGTGGAGTTCGAGGAGATGGCAGCGGCACCCGCCCACCCATCGCGCGAGGCGGCATGATGATTCCGCTCAGCAATTATTCGCTCAAGGAGGAAATCCGGCAATATTGGTCGGAGCGATCGGCGACATTCGATCGGGCCTTCGGTCACCGCATTCGCCCGGGCGCCGAGTTCGATGCCTGGCGGAAGGCAATCGCCAGCCAGATCGGAAGCAAGCCCTTGAACATTCTGGAACTGGCGTGCGGCACGGGCGAAGTAACGGCCGTTCTGCTGTCGCTCGGCCACCAGGTCACCGCCATCGACTTTTCGGAAGCAATGCTCAGGGTGGCGCGGGAGAAGCATCGCGACCGGAGCGACAAGGTCACCTTCCTCCTCGCCGATGCCGAAAATACCTTTCTGCCGGGCAAGAGCTTCGATGCGATCGTCTGCCGCCATCTGGTGTGGACCTTGACGGAGCCCCATCTCGCCTTGAAGGAATGGCGGCGCCTGCTGCGTCCAGATGGGCGCTTGCTGATCTTCGACGGCAATTGGGCGCAAGCGAAACCGGTCGGTCGACTGGCCGAGAACGCAATTGCCATCCTGGACCGCTGGCAAGGTGCCGACCCTTTCTATGATGGCGCGATGAGCACACGCCACGCTTCGATCATGGCCGCCCTGCCCTTTGGTGACGGTCTCACGGCCGAGAAGCCGATGCCGCTGCTCGCGGAAGCAGGCTTCGTCGATTGCCGCACATTCTCCTACGCGCCGATTGAGCGGGCGGCGCGCAAGGGGAGTTCGCTGCGCAACAGGCTGCGCACCCTGGTCTATCGCCGCTTCATTCTGTCGGCACGTCGCCAGTAAGGCGCTACAGCCTTTCCAGCTGCTCGATCAGCAGTTCGGCAAAAGCCTCGGCCAATGGCCGCTGCCCCTTTCCCGGCTGAATGACGAAATAGGGGTGCGGCGCCGGGATTTCGAGATCGAGCGCCTTGACCAGCGTGCCTCGGCGCAGATCTTCGCCGCACAGGATCGTGCTGCCGATGGCGATGCCGCAGCTCTCCTTTGCTGCCTCCAGCGCCAGATGCGCATTGGGGAAATAGACGTTCTGGCGCGGAACGATCTGCTTGCGGGCGCCTGCCCGCAAAAGCCTCGGCCAATCCTACAGGCTGTCGCTGTGAAGAAGAACATGCTGCGCGAGATCTTCGACCGACTTCACCGGCAGCCGATAGAGAAGCTCCGCGCTGCAGAGGGGAAAGTAAGTCTCGTTGCGCAGGATGGCGGTCCGCTTGCCGGCAATGTCCCGCTCGCCGAAGGTGAGCACGATGTCCATCGAATCATCCGCCGCCTCGATCGGAAACTGGCGGACGGTGACGGACGGATAACGCTGCAGGAATTGCCCCAGGATGGGCATCAGGCGTATGGCTGAAAAGGCCGGCGCGCAGGCAAAGCGCAACTCGCCCTCGACACGCATATCCTGCGTCGCCCGGCAGGCCAGGTTGATCTCGTCGAAGGCGCCGCTGAGCTTCTGAAAGAGCTACGCCCCCGCCGGGGTCAGGGTCAATTCGCGCCGGCTGCGCACCAGCAGGGTCACGCCAAGCTCGGCCTCGAGCTGCCGGATCTGATAGCGCACGGCCCCGGCGGTCACATTGAGCTGTGCCGCCGCCTCGGTGACGCCACCAGAGCGGGCGACGATATAAAAGGTGCGAAGCGACGTCAGCCTGGCGAGGCTGTCCCACATTTCATTCTACCAATCGTCAATCTGATTGACGAAATCGTGCAATTTTATTCGCTTGCGTCAAATGAATTCTCGCCGTCTTGATGGTGGCAATCTGGGTTTCCCCAGGGGACAAAGCCCGCGAGAGTGACATGGCACCTGATTCAGGCACCCAAAGACTTGGCACCCGGATGATCGACGGCAAGGCAACGCCGCTCTATACGCTGCCCGCCCTCTGGTATCACGACGCATCCGTCTACGAGGCCGAGCGCTGGGGGATCTTCGCCGCAACCTGGCAATTCATCGGCCATGCGAGTGACCTGCCCGCACCCGGCGATTATGTCGGCGCCGAGATCGCGGGCTTTCGCATCTTCGTCCTGCGCGACCGCGAAGACCGGCTCAAAGCCTTTCACAATGTCTGTCCGCACCGCGCCGCTCCCCTGGTCGACAATGGCAAGGGCCATTGCGACGTGCTGCAATGCCGCTACCACCGCTGGACCTTCGACCATGACGGCAAGCTGAAGGTCGCCCCGCATTTCGGCGAGGCCGATTGGTTCAAGAAGGAAGATCACGGCTTGAAGCCGATCCGCGTCGATGTCTGGCGCGGCCTCGTCTTCGTGAACATCGACGGCAAGGCCCCACCGCTGCTCGAGTTCCTCGGCGACCTGCCGGACCTGGTGGCGCCCTACCCGATGGAAAGCTTCATCAAGGACGCGACGGCTGACTTCTCAATGGCCAGCAACTGGAAGACCTATACCGACAATTTCGTTGAAGGGTACCACATACCGGGCATCCATCCCGGCCTCATCCAGGCGATCGATTTCAACGGATTCGAGACGACCTATCAGCGGGGTGTCGTCATCATGAAGGCACCGCAGAAGTCGGGTTCGATCTATAGCGGCCTGTGGCTGTGGATCTGGCCCAACATGACCCTGTCGATCTTCCCCGACGGCATGAACACGTCGCGCATCGTGCCGCACGGTCCCAGATCGACGAGCCTCCACTACAGTTTCTATTTCACGGATGTCTCGCCTGAGACGGCAGAAAGCCGCCAGGGCACGATCAAAACCAATTGCGACATCGTGCGCGAGGATTTCGGCATCTGCGAGGAATCCCAGGCCAACCTGGAAGCCGGCATCTATCAGCGCGGACCGATGAGCCCAAAGCATGAACTGGGCGTGCGCTATTTCCATGACGAAATCCGCGCCGCGTTGAAGAACCAGGGCGTCAGCGAAGCCTGAAAGCCGCCGGTCGGGCACGAACTCGGCCGGGAGATTTCCCTAGGAGCTCGCGCACGATCTGGGATTGACCGGCCTGCGGCGGGAACCTTCTGAGGTTTCCGCTGCCGCAGCGCAGGCAGCGCGTTTTGCGGCGCCCACACTTCGCCACAAAGCATCATCGAATCGCCATGAGTCCGCGCGCATGCCGCCATGGCGGTGGGCTGCAATCGTATCGTCGATCAAGCGATCGGCCGTCAGGCCTTGCCGGCGGTCTTCTCAGGGGCACCCCACCATGTTCACATTCCTTCTTTCCGCCACGGTCCCGGACTGTCGCGGACGCTTGTTGTCGCGCGCATGGCGCGCGGCGGCAGCCATCCTTGCTCTGCTGATATCACTCCTCCTCACAATGCCCGCTTCCTACGCCCAGTCCAGCGATGGCGCGCCGAAGGGCGGCCTGTTCTTCAAGTCGGATCAGGCCGGCGAGTTCTACGAGGCGCCGATCCTGCGGACGGAAGTCAAGCTGTCAGTCGCGGGCACGATCGTGCGGGCAACCGTGCGCCAGCACTTCGTCAACCCGTCGAGCGCGTGGCTCGAGGGCGTCTATGTGTTTCCCCTGCCCGAGCAATCGGCGGTCGACCATCTGGTGATGGAGATCGGCGAGCGGCGTGTGTTCGGCCAGATCAAGCCGCGCGAGGAGGCCAAGAGAGTCTACGAACAGGCCGCCGCCGCCGGGCAGCGCGCCAGCCTGGTGGAAAGCGAACGCCCCAACATCTTTACAACCTCGGTGGCCAACATCGCGCCCGGTGAGCAGATCGTGGTTGAGATTCAGTATCAGGACCGGGTCGCCATTGACGCCGGCATCTATAGCCTGCGCTTCCCAATGGTCGTCGGCCCGCGCTACATCCCGGGTGACGCGATCAGTCTGGTTTCGGACCAGCCGGGCAACGTCAATGCCAGTGGTACCGGATGGACCGCCGACACAAACCGCGTGCCGGATGCCAGCCGGATCACGCCGACGGTGCTGCATCCGAGCGAGGGCAAGATCAATCCGGTCTCGATGAGCATCGATTTCGCGCCGGGCTTCCCCGTCGAACGGGTCACCAGCCTTTATCACCCGATCGTCACGACCGATACCAACGGATCGACGACCATCACGCTGGCCGAAGGCGACGTGCCGGCCGACCGCGATTTCGTCCTCGAATGGGCGCCCAAGGCGAACACAGCGCCGGCCACCAGCCTGTTCGCCGAACAACGCGGCGATGACGTCTACCTCTTCGCCATGCTGACACCGGCGACCGTGGAGAAGCCGGAGGCAAAACGCCTGCCGCGCGACGTCATCTTCGTGATCGACACATCCGGCTCCATGGGCGGAACCTCGATCGATCAGGCCAAGGCCGGGCTGCTGCTGGCACTCGACCGGCTCAATCCGGCCGACCGCTTTAACGTCATCCAGTTCAACTCCGTTACGGAAGCGCTTTATGGCGAGTTGAAGCCCTGGACTCCGGAAACGCTGCGCGAGGCCAAAGCCTATGTCGGTCAGTTGGTCGCAACGGCCGGTACGGAGATGCGGCCGGCCCTGCAGCTGGCGCTTGCCGGTGAAACAAATCCGGGCCGCCTGAAGCAGGTGATCTTCCTGACCGACGCCGCCGTCGGCAACGAGGCGGAAATGTTCGACGATATCGCCCGCCAGCTCGGCGATGCCCGCCTCTTCACCATCGGCATCGGCACGGCACCGAACAGCTATTTCATGCGCAAGGCGGCGGAGCTCGGCCGAGGCTCCTTCACCTATATCGGCGACATCACGGAGGTGAGTGAGCGCATGACAGAGCTGCTGCGCAAGCTTGAGCAGCCGGCGATCACCGGTATTACCGTGCGCTGGCCGGCCGCTCTCGCGGCGACCGCGGAGATGTATCCGGCGACTGTGCCCGACGTCTATGCCGGCCAACCCGTGACGTTCAGCGCCAGGCTTCCGGGGGCGAAGCTGGATCAGTTGAGCGGCGCGCTGGCAATCGAAGGACAGGACGGTACGAAGATGTGGCAGCAAAGCGTCGATATCAGTGGGTTGCGCACCGGTGCCGGCGTGTCCGCCGTCTGGGCGCGCGCCAAATTGTCCGCCCTTGAGGACGCGCAATGGCGTGGTGTCGACCCGGCGCAGGTGCGCGAGGTCGCGACGGCCCATGCCCTCGCCTACGACCTCGTCAGCTCCTATACCAGCCTGGTCGCCGTCGACAAGGAGGTGGCGCGGCCGCAGAACGAGTCACTGGCTTCGACGCAGGTTCCGACGAATCTGCCGCATGGCTGGAACTATGAGAAAGTGTTCGGCCCTGCCGGTGAAAGTGGCGCCGCCCTGCCGCAGCCCGGCCGGATCATGCACAAGATCAACTTCACGGGCACGCCGCTCGACGGCCTGAGCCTGCCGAAGACGGCAACACCGGCGATGCTCCACCTCCTGATCGGCCTGGCGTTGACGATCGCGACACTCAACATCCATCTGCTGTGCCGGCGGAAGCGGATGCAGGGACGGGTCATGGATGCCGCCCGGCTGGCATGAATATCCATCGCGGGAACATGCGCAGGTTGGCGCTCGCGCTGGCCCTCGGCCTCGGCTTGTGGCAGATCGGCGAAGGGCTGTGGATCCCGGCCAAGGCGTGGCTGGCGCAACTCTTGATCGCCAAGGCATGGGACGAGGCGATGGCCACGCGAGGGCCGGTGCCGCCCTGGCCCTGGGCGGATACGAATCCGGTGGCCAGGCTCGTCGTGCCGGCGCTGGGTGTGGACCAGATTGTCCTTGCCCATGCGACCGGGCGGACGCTGGCCTTCGGACCGGGGCATCTCGACGGGAGTGCGGCACCGGGCATGGCCGGCCTCTCCGTGATCAGCGGCCATCGCGATACGAACTTCCGGTTCCTGGCCGATGTTGCGCTGGGCACCAGGCTGCGGATCCAGCGCGCCGACGGCACCTGGGTGGATTACGTGGTGCTGGAGATGAAAGTCGTGGACGAACGGATGGCACGCCTGCCGTTGATCGGCAACGGCCCGCCGCTTCTGGCCCTGACCACCTGCTATCCGTTCGATGCGGTGGCGCCGGGCGGGCCGCTGCGGCTCGTCGTCATGGCGGAAGGGGTAACGACGACAGCGGCGAGATAGGGTTCGGAACGGAATGGCCGGTCAGGCCGCGCCCCTGACCGGCAGCAGCAGATCCTTGGCTCCCCGCATATCGGCTGCGGTCCAATCGGCCTCGCGCAGATCCGCCATGGTCATGGTTGCATCGGTCAGGATGGCCCGATGCAGGACGGCATTCTGCAGATTGACCTGGGTCAGGTCGCCATCGTCGAGGCGTGCACCGGTCAGGTCGATGCCCGCCATGTTCGCGCGCGCCAGTCGCGCCTTGCTGAAGTTCGTCGGCCAGCTCTGCCCGTTGCGCAACTCCATCGGACTGGCGATGGCATTGGTGAGGGTGGCATCGAACAGCACGCTGCGCTCCAGGCAGGCACCACGCAGGTCCGCACCGACCAAGATGGCATGACGGAGGTCGGACATGGAGAGGTCGGCCATCGCCAGGACCGTGCCCGTCAGATTGGAACCGCGCAACGAGGTTTGCTTAAGAATGGCAGCCGAAAGATTGAGGTTCGACAGATCCTGATCGCTGAGATCGAGGCCGGTGAAATCGGCCCTGGCTCCCTTGCTGCCATTGCTGACGATCCATTCACGGTGCAGCCGCAGGGCATCACCGACAATGCCCTCGATGCCGTCCAAACGGCGCAGGATGTCCGTGCCGGTGAGATTGGCCGTCGACAAATCGACCCCGTCGAGCAAGGCGCCGAGCAGGCTGGCAGCGGCGAGGTTCGTACCGCGCATCAGCGCCCGGGTGAGGATGCAGCCGTCGAGCCGCGCACCGGATAGATTGGCGTCGCAGAGATCGGCGCCTTCCAGATTGCAGCCGGTGAGATCCGAGCCGCTGAGATCGGCGCGCACGAACACCGCACCCCGCAAGTCGGTGTCACGCAGATCGGCCTGGATGACGAAGGCGTTCGACAGTTTGGCGCGGTTCAGGTTGGCGTGGGCCAATCTGGCTTCCGACAATTCCGTCGTGCTCTGGTTGCTCATCATGGGGGTAAGATCCCCATTCTTGCTGCGCATCAGATAGCCGTCGCGCAAGTCAGCCTCGTCCAGGCGCGCGCGGGCAAGGCACGCGCCGCGCAGGTCGACGCGCGTCATGCTGGCGGAGCCGAGATTGGCACGGCGCAGGTCGGCCCCGAACAGACAGGCGTCGGTCAAATCGGCTCCCGACAGATTGGCGGATGTCAGCTTCGCGCCGGTCAGATCGGCCTGCGCGA
>CAZUAL010000059.1:0-1393 GCA_964618305.1 uncultured Dongia sp. | reverse complement strand
CATCTCGTGGCACTTGCCGCAGTTGGCCTGCGCGAGGTCGGCATTGGCCAGGATGGCATGGGAAAGATCGTGGAACTTCAGGCTGGCACGCATGCCGCCCCGCTGCCCAAGCAGGAAGCGCTTGTGCATCTGCAGAATCTGCTCGAGCTCCGGGGTACTGATTTTTGAATACCCGATATCAAGACCATCTAGGGTCGCATGCTTCATTGGCAAGCCTGTCACGTCGCACTCGATCTGTTTCTTGTGTTTTGACGGCGCGAAACTAGTCGGCGTTTCTTAAGAATTCCCTCATCTATCTGAACGAGTTGTTGCCGCTTTTAGGACCTGCCTCTCAGACAAATCGACTGAAATTTCCGCCGCATTCAATGCATGTCGGACGAGCGTTCGCGGCACCCTTCAACAGGGTGCTGCAACACACTTGGACTATTGAAGGTCTGGTACGAACAAGGCCTTTCAGCGGCGATAGCGATGGCAGAAATAGGCGCGCATTGAGCGTGGGAGTGAGAACCCACGCTCCCACCCAAGAATGTCAGGCCTGGAAAGATTTGCGCTCCAGCAACTGCGCGATGCACTGCTTGCGGTGGCGTCGACCCGGAGACTCTCCGAGTCGAAGGTCAGCCCAGACGAAGAAATCCGTCACGCCGAAGGAGAAACGGCGCGGCTAATTCGCTGCCGGCGACGCTCAGAAAGGAATATCGTCGTCGAGATCGCCGCCGCCGCGGCTGCCGCCGCCCGACGAGCCGCCGCCGTAACCACCGCCGCCGCCCGAGCCGCCGCCGTAGCCACCACCGCCGCCGCCATAGCCGCCATCGCCATTGTCGGACATGCCGCCGCCCTCACCCTTGCCGTCGAGCATGGTGAGTTCGCCACGGAATTTCTGCAGCACGATCTCGGTCGTGTATTTCTCGGCGCCCGACTGGTCGGTCCATTTACGGGTCTGCAGCTGGCCTTCGATATAGACCTTGGAGCCCTTTTTCAGGAAGCGCTCGGCCACGTCGACCAGGCGGTCGTTGAAGATGACGACGCGGTGCCATTCGGTCTTTTCGCGCCGCTCGCCCGAATTCTTGTCGCGCCAGGATTCCGAGGTGGCGATGGAGAGGTTGGCCACCTTCGTGCCGTCCTGGGTGGAGCGGATTTCCGGGTCGCGTCCCAGATTGCCGATGAGAATGACCTTGTTGACGCTGCCCGCCATGACCTGCCCCCTGAAGGAATCCGATTGAAATTGGAGCGCTCGTATACCGCCTTGCTGGCCTTTTTCCTAGCATTCCGAAGAGAAGAACAAAAGGGGTATTCGGTACCGGCGTTCGCCGCTATGATGCGGCCCAAACGCGGCCTCCCGCCGCTCTCCGATTCCAGCCCCGAGAAGACCCTCCGCGATGGCTAACCATTTGAC
>CAZUAL010000058.1:0-15972 GCA_964618305.1 uncultured Dongia sp. | reverse complement strand
GTGAAGCACGGCGCCAAGGCGCTGGTCGATCCGAAGTTTTTCCCGGCGAACAAGGAAGGCACCCCCTACCTCGCCCCGCAGGTGCTGGTGAACGTCGATCATTCCATGTCGGTGATGGCCGAAGAGAGCTTCGGTCCGGTCATCGGCATCATGAAGGTCAAGAATGACGACGAGGCCGTGAAGCTGATGAACGACAGCAAGTACGGCCTCACCGCGGCTCTTTGGACGTCGGACGAGAAGGCCGCGCGCCAGATCGGCAATGAGCTCGAGACCGGCACGGTCTATATGAACCGCTGCGACTATCTAGATCCCGCCTTGGCCTGGGTCGGCGTCAAGGATTCGGGCCGCGGAGCCACCTTGTCCCGTGTCGGCTACGAGATGCTGACGCGGCCGAAATCGTTCCACTTCCGCACCCAGATCTAAGCCTACCAAAGCGTATGGTAAATCACGCGCCGGAGACCTTCGGCGCGTGATTTCTTTTCCTAACCATGGCAGACTGCGCCCCCAGCAGGGGACGAGATCTTGACCGATACCAATCACGCTCAAGTTGTGATTATTGGCGGCGGCGTTGTGGGCTGCGCTATTTTCAGGCGGCTCGCCATGGGCGGCGCCCGCCCTGTTCTGCTGGAAGCCGGCCGCGATATCCTTACTGGAGCGTCCAAGGGTAACAGCGCCCTTCTCCACACCGGTTTCGACGCCCCCAAGGGCTCGCTGGAACTGGCCTGCATGCAGAACGGCTACCGCGAATATCTCGAGATTCGCGAGAAGCTCAACCTGCCCCTGGTCCGCTCCGGCGCCATCGTCGTCGCCTGGAATGACGAGGAATTCGCCAAGCTTGACGGTATCGTTGCCAAGGCACATGAGAACAGGGTCACGGACGTCACTCGCATAGACCGTGAGCAGCTCCGCCGCATGGAACCTCTGCTCTCGCCCAAAGCCGTGGCGGGCGTCCATGTGCCCGGCGAACACATCATCGATCCCTGGTCGGCGCCGCTTGCCTATGTCCACCAAGGCATGGCCCATGGCGGCATCGTCCTGCGCGATTGCCGCGTCACCGGTGGGTATTTCGATGGAATCTGGCGCCTTGAGACGTCGCAGGGCGAGGTCACGGCGGATTGCGTCATCAATGCTGCTGGCAATCAGGGCGACATCGTCGAGGCGATCAGCCACCCGGCACCCTTCAAGATCACGCCGCGCAAAGGGCAATTCGTCGTCTTCGATAAGCCGGCGGCCCGACTGGTGAAGGCGATCATCCTGCCGGTGCCGACTGAGCGCACCAAGGGCGTCGTGATCTGCCGCACGGCCTTCGGCAATCTGCTGGTTGGCCCGACAGCGGAAGACCAGGAAGACCGCGTGAATGCCAGCGTCGATCAGGAAACGCTGCGCCAGCTGGTGGCGCGCGGTACGGAAATGCTGCCGGGTCTCGCCAATGTCGACGTCAGCGCCGTATATGCAGGCCTCAGGCCCGCGACCCAGTTCAAGGATTATCAGATATCGGTCCACCCAGACCGGCGCTGGATCACGGTGGCGGGCATCCGTTCCACGGGCCTGACCGGCGCGCTCGGCATCGCCCAGCATGTTGCTGGCCTCTACTCGACAAGCCTCGGCCGCCTCAAGCCCGCCGAGCCGATCTGGACGCCGGTTCCCAACCTTTGCGAGGAAGCCCCTCGCCCCTACCAGGCGCCGCTAGGTGCCGACATCGTCTGCCATTGCGAATGGGTGACGCGCGGCGAGATCGAAGCGGCCTTGCAAGGCGACTTCCCCGCCGGCGATGTGGGCGGCCTCAAGCGCCGCACGCGGGCGATGATGGGCCGCTGCCAGGGTTTCTATTGCAGTGCGCATGTCATGGCGCTGGCTGAAGGAAAGATCGTGCCATGAAGACGCATGACGTCGTCATCGTCATCGTCGGCGCCGGTCCCGCCGGCCTTTCCGCCGCCGCCGAGTTGAAGCGCCTCGGCCATAGCGACATCGTCATCATCGACCGTGAGAAAGAAGGTGGCGGCATCCCGCGCCATTGCGGTCATACCGGCTATGGCGTGCTGCAATATGGCCGCCTGATGAGCGGCCCCGATTTCGCCAAGCGGCTGGTCGACGGGATCAGCAGTCTCGATCTCCGTCTTGGCCGGACTGTCCTAAAGCTCGAACCCAACGGCCGCCTGCAGCTCACCGGGCCGGGCGGGCCGGAGACATTGCAGGCGCAAAGGGTTCTCCTTGCCATGGGCGCCCGCGAAACGCCGCGGAGTGCGCGCCTCCTTTCCGGCACGCGCCCCTGGGGCGTCATGAATACGGGGGCACTTCAGCAATTCGCCTATCTCTACGGCAAGTCTCCATTCCAGAATCCGGTGATCATCGGCAGCGAACTGGTTGCCTTCTCGTCCTTGCTCACTCTCGGCCATGTCGGCGTGAAGCCCGTGGCGATGATCGAGGAGCGCGACCGGATCACAGCTTGGCGGCCCGGCGATTGGGTGGCGCGCATCGCCTTCGGCGTTCCAGTCATGACCGGCTGCGGCGATGTGCGTATTCTGGGCCAGGGCCGCGTCGAAGGCGTCTCCTTCACCCGTGCCGGCAAGGAGCGGCGGCTTGATTGCGACGGTATTGTCATCACCGGCCAGTTCCGCCCGGAGACCGCCTTGCTCACGCAAAGCCATCTGGAACTGGATCCCGGCACGCGCGGCCCGATCATCGACCAGCTCTATCGCTGCTCGGATCCGACCTATTTCGCCTGCGGCAATCTCCTGCGTGGAATCGAAACAGCCGGGCAATGCTTCCGCGAGGGCCGTTCCGCAGCGCGTGCCATCCACCGATCGCTTGCCAACGAACTCCCGGCACCTTTGCCGCCCATCCGCCTCGAAGCGACCGGCGCGTTGAGCTACGTCTACCCCCAGCGCCTCACCGGGCGTGGCCCCTACGATCCCCTGCTCTTCAAGGCAAGGGCCGGCACCGCTACCAAAGGTGTGCTGCGCGTGCTGGCGGACGGCAAGGAAATCTGGTCACGGCCGATCAATGCGCTGCCGGAGCGGCGCATTGCCTGGCGCGTTCCGGCCGTCGATCTGACCGGCATTCACCATCTCACCATCGATCTCTCGCCGCGCAAATAGCATGACTGATTTCGTTCTCGCCATCGACCAGGGCACTACCGGGACCAAGCCGCATCGTCTTTATCGCGATGGACGTTTCGAAACGCTGGGTGGCTTCGAGCATCGCCAGATTCTGCCGGCGCCCGGCTGGGTCGAGCATGATCCGGAGGAATTGATCGCCCATCTCGAAGCCTGCATCACCAAGGCGGGCAAGGCCGCTGCCATCGGCATCGCGAACCAGGGCGAAACCGTCATCGCCTGGGACGTCGAGACGAAGCGCGCCATCTACAATGCCATCGTCTGGCAGGATGCCCGTACCAACGATGCGATCGCCGCGCTCAAGGAAGAGGGGCACGAGGAAACGACCATGGCGAGGGCAGGGCTGCCACTCGATCCCTATTTCTCGGCCAGCAAGCTCAAATGGCTGCTCGACAACGTGCCGGAGGCTAAGCCGCTCCTGAAGCAAGGGCGACTGCGCCTCGGCACCAGCGACGCCTTCTTCCTCGATCGCCTTGCCGGTGTCTTCGCGACCGATGTCACGACGGCATCCCGCACCAGCCTGATGAACCTTGAAACGCTCGCCTGGGATCCGGTTCTTTGCGACCTCTTCGGCGTGCCGATGGAATGCCTGCCGGAAATCCGCTCGACCGCCGCCGATTTTGGTGCGATCGGCGGTGTCGCGGTCTCCGCCAGCGCCGTCGACCAGCAGGCGGCCCTTTTCGGTCACGGCTGCCGCAAGGCGGGCGACGCCAAGATCACGTTCGGCACGGGTGCTTTCGCCCTCTGCATTGCCGGCGACAAGCCATTGCGCGATGTGGCAAGCGGCCTCCTTCCCACCATCGCCTGGCGCCTCCGGGATTCAGCACCCGCCTACGCGCTTGATGGCGGTGTCTACAATGCCGCCTCCGCCGTCAATTGGGCGCGCGGCCTCGGCCTCTTCACGGATTATGCCGAGATTGATTCCTTTGAAGCGCAAAGCGCCATATCGCGTGATCTCGCTTTCGTTCCGGCATTGAGTGGGCTGGGCTGCCCTTATTGGGATCGGTCGGCAGCCGGCATGTGGCTGGGGCTCGGCCTTGATACGACGAAGTCGGACATGATGCAGGCGCTCCTCGAAGGTGTCGCCTTGCGAGCCGGCGAAGTGATCGACGCCATGTCGCGCCTGGCCCCGATCGGGAGCCGCATCTCCATCGACGGCGGCCTTGCCAAGAACAGCTATTTCGGCAGCTTCGTCGCCGATGTGCTCGGTCGCGAGATCGTCATTCCCGCCTCGACCGAACTGACCGGGCTCGGCACCGCGCAACTCGCCCTGATCGGGGCCGGGTTGGCAACCATCGACACGCTTCCATCACCACCGGCACCCAAAGCGCGCCTCTTGCCGGGGACCAAGGTCGGCGACGCGCAGCGCATGAAATTCCGCACCGCCGTCGGCCGCAGCCGCAACTGGCGCTGACGCGTCTTTCGGTTGCGATCACGAATATTTTACCCGTTAAGCGTTTGGCTCTGTTGTAGTTTTCCGTTGGTGCTTCCGCACTGAATCGGGGACAGGCAGTCAGTCGCTTCGGCAAAGCTCAATCCATAACTTCGCCACAATCCAGTCCAGCTTTCGCCCTGCTTGTCGCTGATCCTTGCATGAGGGGACATCGAATCATCATTGGGGCGCTGCCATGAAGAAACTTCTGATTCTGTCGTCGGTCTCGTTTGCCACTCTCCTGGCGCTCTGGGCGTGCAGCCAGAGTGAGCCACAATCGACTGTCGTCCACGACGCACCGGCGACGACCCAGTCAGCCGAGGCCGCCGGCACTAGCTCGTCAAGCGCCGAAAAGGCGGTCACCCCTCCCACACCTAGTTCCGGCCAACAGGGGTTCATGGGCAACGGCATCACCCCTTCCAATTCGCAGTCTGTGATCTTTGGCTTTCCTGACCAAAATGTACAATTCGTAGGCTCTCAGCCAAATACCGAAAACTACGCCCATACCGACGATAACCCCGTGAAGCGGGTTGCCGAGGCACCCGTCTCCACCTTCTCGATCGACGTGGACACCGGTTCCTATGCCAACATGCGCCGCTTCCTGATGAACGGCCAGAAGCCACCGGCCGATGCCATCCGTGTCGAAGAGATGCTCAACTACTTCCACTACGATTATAAGCGTCCGCACGATGCCGCCACGCCCTTCCGCTCGGACGCCGATATCATGACAACGCCGTGGAACCCGGACACCAAGCTCCTGCGCCTTGCCGTAAAGGGATACGAGCCGCAACGTGCCGAACGCCCGGCGGCCAATCTGGTCTTCCTCATCGACGTCTCCGGCTCGATGCAGGATCAGGACAAGCTGCCACTCCTCAAGGCCGGCATGAAGATGCTGGTCGATCAGATGAAGTCCGCGGACAAGATCAGCATCGTCACCTATGCCGGCGACGCTGGCCTTGTCTTGCCGCCCACGTCGGGCAGCGAAAAGCAAACGATCCGCGCAGCCATCGATGGCTTGGAAGCGGGCGGCAGCACGGCTGGCGGCGAGGGAATTCAGCTAGCCTATGCCAAGGCGCGCGAGGCCATGATCAAGGGCGGCATCAACCGCATTCTTCTGGCAACCGATGGCGATTTCAATGTCGGCATCACCGACATCGACCAGCTGAAGGAAATGGTCGAAGAGAACCGCAAATCCGGTATCGCCTTGAGCACGTTGGGCTTCGGCACGGGCAATTTCAATGATGCGATGATGGAGCAGATCGCCGATGTCGGCAACGGCAGCTACGGCTATATCGACTCCCTCGGCGAAGCCAAGCGGCAGTTGGTCGACGGCCTGCGCGCCAATATCGAGACCATCGCCAAGGACGTGAAGATCCAGATCGAGTTCAATCCGGCCGTCGTGGCCGAGTATCGCCTGATCGGCTATGAAAACCGCGCCCTCGCGCGTGAGGATTTCAACAACGACAAAAAGGATGCCGGCGAGATCGGCGCCGGACACAATGTAACGGCACTCTATGAGATCGCCCTCGTCGGCTCGAAGGGCCTGAGCGTCGATCCGCTCCGCTACGGCACATCGGAAACTCCACCGACAGCGCCGGCAAAGGCCGAGGAGTTTGCCTTCCTGCGCATCCGCTACAAGGCACCGGATGGCGATGTCTCGAAGCTCATCGAAACGCCGCTCCCCAGCGCATGGCTTGATCGCGACCAGGAACCGGGCGCCGATGAACGCTTTGCCGCGGCCGTCGCTGCCTTCGGCCAATATCTCAAGGGCGGCGACCGGTTGGGAACCTTCAGCCTTGGCGACATTGCGAGCCTGGCATGCACCGGCCGCGGCGAGGATGCAAGCGGCGAACGCGCCGAATTCATCAATCTGGTCGAACTGACACAGGCCCTCGACGGCACGGCCCAGGCGAATTGACCTGGACAGGTTCGGGCGATTGAGACAGTTTGGGGCGACGATCAATACGGGAAACAGGTGCAAGACGATTCACCATGCCTCGCAATAATTGGCCCATCTGGGCGGCCCTGATCCTTGTCGGAATTGTGGCGTTGGCGCTCATCGGCGAAAGATTCCACAGCCTAGACGAGGCGGATGGCGCGGGGCGCCTCGCCTATCTCGTCCTGCTGCTTGCGGTCATGGGCGGTGGAACCGTCTACCGCTTCAAGGCGGCACCGGGGACTGCCTTCGCCCAGTTCGCCATCTGGGTCGCGCTCTTTGCGGGTCTCACCCTTGCCTATACCTACAAGGGTGACTTCATTGCCATCGGCCATCGCCTGGCGAGCGCGGCCGATGCGCGTGGCGGGACCGTCACCGGCGCGCACAGTGTCAGCTTTCCGCTGGCGGTATCCGGTCACTATGAGGTCACAGCCGAACTCGACGGCGTGCCGGTCAGTTTCTATGTCGATACCGGCGCCAGCGCGATCGTGCTCACACCTCAAGCCGCGGAGCGTCTCGGCTTCAAGCTCGACGAACTTGCCTACAACATGGTCGCTGAGACCGCGAACGGATACGGCCGATCGGCGCCGATCCGCATCGCCGAGTTCAAGATCGGTCCCATCGTCATGTACGATGTGCCGGCCCATGTGAATTTGAGCGAGATGTCCCATTCGCTCCTGGGCATGGAAATCCTCAACCAGCTCAGCGCCATGCGCATCGAGAACGGCACGCTCACCCTGGAGCAGTGAGGCTTCAGCGTTGCAGGATTTGCCGGCAGGCCTTCTCTCGCGCCTGCCAGCCCCGGCGCTGCAATTCCGGCTCAATATGCTCCTCTGCCGGATAACCAAGGCAGAGGTAGGCGACAAAGCTCCAGCCTGCGGGAACCTCAAGCGATTTGGTCGCCTCCATCGGATCGATGATCGAGACCCAGCCGAGGCCGAGGCCGCGCGCCCGTGCCGCAAGCCACAGCGTGTGGATCGCAAGGACAGTGGAATAGCGTAGGGTCTCCGGCATCGTCTGGCGGCCCAGGCCCTGGCCCTGCGGTGTCGCTTCGTCGCAGAAGATGGCGAAGTGGCGTGGCGCTTCGCGGAGGCCCGCCAGCTTCAACTTGGCATAGAGTTCCGCGCGCTCGCCCTCATAGCAGGAAAGGGCCGCTTCGTTCGCACGCTGGAAATTGACAATGATCGCTGCGCGCCGCTCCGGCGCATCGACGCTGACAAAGCGCCAAGGCTGCGCGTTGCCGACCGACGGGGCAAGCGAAGTGAGATCGAGCAGATGCTCGACCAGCTCGTCCGGCACAGGATCGGTCCTGAAGTGGCGCACATCGCGCCGCCAGGCCAGAAGCTCCTCGAATTCCTGCCGGAATGCGTCGTCGAAAATGCGCTGCGTCATGCCGCCTTGGGTTGCTGTTCGACCAGGGAAACGATCCCCGCCATGATGGCGTTGAGGTCGTAATCCTTGGGCGTATAGACCCGGGCGACTCCGAATTCCAACAACCTTTTTTCATCCTCGGGCGGAATGATGCCGCCGACCACGACCGGCACGTCGGAAAGGCCCGCCGCCCGCATCCGGCTCATCACCTCGCCCACCAGCGCGATGTGGGAGCCGGAAAGGATCGATAGGCCAACCACATGCACGCTTTCCTCGAGTGCCGCATTGACGATCTGCGCCGGCGTGAGGCGGATCCCCTCATAGACCACTTCCATCCCGGCATCGCGGGCGCGCACGGCGATCTGCTCGGCGCCGTTGGAATGGCCGTCGAGGCCTGGCTTGCCGACCAGGATCTTGATGCGCCGGCCGAGCCGCTTCGAGGCGGCATTGACCTGCTCCCGCACATTCTCGATGGCGACACTCCCCTGCTCGATCGCAGCGCGGGCAACGCCCGTCGGCGCGCGGAACTCGCCGAAGACGCGACGCAAAGCTTCGCCCCACTCGCCGGTCGTCACACCTGCATGGGCGCAGGCGATCGACGCTTCCATGATGTTCTTGCCAGCCCGCGCATCCGTCTCCAGCATCTTGAGCGCCATGGCGACGGCCGCATTGTCGCGCGCGGCGCGCCAGGCTTTGAGCGCCTCGACCTGGTCGGCTTCCGCCTTGTCGTCGACCGACATGAAGCCGCCATCGCCACCCGAGAGCAGCGGCGATGGCGCGCTCTCGGTATATCTGTTGACCCCGACGACCACCTGCTCGCCGCTTTCAATGGCAGCAAGGCGCCGCGCATTGGATTCGACCAGGCGCTGCTTCATGTAGCTCGATTCAACGGCGGCGACGGCGCCACCCATCTGCTCGATGCGCGCCAGTTCCTCGCGCGCCTCAGCCTTCAGCGCGTCGACCTTCTTCGTGATCTCGACCGAGCCGTCGAAGATATCGCCGAACTCAAGAAGATCGGTCTCGAAGGCCACGATCTGCTGCAGCCGCAGCGACCATTGCTGGTCCCAAGGGCGCGGCAGGCCGAGCGCCTCGTTCCAGGCCGGCAGCTGCACGGCGCGGGCGCGGGCGTTCTTGGAGAGTGTTACCGCCAGCATCTCAAGGAGGATGCGATAGACATTGTTCTCCGGTTGCTGCTCGGTGAGGCCAAGGCTGTTCACCTGCACCCCGTAGCGGAAGCGACGCAGCTTCGCATCCTCGACGCCATAGCGATCGCGACAGATCTCGTCCCACAGTTCCGTGAAGGCGCGCATCTTGCAGATCTCGGTGACGAACCGAAGGCCGGCATTGACGAAGAAGCTGATGCGTCCCACCACTTGCGGGAAGTCCGCCTCCGGCACCTGGCCCGACGCCTTCACATGATCGAGTACGGCGATCGCCGTCGCCAGCGCATAGGCCAGCTCCTGGACTGGCGTGGCACCCGCTTCCTGCAGATGATAGGAGCAGACATTGGTCGGGTTCCATTTCGGAACCTCGCGATAGGTAAAGCTGATCACGTCGGTGATGAGCTTCAACGACGGCTCGGGCGGAAAGATATAGGTCCCGCGCGAGAGATATTCCTTGATGATGTCGTTCTGCACCGTGCCCTGGAGCGAGGCGCGCTTGGCACCCTGCTTCTCGGCAGCGGCGATATAGAGGGCGAGCAGCCAGGGCGCCGTCGCATTGATCGTCATCGAGGTGTTCATCTCGGCCAGAGGCAGACCGTCGAAGAGCGCCGTCATGTCGCCCAGATGACTGATCGGCACGCCGACCTTCCCCACTTCGCCCTTGGCCAGCGGATGGTCGGAATCGTAGCCGGTCTGTGTCGGAAGATCGAAGGCGACGCTGAGGCCCGTCTGCCCACGCTTCAGATTGGTGCGGTAAAGCTCATTCGACGCCTTGGCCGAACTGTGCCCCGAATAGGTTCGGAATAGCCAGGGTTGCTCTTTCTTCGGCGCCGCACTCATGGTCGTTTCCATCCCGGAACTTGTTTTTGTGCGGCGCAATATAGAGGGTTTTCGCCGCAGCGCGCAAGATCAGGCCGATTGATGCGAATACTGTGTAATTAAATTACCGGTCGTAAGGGGCGTCACCCGGCCAGCGGGGCAAATGATCGTCGATCTTGAGCCAGGAGACCTGCTCGCTCACCCAGCCATGTCCTTTGGGCGCCAGGGCGCTTGGATCATCGACCGTGCCCAGCATGATGCCGACACCCTTGCCCTCCGGATCGGTCATATAGACGGGCGAGCCGCATTGGCCGCAGAAATGGCGGACACCACGCGAGGAGGATTGGAAGCTCTTGACCTCGCCCGCCACGATCTCGAACTGCGTCACCGGCACCTGCGCCCAGGCAGTGACCGGCGCTCCGCTCCAGCGCTGGCACGTCTTGCAATGGCAGTAATCGGTGACGGCGCCCTTGGGGTCGAAGCGATAGCGAAAGGCACCGCAGGCACAACGGCCGGTCAAAGTCCCTTCGCTCATGCTGTCCTCCTTCTCACACCGCCTTCAGCGCGTTCGTGAGATCGTCGATGAGATCGTCGGCATCTTCAAGCCCAACCGACAAGCGGATGAGCCCGGCACCAATCCCCTGGCTCTCCTTTAGCTCGGCGGTGAGGCGCTGGTGCGTCGTCGTCGCCGGGTGGGTCGCAAGCGACTTGGAATCGCCGAGATTGTTCGAGATGAGCACCAGTTTCAACGCATTGAGGAACTTGAAGGCCGCATCCTTGCCGCCGGCAAGCGAGATCGACAGCATGGTGCCGCCGGCGCTCATCTGCTTCTTGGCAAGATCAAGCTGCGCGAAGCCCTCAAGGAACGGATAGCTCACATCCGCAAGCTTGCCATGCCCCTTCAGTGCCTTCGCGATTTTCAAGGCGCTGTCGCATTGCTTGGCGACACGGAGATCCAGCGTCTCCAGGCCTTTGAGCAGCGTCCAGGCATTGATCGGACTGAGGCTGGGGCCTGTATGGCGGATGAAAGGCTGCAGCGTTTCGTTGATGTATTTCTCGGTGCCGAGGATGACACCGCCGAGGCACCGCCCCTGGCCGTCAATATGCTTGGTCGCCGAATAGACGATCACATCGGCACCAAGGGTCAGCGGCTGCTGCAGGAGTGGCGTTGCAAAGACATTGTCGACCACCACGGTGGCGCCTGCCTTGTGCGCGAGATCGCAGACCGCCTTCAGATCGACCAGGCGCAGGCTCGGATTGCTGGGGCTTTCCAAGAACACGGCCTTGGTCGGTTTTGCCAGCGCTGCCTGCCATTGCGACAGATCGCGCCCGTCGACGAAGACCGTCTCGATCCCCCATTTGGGCAGGATCTCGGCCAGGATGAACTGACACGAGCCGAAGAGCGCGTCGGACGCGACCACCCGGTCGCCCGATTTCACGAGGCTCGCCAGTGCCGCGAAGACCGCCGCCATGCCGGATGAGGTCGCGCGCGCGGCTTCCGCCCCTTCAAGGGCCGCCATGCGGGCCTCGAACATCGAGACGGTCGGGTTGCCGAAGCGCGAATAGACGAAGCGCGGCTGGCTGTTGTCGAAGGCGGCTTCCGCCTCCTCCGCCGTGGCATAGACATAGCCCGAGGACATGTAGATCGCCTCGGCCGTCTCCTTGAACTGGCTCCTGAGCTGCCCCGCATGGACCAGCTTGGTTGCCGCTTTCCAGTTCGCCTTGATGTCGCGCTTCACCGTCATGATCGCCTCGCTACCGGCCCGGAATCCGGGCACAAAAAAACCCCGACCGAAGAAGGCCGAGGTGACGCGAACGATCGCATTCCTGGACCTTTTAGCGCTTGGTTTTACGTGGCCGCAATCCGGCACAAATCACCACGGAAGCGAAGGTTTCCCCCGCTTCGGCGCTTCTTAAGCCATTTCTTGCCCGGCCTGTCAAGCGGCCGGTGGCAGGGGGTGGCGCAAGGTGCCGCCGCTTGAGGAAGCCGGACCCGATTGCTATCTTTCGCTGCAGATTGAAAAAAAGCAGACAGGACCGGGGCGTGAAAGCGGATGAATCGATGCGGCTGACGCCGTCAGGGCGGCGCGAGCCGAGTGACGGTGTCACGCTGGCGGGCGCCTACCCCGAACAGGGACCTGACAAACCGGACAATGGCAATCAGGGCGGCGGCTTTTCCGCCTTCGGCACGGCCGGCACGGCTGACGGTCGCCGGACAGCCCTGCGCTACGATGGCCGGCTCGGCGACATCTACCGGATCTTTCTGTCGAACCTTCTCCTCACCCTGGTCACGCTCGGCATCTACCGCTTCTGGGGCAAGACGCGGCTGCGGCGCTATCTCTGGTCGCACACCAGCCTCTCCGGCGATCATTTCGAATATACCGGCACAGGGCTCCAGCTCTTCCTCGGCTTCATCATAGTCATGGTGTTCTTCGTCCTGGTACAGATCGGCATGACCGGATTGGCCATTGCGATGCCGGCAAATTCGCCACTTCTGCCGATCATCCAGTCGATGCTGGGCCTTGCCATTCTCTACGTCACCTTCGTCGGCCGCTATGCGGCGCAGCGCTATCGCCTCACCCGCACGCTCTGGCGCGGCATCAGCGGCAACATGACCGGCTCCGCCTGGGCCTGGGGCGTCAAGGGCTTCATCATGAGCTTCCTCGCCATGCTCACCATGGGTCTCGCCTGGCCCTGGGTGCAGATGCGTCTCGTCGACGATCGCATCAACCGGTCCTATTTCGGCGATGCCAAGGCCAGCGGCCAGACAAGTTCAAAGCCGCTCTACGTCGCCTATCTCGTGGGCATCCTTTGCGCCGGAATTCTCTCCATCGTGGCCTTCTCGATCATCACTGGTATCACGACGCTTATCGTCATGAACCTTCCCGGCAGCGAAAGCTCGGTGCGGATTGAAGGCGGGCCCGGACTCAACCTGCCGCCGCAGATGATGGCGAGCATCTTCATTAGCGCGATCCTCTTCCTGTTCGCCTTCTGGGCGATCAGCATCGTCGCCTTCAGCTTCTATCAGGCCGCGATGATCCGCGAGATCGGCGCCAAGCTGCGCCTCGCCGGCATGCGATTTTCGGTGCCGATGACGGCCGGCGCCTTGATGGGCCGCACCTTCGGCAACATCTTCATCCTGCTGCTGACCTTGGGGCTCGGCCTGCCGATCGCCATTCAGCGAACGATGAAATTCATTGTCCCCCATGTCGAGGTCATCGGTGACATCGACGGCACCGAGATCAAACGCAATCCGCTGCCGCGCCCCGGCGTCGGCGAAGGCCTGCTTGAAGCCTTTGATCCCGGCATCATGTAGCGGGATGAGAGAGAGAAAATGACCTTGCCTGACGATCGCTATTACGATGGCAATACCGCAACCGCCCACCGGGTCGCCGTATCGCTCGAAGGCGGTGATCTCGTCCTTACCGGGGAGACAAGCGGCATCGTGCGCTGGCCGGTCGCCGACATGCGCGTCGTCGACGGAAACGACGTGACCGGCAGCCTGAACTTCGCCCGCGTGAGCGATCCCGCCCCGCGCCTCGTTCTCCTGGATTCCCCGGCGCGACAGGATCTCCTGGCGTCGACGCCGGCGCTCGGCCACTGGAAATCGCGCGCCCGGAAGCGCAGCATGAAAATCGGCCTCACCTGGTTCGCGGCCGGCATCGTGATCGCGGCCGGCGCCTATTTCGGCTGGCGCCAGGCGACCATCTCGCTTGCCCGGCATGTGCCGAAGGAATGGGAGCAGAAACTGGGCGAGAAGGTCTACCTCGCCTTCACCAAGAACCTCACCATCTGCCAAGGGCCGGCCGGCAATGCCGCTCTGCGCGGGCTCGTCTATCGCCTCAGCCCGTCGAACATGGATGCCGTGACCGTCGATGTCATCGACGTGAAGTTGCCCAATGCGCTGGCCTTGCCCGGCAACCACATCCTGGTCACGAGCGGCCTCATTGATCTGGCGACCTCGCCCGACATGCTCTCTGGCGTCGTCGCGCACGAGATCGGCCACCTCGATCTGCGGCACCCGACGCAAAGCATCATCGGCAATATTGGCATCGGCGCCACCATGGCCATCGTGCTCGGCGGCTCCAGCGCCGGTGATGTAGCGAGCCTTCTCGCCTCTATGTCTTATTCGCGCGAGATGGAGCGAGAAGCCGATCTGCGCGGCCTTGAACTCCTGAAGGCCAGCGGCCTCAAGCGGAACGGCATGGCGGAGTTCTTCAAGGTGATCAAGGAGAAGGTCGCAAGCGACGGGACGAGCATCGTGCCTAACTGGCTCGCCTCCCATCCCGGCCTCGACGAGCGCGCCGATTATATTGCCACGGACAATTCCGGCAGCACTGCCATGTTCGACAGCGAATGGCAGTCGGTAAAGGATGTGTGCAAGGTTAAGTGAATTTCAGGCATCAGTCGACCTCGTCGATCGGTCTATTTGGATTGGCAAAGGCAATTGGCTTGTCGGGAGTGATCTATCTTGGGTCGCCATTTCAAATCCCTTCTGCACAACAATATTCGTGGATCCGCGCGTGAGGTTCTCGTTGAACCGAGCGATATCGGACTTGTTTTGAAGAATGTCGATAGCGAACCGTTGAGCACGTGGACCTTCGATGCCATCAGTCTTGACAATCGAACGCATCTCTATCGGCCTCTTCCCAATCTCGACGACTTGCCACACGATCGCTATGTACCGTCATATTCTCCAGGTTCCGGGCGAGTCATGGAATGCACTTTGGCACATGACGATCTCCTAACACTTCGTATTTTTGACGCCGAGCTTGCCTCGATCATCGAGGAACGCGCGCCCGCAGTCAGAAAGGCGATGCGAGAGAGTGGTCGTCTTGGTTTGATCGGCATTTGGTCGGGCATTCCGGACATTCTGCGAGCTGTTATCCTCATGGCTATTACGCTTGGCATTCTAAGGCTTTTCCGGAACTAGCCCCGCAAATGGGGGCGAAGTTCCAGACTTGCATGGGTAGCCATCTGGGTCGCTTGTCGATTATTCCTCTTGCCGTCCGGCCTTCTGTAGCGGCCAGAAACAAAGAAGAATTGCCTCCACCGCTGGAATAGAGGTTCGCGTGACCATAGCTGTTCTCTTTGACAATCTGCGTGGCTCCGGTCGGGACGTGGCTTTGACAATGGGCAAGGCCGGGTTGGAGATTGCGACCGACGATGGCAATGTGATCGGCGTATGGCCCTATGGAGCGATCAAGCGCTCGCGCTTTACTAGCCAGACCTGGGTCGACCTGCAGCTCGCCAACGATGAATCGCGCACGCTGCAGAATTACGACCGGCAGACAACCGACGCGCTCCTGGCCCTGACACCGAACGCGCGGCGGCGCGGGATATTCGCGAGACTTGGTGTCGACGAGACCTTCTTCCGTTTCGAATTCGGTGCTGCTCTAGCCATTGCCCTTGCTGGTATCCCGATGGCCTTGGGTTGGTTTTTCAAGTCGTAGGCAGGCTCCGGTCTGAGTCGCCTGCGGGCCAAAACCGAAATTCATCCGAAAATCCACAATTTCCAATGGCTTTCGTTTTGCATTGCACGCTTCGATCGTGAAATTTTATTATCAATAACAGCGCATACAACGCCGTTTCTTTACCGACTGAACATACTTAACGACTTTTTGTATCAACCCGCCCCTTGACGATGCTGCGACCGCGAAGGCAGGATGCTTGGCATGCTGCATTGGCTAAGTTGCCCGGGCAAAAGAGGTGATACGCCGCAGCGCCAGCCAAGGATGGGAAAACGGAACATGAGTGAGACGGCGAAGATCGTGGCCATGGAGGCCAAACCGAGCGACAAGGCAGCCCCCAAGGCCGCGCCGGTCACCGGCAAGAACCTTTACGAAATCGGCGAGATTCCGCCGCTCGGCTTTCTGCCGCCGCAGATGTATGCCTGGGCCATCCGCCGCGAGCGCCACGGTCCGCCCGAACAGGCGATGCAGGTCGAAGTCGTCGCCACCCCGCAGCCCGACCAGGACGAAGTCATCGTCATGGTGATGGCCGCCGGCGTCAATTACAACGGCGTCTGGGCCGGGCTCGGCAAGCCTATCTCGCCGTTCGACGTGCACAAGGCCGAATTCCACATCGCCGGCTCCGACGCGGCGGGTGTCGTCTGGGCTGTCGGCTCCAAGGTAA
>CAZUAL010000057.1:0-16127 GCA_964618305.1 uncultured Dongia sp. | reverse complement strand
ACTCGGCGCGGACGACGCCGACCGGCCAGGTCCAGCTCACCAGCAGCGTGATGCCAAGCAGCGTCCAGAAGCCAGGTTCGATGATACTGGAGAGAATCATCAGGATGTAGAGGAAGGGAAGGCCACCCCAGATCTCCAGGAAGCGCTGGAATGTGAGATCCGTCCAGCCGCCGAAATAGCCCTGCACGGCGCCGGCAACGACGCCGATGATCGTGCTGAAAACGGTGAGGATGAGACCGAAAAGGACGGAGACACGGAAGCCGTAGATAATGCGGGCCAGCACGTCGCGCGCCTGATCGTCGGTGCCGAGCCAGTTGACGCCATCCGGTGCCGTCGGTGCCGGCCCCGGGAGATTGGTGACGATGGTGTCATAGGAAAAGGGGATTGGCGGCCAGATCATCCACCCGCCGCTGGCGGCGATACGCTCCTTCAGGAACGGGCCGATGAAATCGGCCGTGAGGCCGGGCACGCCGCCGAACACTTCCTCGCCGTAATTGTGAAAGATCGGCCAGTAGATTGCTCCATCATAGGAAACGGCGATCGGGCGGTCATTGGCGATGAATTCCGCCGGCAAGCTTACCGCGAAGAGGATGAGAAAGACGATAAGCGACCAGAAGCCGCGGCCGTTGGCGCGGAAGTTGCGCAGGCGGCGGACCGTGAGCGGCGAAAGTTTCGGCTTCAACCAGCTCATGTCTCGCGCGCCTCGAAATCGATCCGGGGATCGACCAGCATGTAGGTGATGTCGCCGATGAGCTGCATCACGAGCCCCAGCAGCGTGAACATGTAGAGTGTCGCAAACATCACCGGATAGTCGCGATTGATCGTCGCCTCCCAGCCGAGCAGTCCGAGCCCGTCGAGCGAGAAAATGATCTCGGTCAGGAGCGCGCCGGTAAAAAGGATGCCGACAAAGGCGCTGGGGAAACCCGCGATCACGATGAGCATCGCGTTGCGGAAAACGTGGCCATAGAGAACACGGGTCTCGGTCAAGCCCTTGGCACGGGCTGTCGTTACGTATTGCAGGTTGATCTGGTCGAGAAACGAGTTCTTCGTGAGCAAGGTGAGGCCGGCGAACCCGCCGGTAACGAGCGACACGATGGGAAGGGCCATGTGCCAGAAATAGTCGGCGATGCGCGCTGGCCAGGAAAGCGCGTCCCAATTGTCCGACACAAGTCCGCGCAAGGGGAAGACATCGAAGTAAGTGCCGCCGGCAAACAGAACCACAAGCAGAATGGCAAAGAGAAAACCCGGAATGGCCGATCCGACGATGATGGCGGTACTGGTCCACACGTCGAAGGTCATGCCGTCACGCGATGCCTTGGCGACCCCCAGCGGGATCGAAATGCCGTAGATGAGAAGCGTTGACCAGAGGCCCAGCGAAATGGAGACCGGCATCTTCTCCAGGATGAGGTCGACCACCGGGCGGCCCTTGAAGAAGCTCTTCCCGAAATCGAAGGTGAGATAGCTCTTCATCATCATCAGGAAGCGCTCGTGCATCGGCTTGTCGAAACCGTACATGCGCTCGATCTCGGCAATGAACTTCGGATCAAGACCACGGGCGCCGCGGTACTTGCTGCCGGAATCGGCGAGGTTTCCTTGCACCTGCGGCCCTTGCGTGCCGGTGGCGACCTCGCTGCCGCCACCACCGGTGATGCGCGCGGTCGAGTCGATCGCCGTCCCCTTCAGCTTGGCGATGGTCTGCTCGACCGGGCCACCGGGGGCCGCCTGGATAACGATGAAGTTGATCACCATGATCCCGAGAAGAGTTGGGATCATCAGCAGCAGCCGGCGGACGATATAGGCGATCATGGCGCTCTTCCCCGCCTTGCGGCCATCACGTCGCCTTCTTGCGCCGCACGAGGCCGACAATAATCAGCAACACGATCACGCCGCCGCCGATATAGAGAAGGTAACGAAGTGGCGAACCGCCGCGATCATCCGCCGCTGCTTGATGCTGCGAATGGTCTTCGTCCGGAGCGGCTTCACCGGTCGCTGCCGTCGTGGCGGCATTTACCGCCGGCGCCGTGCCGGCCTTGGCAAGAAGCGCCTGCTCCTTCACGGGATCGATCCACCAGCCCGCCGTGCCGATGCCGTAGGTTGGCTCCGGCAGCTTCGCCGGCCGGCCGAACTTGTCCCAATAGGCGAGGCGCACGGCGCCGAGGTGCCAGCTGGGGATGACGTAATAGTTCCATTGCAGGATACGGTCGAGCGCCTGGCAATGGACGATCAGATCCTCCCGCGTGGGTGCCGCAATCAGTTCCTCGACCAGCTTGTCGATGACCGGATCCTTGATGCCGATCTCGTTGCGGGAACCTGGCGAATCCGCGGCGGCGGAACCCCAGAAATCGCGCTGCTCATTGCCCGGCGAAAGCGATTGCGGGAAGACGGATGAAATCATGTCGAAATCGAAATCCTCGACCCGCTTCTGGTATTGCGCGGCATCGACGACACGGAGCGACAGCTTCACGCCGAGCCGCTCCAGTGATTTGGCATAGGGCTGGATGATCCGTTCGAACAGGTCGCCGGCCTGCAGCAGGAACTCGATTTCAAGCGGCTTGCCGTCTTTCATGCGCTTGCCGTTCTCTAGCTTCCAGCCGGCTTAATCGAGAAGCACCGCCGCCTTGGCAAGGTTCTCGGCATTGTTGCCGCTGCCGTCACTCTTGGGCGGGTTGTATTCGGTCGTGAAGACTTCGTCCGGGATCTTGCCGCGCAACGGCTCCAGGATCTTCAGCTCCTCGGGCGAGGGAAGGCCCTTCGCCTCCATCGGCGAATTCTGGAAGAAGGAGCGGGTGCGGATGTACTGGCCGAAGAAGAGGGTCTTGTTGGACCATTCGAAATCGAAGGCGAGGATCATCGCCTGGCGCAGCTTCACATCCTTGAAGACCGGCTTGCGCTGGTTCATGGTCAGGGCCTGCATGCCCTGCGGATTGTCGGTCTGAATCACTTCCATCTTGAAGCGACCCTCTTTGAGTGCCGGAGATTCGTAGCCCGTCGCCCATTGCTTCGCCGAGTTCTCCGAGCGGAGATCGAACGAGCCGGCCTTGAAGGCTTCGAGCACGACGGTCGGGTCGCGGTAATAGTCGGTGCGGACGATATCGAAATTGTCGGTCCCGATATTGACCGGCAGGTCGCGGCCCCAATAATCCGGCACGCGCTCCATTGTCGTCGAGCGGCCCGCTTCGAAGCTCTTCAGCTTGTAGGGGCCGCTGCCGAGCGGCACGTCGAGCGACGGTTCGTCGAACTTCCTTCCTTCCCAGTAATGCTTCGGCAGCACGGGAAGCTGGCCCATGATCACCGGCAGCTCGCGATTGTTCTTGGTCGAGAAGGTGAATTTGACGCGGTCAGGCGCCAGCGTTTCGGCCTTTTCGACATTGGCGTAGTAGAAGCGATAATTGGGCGCGCCCTTTTCCTTGAGGATATTGAAGGAGAAGACGACATCGTCCGCCGTAATCGGCTGACCATCATGCCAGCGCGCTTCCTTGCGCAAGTTGAAGATGATCCAGGAATTGTCCTTCGCCACCTCCATGCTCTCGGCGATGAGGCCGTACTCACTCATCGTGTCATCGTCGACAGGGGTCGTGAGCGTTTCGTAGAGACCGCCAAGTCCCGCGGGATCGCCGTTGACGATGAAGGGGTTGAAACTGTCGAAGCTCCCCTGTGCCGCATACTTCACCGTGCCGCCCTTGGGCGCATCGGGATTGACGTAGTCGAGATGCTTGAAGTCCGCCGCGTATTTCGGCTTGTCGACCAGCGTCAACGCATGGGTCTTGATGCTGTCCTGGGCAAGGGCGGAACCGGCGCTTAAGGAAAGCGCAATGACGAGGGCAGCGGCGCGATAAAGCATGAAGGGCCTTCCCGATCGGCAATTTCTTTTGCCGGAGCATAGCGGAAGCGCCTCCCGCTCGGAAAGCCTCGAAAATACGGGAGGTTAAGTGATTTCAGGCAGATAGGATCGCCAGCGCCTGATCGAGCACGCGCCGATCCCCCGCCGCCACCACGGCATCGCCGGAATGGACCGTGAGCGGCTGCCCCGCCCAATCGGTGATGAAGGCACCCGCCCCTTCCAGGACCGGGACCAGGGAGAGGAAATCGTAGATGCCGAGGGTCTTTTCGACGACGAGATCGATGAAACCGGTCGCCACCATGCCGTACTGATAGCAATCGCCGCCATAGGTCGCCGATTTCGCGCTGCCGGCGAGCTTTTCGTGCTTGGCCTTGTCGGCGGCACCCTGGAACATCTGCGGCAGGGCGGCCGAAAAATAGGCATCCTTGAGCTCGGCGCAGGCGCGCGCCCGGACAGGCTGGCCATTCATCGTAGTGGGATGGCCCGTGGCGCCGATCCAGAGGTCGGACAGGATCGGCATGTCGATGACGCCGAGGATCGGCTTGCCGCCTTGGGTGAGTGCGATCAGCGTGCCGAAGGTCGGGCGCCCGGTGACGAAGGCCCGGGTTCCGTCCAGCGGATCGAGCACCCAGACGAACTCGGCGTCACCCCGTTCGGTGCCGAATTCCTCGCCGATGATGCCATGGGTTGGGAACGCCTTGGCGATAGCGGCGCGCAACGCCGCTTCGCATTCCCGGTCCGCCTTGGTAACCGGGCTCTCGTCGCCCTTCGAGATGATGTCGAGCCGCGTCCTGTAATAGCCGCGCAGGATCGGCCGGCTGATATCGACCAGGCTCCTGGCCAAGGTCAGGAATTCAGCCGGCGTCGCCGACGCCGGGCTTACGGCTGACATCGTCGAAATGCCTTGTTTATTGCGGCAGCGCGACCGGCGCGTCCGACTGGTCGCGCAGCCAGCGCAGCAAGGCCGCGCGCTCTTCCGGCTTCTTCAGGCCGGCAAAGCTCATCTTCGTGCCCTTGGCATAGGCCTTCGGGTCGGTCAGGAACTGATCGAGATGGTCATAGTCCCAGGTGATGCCGAGGCCCTTGATGACGTCGGAATAGGCGAAGTCTTCTTTGTGCGCCGAGTGATTGCCGACGATGCCCCAAAGGTTCGGGCCGACGCGGTTCGGGCCGCCGCTTTCGAACGTGTGGCAGGTCTTGCACTTCGAGGCGACCTTCTCGCCAGCGGCCGGGTCGGCAGCGGCGATCATCGGGACGGAGGAGACCGGCGCGGCGGCGGCGGCGGGAGCCGCGGCCGATTCGGCCGGTGCGGCGGCGCCTTCAGCGGCACCTTCGGCCCCGGCATGCGCGGCACCTTCCGGCGCGCTGTAGATCATGTTGGAGACCAGACCGACCGAAAGGGTCAGCAGACCGCCGACCAGGACCGCAGCGGCGATCTTGTTGCCTTCCAAAGACATTCGACTTCATCCCTCATGGCTTAAGCACGGGTTCTCAGCCCCGGCCTCCTGGGCGGAGGCGGTCGGGACTTACCCCAAAACCCGCGCGTCGTACAATTTGGCGTAAGGGGCCACAACTCGGCGCGGAATTTAACTGCTTCCATCGCCCCTGTCCAATAAAGGTCGCGAACGGGTTGCAGGGCTTCAGGCCCGGATTCCGGCCCCGCAAGGGTCGATTTGGGACGATTTTGCCAAGGCCCCGGCCCACCCTTTGATTTCGCCTGGGAAGCGGCATAATGTCGCGGCTCCCGGCGCCGCCGGGCAGGGCAAGCTCCCGCCCGTTTTATCCTTACCTTTCAGGCGCATCCATCCATGACCACCGCCTCCCCATCTCGTGCCCCGGCCCATCCCGTCGTCCTCATCCCCGCCCGCATGGCCTCGACCCGCCTGCCCGACAAGCCGCTTGCCGACATTCACGGGGCACCGATGATCGTCCATGTCTGGCGCCGGGCGATGGAAGCGAAGGTCGGCCCTATGTCGCCTGCGCTGAGGAGAGCATCAAAAAGGCCGTCGAAGCGGCCGGGGGCGCGGCGGTGCTGACGGACCCCGACCACCCGTCGGGCTCTGACCGCATATTCGAAGCGCTCACCAAGATCGATCCCGCGCGCCGGTTCGACGCCATCGTCAACGTGCAGGGCGATCTTCCCACCCTCGATCCGGCGCTCATCCGGCGCGCCTTGGAGCCGCTTGGCAATTCCGCCGTCGACATCGCGACGCTCGCCGTCGAGATCACGCGCGAGGAGGAACGGACGAACCCCAATGTGGTGAAGGCGGTGGCCGCGTTCGCGCCCGGTGGCCTTGAGGCCGGAAACGGAATCGCGCGGGCCCTCTATTTCACCCGCGCCACGGCGCCCGCCAATGCCGACGGCAAGACCGGCCCGCATTATCACCATATCGGCCTCTACGCCTACCGCCGGGCTGCACTTGAGCGTTTCGTCGCCCTGAAGCCCGGCATTCTGGAGCGGCGCGAGAAGCTCGAGCAGCTGCGCGCGCTGGAGGCGGGCATGCGCATCGACGTGGCGCTCGTTGACACCCTGCCGCTCGGTGTCGATACTCCGGCCGAGCTTGAGCGGGCGCGCGAGGTTCTTGCGTCCTCTCGCTGATCCCGCTCTTCCCAACATCGCTCATTTTTAAGGACGAACGCGCTCGTGACCGCCGCCAGCAGCAACAGCATCGCATTCCAGGGCTTACCCGGCGCCTATTCCAATCTTGCCTGCCGGGCAGCTTTTCCCGACATGGAGGCGCTTCCCTGCCCGTCCTTCGAGGACATGTTCGCAGCCGTCCATGAAGGGCGCGCGCGCCTCGCCATGGTGCCGATCGAGAACTCGGTCGCCGGCCGTGTCGCCGACATCCATCACCTGCTGCCCGATTCCGGCCTTCACATCGTCGCCGAGCATTTCCAGCGCGTGAATCACCAGCTGCTCGGCATCAAGGGCGCCAAGCTTGCCGACATCAAGACGGCGTCGAGCCACATCCAGGCGCTGAGCCAGTGCCGCAACAATCTACGCGCGCTCGGCATCAAGCCGATCGTCCATGCCGATACGGCGGGTGCCGCGGCGGAACTCGCCAAGAAGGGCGACAAACAGGCCGCCGCCATCGCCTCGTCGCTTGCCGCCGAGATCTATGATCTGGATATCCTCAAGCCGGACATGGAAGATGCCACGCACAACACGACGCGCTTCGTCGTCATGGCGCAGGAGCCGATCGACCCCGACCATGCCAAGGGTCCGATCATCACCAGCTTCGTCTTCCGCGTCCGCTCGGTGCCGGCGGCACTCTACAAGGCGCTGGGCGGTTTCGCCACCAACGGCATCAACATCACGAAGCTGGAGAGCTACATGCTCGACGGCCATTTCTCGTCGACGCAATTCTATGCCGATATCGATGGGCACCCGGACCAGCGGCTGGTGCGGCTGGCCTTGGAGGAACTGTCCTTCTTCTCGCGCGAAGTGCGCATCCTCGGCGTCTATCCGGCGTCACCCTTCCGCCAGCAGGATTGAGGCTGCGCCAAGGCCCGCGCGCGCCGTCAATCGAGATGGCGCCAGCGGGCGACCACGTCGTTGAGGTCGCTGGCATCCATCTGATCCTGCTGCCATGCCGTGGCGAAAGGCGCC
The DNA here is from genome assembly GCA_964618305.1 of uncultured Dongia sp. Lineage (GTDB taxonomy): Bacteria > Pseudomonadota > Alphaproteobacteria > Dongiales > Dongiaceae > Dongia. The sequence goes on along the minus strand of CAZUAL010000057.1, from coordinate 8,676 downwards.
GTACCGGAACGCGGGCGATGCTCTTCAGCGAGCCGGTCGAAATCGATGCGGGTCGGCAGCGGCACACCTTCACCCACGGCGATCGCCTGGCCGTTGCGCAGGGACGGCAATTCGCTCATCAAGCCCATGCTCGATTCCGGCAGGGCCGCCGCAAGGAACGCCTGATCCTTTTGGCTGGTCATGCGCAGCGCGAAGATGGTGCTGCATTGTGAAAGCACCGTCGTCGCCAGTTCCGACGGACGCTGACTGATGAGGCAGAGCGAGACGCCGTATTTCCGCCCTTCCTTGGCGATGCGCGACAGCGCGCGTTTGGTGGGTTCGAAGCCGGCATGGGGATCGGCCGGCGCATAGCGGTGCGCTTCCTCGCAGACCAGCAGCACCGGCGCCTTGCGGTCGCTCCACAGCGCGAAATCGAAGCTCATGCGCGCCAGCAGTGAGACGACGACGTTGAGCACCTCCGCCGGGACGCCCGACGTATCGAGGATGGTGAGCGGCTTGCCCGCGACCGGCACACGGAACAGCCGGCCCAGGATCTTCGCCATATTGTCGCGCGTGACCAGACCCTGCAGCGCCGCCGAGCCGCCGGCGCCGGGGAACATGAAGGCGAGGCGCCGGTCCGCCTGCATGTGCTGGAAGCGTTCCTTGATGCGGTGATAGGCGGCGGCATCGGCCGGACGGTCGAGCTTGCCCAAGATGCCGTCGATGATCTTGGTGATTTCCGACAGCCGGTAGGGGACGGGCGTGTCGATGGTGATCTGAGCGGCGGCTTCGGGGCTTGCTGCCAGGTTGCGCTTCGCCTGGGTCACGACCTGGTTGAGGAGCACCGCGTCGGCATCGGGCTGCGGGCTCCCCGTGCCGATCACCATTTCCCGCAACTCTTCGAAATTGAGGAGCCAGTAGGGGAGTTCGAGATCGGCTGGCGTCACGATCTCCGCCTGGCCCTTGAACGCCTCGGCATATTCATTGTGCGGATCAAGCATCACGATATGCGCGAATTCATGCTGGCTGAGGATGGCGCGCATGATCGTGACGAGGGCGCAGGATTTTCCGGCACCGGTCGCGCCCAAGACGGCAAAATGCTTACCGAGCAGTTCGCTCGCCAGGATCTCGGCCGGGATGTCATGGTCCTGGTGCAGGGCGCCGATCCGCGCGCTGCGCTGGTTGGCCTCAAGCCGGCGCGTGAATACGCGGCGCAGATCGTCGGAGCTTGCCTGCATCAGCACATCATCGAGCGCCGGGAAAGCCGTGACGCCGCGCTGGAAGGGCGCGTCATCGCCGGCGCGATGATCGATTTCGCCAACGAGTTCCAGTTCTACCTTGCGCAGCTCGCCCGCCTGACCCGGTTGATCGACGTTGAGCGCCGTCACAAAGCCGAACACAGTCGAATGCTCAGTGACGATCTTGACCAGTTCCCCAATATAGGGGCCGCGCGGCCCCGACCTTTCCCGCTGCAGCAATCCGGTGACGCGGGCGCCGGAAATGCCGATGACCCGACCTATATTGGCAGCCGATCCGGCGGCACCGCCTGGAAACGGGGTCAACGAGAGAGCGGACATTGGCGTCTCCTCTGCAATGGATCACAGAGTGGGATCACAGAGACTGGGTTCCGGGGCTAGGTCCCGAGGGGCGCTAAGTCCCGAAGCCTAAATCCGGGGGGTGAGTATTTCAGAAACGTCTTACCAGCCCGTTGATGCCGGCTGTAGCAAGGTGACGTCAGAAACACAACGAAAAGTATTTAAACTCTATTTGTTGAAAACACAAAATATTGTGAGCCTAGGAAAGTAGTGATAGGAACGCGTGCCTTTACCAACCAGTCACGGCCCCTTGAGCTTTTCCGGAACAGAGAATGGCACCGCCGCCCGCCGACAACCGCGTCATCAAAGGCAAGCGCATCACCCGCGAGGTGCTGCAGCGGCTGGCGAAGCTGCATGTCGACTGGGTCGTCGGCCGGCCCACAGGCAAGCGCGCCATGCTGGAGGATTGCGATCTTTCCGGCCTTGATCTCAGCCACCTCAACTTTTCGGAAAGCGTCTTCACCTCCTGCCGGTTTGAGAATTGCGAGGGGCGCGGCACCAAGTTCATGGGCGCCATCCTGCGCTCGTCCTGCTTCGACCGTGCCGACCTGACCAACGCCGATTTCCAGCGCGCCGACCTGAGGAGCGCCTCGTTCCAGGATGCCAACATGGTGGGTGCCACACTCGACCGCTCGGACATGCGGCGCGACGCGCACAGCGACGAGGCCTCGTCGTTCAAGGGCGCGATCCTGACCCGCGCCAATTTCGCCGACAGCAAGATGAAGGGCGTCGACCTCTCCGGCGCCGTGATGGAAAAGACCATTCTCAAGAACGCCGACTTGAGAGGTGCTTCGTTCCGCCAGGCGGAGATGATCGGCGTCGTGCTATCCGGCGCCAGCGTCGTCGATTCCGATTTCTCCGGCGCCGTGCTCGACAAGAGCATGGAAGGCAAGATCGACATCACCTGCGCCAAGGGGCCGGCGCGCAAGAAGCTCGATCAGGCCAAGCTCGTCACCATTCTCGACGACCATCATCGCTGGGTGATCAGCTTGGGGAATGAGGGCCGGCGCGCTGATCTGGCCGATCACGATCTCTCCGGCCTCGATCTTTCGGGACGCAATCTCGCCGCCGCCAACTTCAACGGGGCGACGCTTGCCGAAGCACGACTGGAAGGATCCTGGTTGATGGCGGCGGATTTCCGTTCCGCCAACATGCTGCGCGCCAAGCTGTCGAAGGCGGATCTGCGCGGCGCCGATTTCACCGAAGCGCATCAGCGCGGGCTCGAAATCGCCGATTGCGTCATTGGCGAACTGCCCGATTGCAGGCTTCCAACGCGCGGCCTTGACCAGAATGATTCGACTTCCGCCAAGGCAATATCCGGCAAGTCGACTAGAGTCTGACCCAATCCTCGATCAGCCGGCGCGAAATCGAATCGGCGCGCGGCAGGCGGAAGGTCTCATTCTCAGGCGAATTCAGCAGCTCAAAGCGCGTCATCCAGCGCGCCGATTCGATCTCGCCATCCTTGAGATCGACATCTTCGCTGTCGCTTTCCGCCGTGAAGCCCAGCATCAGCGATGCCGGGAACGGCCATGGTTGCGAGCCGAAATAGCGGATGTTGCCGACCCTTAAGCCCACTTCCTCGAAGACTTCGCGCGCAACCGCATCCTCAAGGCTTTCGCCCGGTTCGACAAAGCCCGCCAGCACCGAATGCATGCCGGATGCCCACATGCCTTGGCGCGCCATCAGGATCCTGTTGCCGCAAGTGACACGCATGATCACCGCCGGATCGGTGCGGGGAAATTGCACGGTCGCGCAATCGCGGTTGGTGCATTGGCGCTGATGCCCGGCGGCCTTTGGCTCGGTCGGCGCGCCGCAAACGCCGCAGAAGCGGTGCCGCTGGTGCCAGTAGGCCAGACCCCGCGCATAGGCAAGCAGCGCACCATCGCGTTGCGGCAGCAAGGGCCCGATGCCGCGCAATTCCTGAAAGTCGCCGAGGCGCGTCGCATCACCTTCATCGAGCCCTGAGAGATCGAGCGCGAAATGGGCGATGTCGCCATCGACGCCCAGCAAGATCACCGTCTGCGCGCGGTCGATAAGCTCAGCCTGCGTCACGGGATCAAATTTGACGGGGCGCGGCAGATCGTCGGCGACGACCAGATGCCGCAAACGCCATACGGGATAGAGCCGCGTGCTGGGATCGGCCAGGCGCGCGCGCAGCCAGCCATGATCTTCACGGTGCTGCGCGCTGCGGTCGAAATCGCCGGTTGCGTAAAAGAAGGTCTGCATGGTGCGAATTTGTTAATTTCAGCGTTCCTGTGACGCATACCCCTTGACGTCACAAAAACAGGATACATCTAGGTTTCTGGTCACGCTTCTGTCGTTTGACCTTTTGACCGCTTCGGTCGATCATGCAACAAGTTGAGTGAAGGCCACATCCCAACCGGGCTTAGTTGTGACATGAGTGTTTCGCGACGGCAATTGCTCTCCTCAACCTGGCGCCATGCGTTCGCCGCGGGCGCGATTGCAATCCTTTCTGCGCCATTGGCGGCGCTGGCCGATTCGAGCACCAATGTCGGCACACAATCGGCGTCGGCCGACGCAGGCTTTCCATTCGCGCCGCCGCGCGGCCGCTTCGTCTATGCGATCACGCGGGACGGCGACCCGATCGGCACGCAGAAGCTCGACTTCCTGCAAGACGGCAGCAACCGGCTGACCGTGGTCACCGATGTGGAGATCGACGTGCGGATGCTGGGCTTGAGCTTCTACAAGTTCACCCAGCATATCGAAGAGCATTGGGAGAACGGCGCCTTGCAGTCGATGATCTCCGACACCGTCGATGACGGTGAGGAGCGCAAGGTCGACTTGAAGCGCGACGGCGACCGGCTGGTCGGCAAATACAACGAGAAGAAGCGCGACGTGCCGGCGGATCTCATCCCCTCCACGCTGTGGCACCCGGATGCGATCAAGCAGAAAACCGTGCTCGACACCGTGCGCGCCCGACAACACCAGGTCACGGTGACGGACAAGGGCGAAGTGGCGCTGGTGCTGCCCACCGGGCAGATGGAGGCGCGGCATTATGCCTTCACGGGCGAGCTCAACCGCGATGTCTGGTATGGGCTCGACGGCATCATCCTGCAGGCCGAAATGAAGGCCAAGGACGGCTCGATCATCCGTCAGCAGCTGCTGGCACGCCCCTGACATCCTGCCAATCACCTGAATCGGAACGATAATATCCACCTTTCCACGCGCTCGATTCTTCAGTTGCGCAAGGCGGGGTGGTTCTTGCTATAAGCCTGCCCGGGAGGTTGGCGGCGGACGTATGTCTCGCCAACCCGGTCAGGTCCGGAAGGAAGCAGCCGTAACGAGTTCGCATGCGGGTCGTTTGCCAGCCTCCCACCCTTCCCCCGACATTAAGATTGCTGGAAACCGGCGCCGTTTTTTTGTACGACCTGATGAGGTTCAAATCCTCCCGGGCGACGATTTTGCATGAGTGATCAAGGTGAGTGATCAAGGTGGGCAGATTCAGGCTTCCGGACAGGATGCGGACGGCCATTACCGGGTCCTCGCACGCAAGTACCGGCCCAGCGATTTTTCCGGCCTTGTCGGCCAGGACGCTCTTGTCCGCACCCTGACCAACGCGATCGCCGCCGGGCGCCTGGCGCATGCCTTCATGCTGACCGGTGTCCGCGGTGTCGGCAAGACGACGACCGCCCGCATCCTGGCGCGCGCCTTCAATTGTGTCGGGCCCGACGGCAAGGGCGGGCCGACGGCGAGCCCCTGCGGACAATGCGAGCATTGCCTGGCCATCGCCGAGGACCGGCATGTCGATGTCATCGAGATGGATGCCGCGAGCCGCACCGGTGTCGGCGACATGCGCGAGCTTATCGAGGGCGTGCGCTATCGCCCGGTGAGCGCCCGCTACAAAGTCTATATCATCGACGAAGTGCACATGCTGTCGAACAGCGCGTTCAACGCGCTGCTGAAGACGCTGGAAGAGCCGCCCGCGCATGTGAAGTTCGTCTTCGCGACGACCGAGATCCGGAAAGTACCGGTCACCGTTCTTTCCCGCTGCCAGCGTTTCGATCTCCGCCGCATCGAGGCCGATGTGCTCGCCGCGCATTTCGCGCGCATCGTCGCCGCCGAGAAAGTCGCGGTCGAGCCCAACGCGCTGGCGCTCGTTGCCCGCGCCGCTGACGGCTCGGCGCGCGACGGCCTCTCTCTGCTCGACCAGGCGATCGCCATGGCCGAAGGCACGGTAACGGAAGTCCAGGTGCGCGAGATGCTGGGGCTTTCCGACCGCACGCAGCTTTTCGATCTTTATGAAGCGGTGATGGGTGGCGAGGCACCGAAGGCACTCGATCTGCTCGGCACCATGTATCGCGCCGGCGCCGATCCGATCGTCGTGGTGCAGGATCTTCTCGACCTCACCCACCTGGTGACGCGCGCCAAGATCTCGCCCGAGGTCCTGGCGGCACCCACCATGCCGGAAGCGGAGAAGAAGCGTGGCGCCGACCTCGCGGCGAAGCTCTCCATGCCTGTCCTGGCTCGGACCTGGCAGATGCTGCTCAACGGTCTTGGCGAGGCGCAGGCGGCCCCGCAAGCACTTGCCGCGGTGGAGATGGCACTTATCCGCCTGATGCATGTGGCCGACCTGCCGACACCCGGTGACCTGGTGAGAAAGCTCACCAGCGGGCAGCTGCCGGCAGCACCGGGTGCGGGCGCGTCCAGCTCCACCCCGGCCCGCAATGGGAATGGCAATGGCGGTGGTGCCAGCGCCATTGCCCAGGGCTATGTCGGTTCGAGCCCCGGTGCGGGACCGACCGCTTCCGCCCAACGGAGTGCCGCGGCGCGCCTTGAAGTGGTGCCGCAGAGCGCCCCGCCAATCCTCGGCCAGGCGTCGCCTCAGCCGAACGCGGAGACGCAGGCCGACCCACGGAGCTTCGATGATCTCATCGCCCTCTTCCGCGCGCGGCGCGAGGCGATCCTGCTCACGCATCTGCTCAACGATGTGCATCTGGTTCATTTCGAGCCGGGACGGTTGGAGTTCCGCCCGTCGGAGCGTGCGCCCGCCAATCTCGCCAACCGCATCGCCGCCTGCCTCCTAGACTGGACGGGACGGCGCTGGTTGGTTTCGCTCAGCAACGAGACGGGCGATGCCACCATCCGGCAGAAGGAAGCCGCCATTGTCGCCGAGCGCAAGCGACAGGCGGCGGAGCATCCGCTGGTGCAGGCCGTCTTGAAGACATTCCCCGGCGCCAGCATTGAGGAAGTGCGCGATATCGGCGCACCCGGGCCGGCGGCAGCCACCCAACCCGGCGAATTCGAGAATGGCGGCGAGGCCGATTCCGGAACCGATTTCGAAATGCCCTTTGGAGACGACGAATTATGAAGAATCTCGGCCAGATGATGAAGCAGGCCCAGCAGATGCAGGCCAAGATGGCGGAGATGCAGGCGGCCCTGGAGCAGACGGAAGTGACCGGCCAGGCCGCCGGCGGCATGGTCAGCATCACCATGACGGCGAAGGGCGAGCCGAAGCGCGTCAAGATCGATCCCAGCCTCGTCAACCCGGCCGAGGTCGAAGTGCTGGAAGATCTGATCAGCGCTGCCCTCCGCGATGCGCGCTCGAAGGCCGACAAATACGTGGCCGACGAGATGGGCAAGGTCACCGGCGGCCTGCCCCTGCCGCCGGGCTTCAAGCTTCCCTTCTGACACAACCGCGTGACGATGCAGGGACCGGCCGGCCAGCTATTCGTCGATGACGGGGGTGAAGGCGGCCTGCCGCTGCTCTTCGTTCATTCCGCCGCCGGATCGACCCGGCATTGGACAGCGCAGCTTCGGCATTTCCGCAAGACCCGTCGCAGCGTCGCGCTCGATCTGCGCGGCCATGGCCGCTCCGATCTTCCCGGCGATCACGACTTCTCCCCGGCCGCGATGGCGCGCGACATAGGCGCGGTCGTTGACGGGCTCGGCCTCTCCCGCTTCGTGCTGGTAGGCCACAGCATGGGTGGCTTCGTCAGCATCGCCTATGCGGCACAGAACCCAGGGCGCGTGGCCGGCCTCTTCCTGCTCGATCCGGCGTCAGACGGCCGCGCGGTGCCGCCGGAACAAGCCGCGCAATTGATGGCGGCGCTGCGCGCGGATGCTTATCAGGCGACGGTCGAAAGCTATTGGCATTCGATCATCGGCACGCCGCCGGATCATGTCCGCGATCTGCTGATGGAGGATCTGCGCAAAACACCGCCCGAGACTCTCATCGGCACCCTCGAGAATCTGTTCGCCTTCGATCCGGTGACGCCGCTTGTCGCCTATCCGGGGCCTAAACTCAGCCTCATCACCGCGCTCAACGAAACACCGGCCTCGCTGCAGACTCTCGTGCCCGGCCTCGCCTGCGACAGGATCGCCGGCACGGGTCATTGGCCACAGCTTGAAAAGCCGGATGACGTGAACGCGCGGTTGGAAGCGTTTCTGGCAGGCGCGGCTTAAGCCGCCACGGCACCCGGCTTCTTGCCGAGGATGATCATGCCCAGCACGTCGTCCTTGGTGACGTCCTGCGTGCGCACGGTGCCGACGAGTTTGCCATTCTTCATGACGGACAAACGGTCGGAGAGGTCGAAGACGTCGTGGAGGTCGTGGCTGATGAGGAAGATGCCGATGCCTTCCTTTTTGAGCTGCTGGATGAGCTCCGCCACCATGCGCGTTTCCTGGACGCCGAGGGCTGCGGTCGGTTCGTCCATGATGAGGATGCGCGCATCGAAATGAACGGCGCGGGCGATGGCGACCGATTGGCGCTGCCCGCCGGAGAGTGCCGAGACCGGCGCGTGGTACTTCTTGAAATTGGGATTGAGGCGGCCGATCACCTGCCGCGCCGCCGCTTCCATCGCCGGCTCATCGAGGAGACCCGCATTCGTGATCTCGCGGCCTAAGAAAAGATTGGCGCAGGCATCGAGATTGTCGGCCAAGGCCAGGTTTTGATAGATCGTCTCGATCCGGTGGTCGCGCGCATCGCGCGAGGAGCGGATGTCGGCGACTTTGCCGTCGATCAGGATCTCGCCCTTGTCGGCCTGATAGGCGCCGGACAGGATCTTGATGAGCGTCGACTTGCCGGCGCCATTATGGCCGAGAAGGCCCACGACCTCGCCAGGATAAAGGTCGATCGACACAT
>CAZUAL010000056.1:0-16742 GCA_964618305.1 uncultured Dongia sp. | reverse complement strand
GGCGTCGTCTATCTGCACATGCAGGGCTCCTGCTCGGGCTGCCCGAGTTCGACCGCGACCCTGAAGATGGGCATCGAGAACATGCTGCGCCATTACGTGCCGGAAGTTCTCGAAGTCCGGCCGATCTGAAGCACGCCATTCCCGACCAGCAAGGGGCGCCCGATCGGCGCCCCTTTTCATTTCAACAGGACCAGAGCCATGCCGACCGATCTTCGCCCGCTTGACGATGCCGCCCTCGATCTCCTCTTCCGCGAGGCGCGCACGCATTCGAAATGGCTGGAAAAGCCCGTGCCCGATTCGCTACTGGCGCAGGCGTTCGACCTGGCGCGCATGGGTCCGACCAGCGGCAATTGCCAGCCCTTGCGCATCCTCTTCGTGACGGGGGCGGAGGCCAAGAAGAAGTTCGAGCCCTGCCTAGCCGAGGGCAACCGCGCGAAGACGATGGCGGCACCGGCCACCGCGATCTTCGCCATGGACATGGAATTCTATGAGCTGATGCCGCGCCTTTTCCACGATCCCACGGCGCGCTCCTGGTTTGCCGGCAAGCCCGCCGCCATCGAGGAGACGGCCTTCCGCAACAGCACGCTGCAGGCCGCCTATTTCATGCTCGCCTGCCGCTCACTCGGTCTCGATTGCGGACCGATGTCGGGCTTCGACAAGAAGAAGGTGGATGAGACCTTCTTCGCCGGCACCAGCTGGCGCTCCAACTTCATCTGCAATATCGGCTACGGCGACAAGACGAAGCTGCACCCCAGGAACCCACGCCTCGATTTCGCCGAAGCCTGCCGCATCGTTTGAGGCTATCTCACGCCGTCTGATTGCGGCGCTGGCGGCGTCGCGGCTTTGTTCCCTTGGCGGCACGGCCTTCCAGCAGGCGCTTGGAATGGCCGGCATGGAGGTCCTCGAGAAAGGCCTGCAGCGCCGGCGTGCGGTGATGGCCCTGCCGCACCACGACCTCGAAGAGCGATTGATAGGAGAGCTGATCGGCGAGCAGCGCCCGCATCTCGCCCAATGCCACCCAGCCGGCGGCATAATGGTTGGGCAGATAGGCGATGAAACGGCCCGACAGGACAAGGAGCGCCAGGCCTTCCATCGAGAAGGAATTGGCGCTGGCGCTTAAGTTGAGCGGCCGCCGGTCCTCGAGATAGCCGCGCCCGGCATAGGTGGCGGCATGGAGATCGGCGCGCGTCACTTCCCCCGGCAGCTTGTTGAAGAGCGGATGCCCCCTGCCACAATAGAGCGTCTGCCCTTCAAGGAAGAGCGCGCGGTAATCGAGACCCGGGACCGCGTGATGAAAGGCACCGATCGCGACATCGAGGCTGCCGTCCAGCACCTTGCGTTCGAGTTCCTGCGGCCCGTCGATATGGATGGTGATGTGCACGCCCTCGGCGCGCGCGTTGAAACGGCGGATCACGTCGGCGATGCGCTGCTCCGGGTTGCTGATGATGTTGTCGACCATGCCGAGCGATAGATTGCCGATGAGGCGGCCGCGGAGAGATCCCACCGACGAGCGGAAGGCTTCGAGATCGGCAATGAGGCGCTGGGCCGCCCGGTAGACCTCCTCGCCGCTCTCGGTCAGCGCAAAGCCCGTGCGCCCGCGCCGGCAGAGAGTGAGGCCGAGACGTTCCTCCAACGCGCCGATCATGGTGGAAAGGCGCGACGGGCCGACATTCAGCACCACCTGGGCCGGCATGAAGCCGCCGCATTCCGCCACGGTGACGAAGGCGCGGATCAGTTTCAGGTCGATGTCGTTCAAGCCCGCCGGCATGCGCTTTACTTCACGAAAATAAGAAATGAGTTTCTGTTATTTTGAATTTATCAGAAGTAAAATTGGCTGTGAAGATAAGGTTAGGGGTCTATGGGCCTTGTGAAGTCGATGAGTCATCTCAAGCGGAGGCAGAATCGTGACGTCAAAGAGCAATTTCCCCCAGCCGGTCGATGCGGCCATCATCCCGCGCTTCGGCGCCATTCCGACCTTCATGCGCCTCCCCTACGTCACCGATCCGAGTGCCGTCGACATCGCGCTGATCGGCGTGCCCTGGGACGGCGGCACCACGAACCGCGCCGGCGCCCGGCACGGACCGCGCGAGATCCGCAACATGTCGAGCTTCATCCGCAAGGTGCACCATGTGAGCCGCATCGCGCCCTATGAACTGGCGCGTGTCGCCGATGTGGGCGATGCGCCGGTCAATCCGATCGACCTCATGGATGCGCTGAAGCGGATCGAGACTTTCTATGCGAAGATCCATGCCGCGGGCGCCGTGCCGCTCTCAGCCGGCGGCGATCACCTCATCACCCTGCCGATCTTCCGCGGCATAGCCAAGGACCGGCCCGTCGGCATGATCCATTTCGACGCCCATTCCGACACCAACGACCGTTATTTCGGCGACAATCTCTATACCCACGGCACGCCGTTCCGCCGCGCGATCGAGGAAGGACTCCTTGACCCCAAGCGCACGGTGCAGATCGGCATCCGCGGCTCCATCTATTCGGCCGACGACATGGCCTTTGCCGAAGGGAGCGGCATGCGCGTCATCTTCATGGAGGAGTTTGCCAAGATCGGCCCCGAGAAGGTGATCGCCGAGGCGCGCCGGGTCGTGGGTGACGGCCCCACCTATATCAGCTTCGATGTCGACGGCATCGACCCCGCCTTCACGCCGGGAACCGGCACGCCGGAAATCGGCGGCATGACCACGCTTGAGGCGCAGACGGTCCTGCGCGGCCTGCAGGGGCTCAACCTCATCGGCGGCGATGTCGTTGAAGTGGCGCCGCCCTTCGATCCCAGCGGCAACACGGCGCTGGTCGGTGCCAATCTGATGTTCGAGATCCTCTGCCTGCTCGCCGATTCGCTGGCCAAGCGGCGCGGCCGATAGGCGGTGGACGTAAACTGACGCGCGCCATTTCTGCGGCCGCGTTTACCTGAAGAAGCCCGGCTGCGCCTTTGCCAGCCGGGCATTCAGCGGATATACCTGCGGGCTCGACCGATCCAGTTACTTCCGGTGCCCGGCACATGACGCAATCCCTGACCGCCCGCCTCGACCGCCTGATGCGGACCCTGCCCGAAACCTATGCCGGTCCCGGCGGGGCCGTTGCCGTCATCAAGGACGGCGAGACCGTTCTGCGCCATGCCTGGGGTTATGCCAATCTGGAGCGGCGCGTGCCCTTCACGCCGAAATCGCTGTTCCGCATCTGCTCGATCACCAAGCACATCACCTGCGCCATGCTGCTTGATGCCTATCCGGATCTGAGCGCGCTCGATGCAGAGGTGAAGGCGCGCCTGCCGCTGCTGGAAGGGAAGGTCCCCGCCACCCACCATCTCTGCCACAACCAATCGGGCCTCAAGGATTACTGGGCCGTCGCCATGCTGATGGGGGCGCTCGCTGAAACACCCTTCGGCAACCGCGAGGCAGCGAAGCTCATCGGCGGCACGCGCGGGCGCCAGTTCGATCCGGGCACGCGCTATTCATACTGCAACCAGAATTTCCGCATCCTGTCCGACATCATGGAAGCGCGTGCCGGCAAGACTTACGCCGAGCTGGTGAAGGCCCGCATCTTCGACCGCGTCGGCATGGAAACGGCTTTCGTCGCCGCCGATTCCCGCGCCATGCCTGACGGCACGGAAGGCTATGAGGGCAGCGTCGAAGCTGGCTTCCGCCCCGCCGCCAACGGCATGTTCTGGGCCGGCGGCGATGCCTCGATCGGCGCCTCGCTCGACGACATGATCGCGTGGGAAAAGCATATCGATGCCACCCGCGACGATCCGCAGAGCCTCTACCAGCGCATCGCCCAGCCGGTCACCTTCAGCGACGGGAAGCCCGCTGCCTATGGCTTCGGCCTGGCGCGTGACCGGATGTTCGGGCGTGCCCTGACCCGTCACGGCGGTGCCTTGCGCGGCTGGCGCGGCCAGCGGCTTTACATGCAGGGCGAGCGCCTGTCGGTAATCGTCTTCTTCAACCATGATGCAAGCTCGGGCGAAGCGGCCGACAAGCTGGTTGCCGCGGCACTCGGCATCGAGCCGCCGGCGCCGCAATCGGATCTGCCGCCGCCGGCCTGGCTAGGTACCTATCTGGAGCCCGAAACGGGCCTGTCCGTACGGCTGCAGAAGACCGGTCCCCGCGCGATCCTGCTGCGCTATGCAACGGGATCCGAGGTGCTGACCCTGCAGCCGGAGGGGAGTGCGCTCAACGAGCGCTCGGGCACGCGCGTTACGCCGGATGGCGACACCCTCCTCCTCGACCTTCCCGCCGACAACCAGCGTTCGCGGCTGGCGCGCCGCGACGGCGAGGCACAGCGCGACATCGCCGGCAGCTTCCGCTGCGATGAACTGGGGGCAATGCTCGATATCGCCGATGCCGGCGGCCAGCTCTATGCTGCCTGTTCCGGCATCCTCGGCGACGGCCGCATGGAGAAGCTGGAGGCGATCGGCCGCGATCTCTGGGTCATGCCCTGTCCGCGCGGGGTCGACCATTTGGCCCCAGGCGACTGGACCCTCGACATCCAGCGCGATGGAACCGGCCGCGTTGCCGGGCTCCAACTCGGCTGCTGGCTCGCCCGCCGCTTGAGCTATCAGCGGGTCGGCTAGCGGCTCGTCCCGCCCGCATTTCAGCGGACAATTCAGCCTTCGCTTCAGGTGTCGCGGGCAGATTTCTGCTTGCCCGCGCCATGGTGCGATGTTAAATCCTAGAAATGCGAATGGGTCTCATTTGCACATAACCAGCAAGCGCTCCGACCTGATTCCCCGGAAGCCAGCCAGGCCATCTGACCTGACCAGCCGGAGCTCTTTCCATGACCCAGTCGACACTTCCCATCGTCACAACCCTGCTTTTGGCCGTGGCGGGCCAGGCTTTGGCCGACCCGCTCCCCCAGCAGCCGCAATCAAGCGCCGAAAGCGCCGCCGAGGGTACCATTGTCGCGCAAAGCGCGCACACGGCGGAGGGCGATGAAACGGTCCTCGAAACCGAGGAACCGCCGCTTCTGTCGCCCCTCACCGTGACCGGGACCAAGGTTCCGACACCCCAGGACGAGGTGCCGGCGACGATCGAGGTGATCGACGCCGAGGATCTTGAGCGCAGCCAGCCTTCGACCGTCGGCGACATCCTCAACGACCTGCCGGGCGTCGAGATGGAGGGCGGCTCCAAGGGTTCCGAGATGCAGCCCAACATTCGCGGCTTCGGCGGCACCGGCTGGGGCACCAACCGGGTCGTCACGACCATCGACGGGGCCCGCCAGAATCTCGGCGCCGCCCATGGCGGCAGTATGTTCATCGATCCCGACGTGCTTTCCCAGGTCGAAGTGCTGAAGGGCACCGGCTCGACCCTTTATGGCAGCGGCGCCATCGGCGGCGTCATTTCCATGACGACCAAGAATGCCGAGGACTTCCTGGACGAAGGCGACCAGTTCGGCTTCCGCTTCAAGGGCGGCTATCATTCGGTGAATGACGAGTTCCTCGCCAGCACCATCTTCGCCGCCCGCCCGATCGACGAAGTGGATTTCCTTGGCGACTTCGTCTACCGCGACAGCGACGATTATGAAGGCGGTTCCGGCGCGACCCTCCCCGACAGCGCCGTCGACATCAAGAGCGGCCTCGTCAAACTGGGCATCAATCCGGCCGAGGGCCATCGCCTGGAGCTTTCCGGCCTGATCTTCGACGATGACGAAGACGTCGTGGCGACGGACGTCGACAACGCCAATCTCGAATACGATTCCAGCCACGAGATCAACAAGAGCACGGCCACGGCGCGCTACACGTTCGACAGCCCGGACAGCGATCTCGTGAACCTGCAGGCGACCTTCTACCGGGACGACACCGATATCCGGAACGAAGGAAAGGATTACGACCGTACGACCCAGGCGAGCCTCACGACCTACGGTCTCGACATCTTCAACACCGCCGAATTCGAGACGAGCTGGGCCAAGTACGCTTTGACCTTCGGCACGGAATATTACAATGACAGCGGGCAAGGGCGGGTCAATGGCGAGGAAGAGAGCCAGAACCCGGATGCAAGCCAGGACGTGGTCGGCGTCTATACCCAGTACCAGCTTACCCTGTTCGATCAGGTGACCCTGACGCCGGGTCTGCGCTGGGACTATTACCAGACCAATCCCGAAGGCGATGATTTTCCCGACCGCAGCGATGACCGCCTGTCGCCCAAGATCGGCCTCAATTGGCAGCCGTTCGACTGGGCATCGGTCTATGGCAGCTACAGCCGCGGCTATCGCGCGCCGTCGATCCGCGAGCTCTACATCTCGGGAACCCATTTCGCGGTCTTCGGTCCCTTCAATAACGTCTTCGTTCCCAATCCCGACCTGAAGCCGGAGACGTCGGAAACCTGGGAAGGCGGCCTGCGCCTCGATTTCGACGATGTCGTCATGGCGAAGGACAATCTGCGCTTCAACTTCGCCTATTTCGACACCCATGCGAAGAACTTCATCGACGGCGACGTCGTGATGGATTTCAGCACCTTCACCTTCACCACGACGCCGGTGAACGTACCCCGCGCCGAAATAGCCGGGCTTGAGGTCGGGCTCGACTACGATTCCGACTATTTCTTCTTTTCCGGCGGCTATTCGCGCATCCGCGGCGACAACAAGACCGACGATGAACCGCTGACCTCGATCCCTGCCGACAAGCTGGTGCTCACGGTGGGTGGCAAGATTCCTTCGCTCGATCTCTCGGCCGGCGTCACCAACGAAATCGGCTGGGCGCAGCACCGTGTCGTCGACGCGGAAACGGCGGTCGACGGCTATCACACGGTCGGCCTCTTCGCCACCTGGGCGCCGGACGAAGGTCCCCTGGCCGGCTTCCGCGTCGATGCCGGGATCGAGAATCTGCTGGACGAATCCTATGAACGCTACCTCGCCTTCGAGGAGGCGCCGGGCCGCGATTATCGCGTCGCGTTCAGCTACTCCGCCTCGTTCTGACCCTTATCGCCACCTTGCCTGCAGAGGAGAACAGAGATGACGTCACGAACCGAGCCGTTGCCACAGGAACTCGCCCGACGCTGGGCCGATTTGCGCGCCGCCAATCCGGGCATGCGCAACCGGGATGCCGCGGAAGCTTTGGGTGTGAGCGAGGCGGAACTCATCAATGCGCTGGTCGGCTCGGGCGCGCGCCGGCTCAAGGCCGACTGGAAGGAGATCTTCACCGCACTTCCCTTGCTCGGCCGCGTCATGGCGCTCACCCGCAATGAGGAAGCGGTACACGAGCGGAAGGGCCATTACAATCCGGCGAGCTTCGAGGGCCATGTGGGCCTCGTCCTTGGACCCGACATTGATCTGCGCATCTTCATCAACGATTGGCGTTTCGGCTTCGCCGTGGAGGAGCAGGGACGCAAGGGCTTGATGAAGAGTCTGCAATTCTTCGATTCCAGCGGCATGGCGGTGCACAAGATCTATGCCGTCGAGGAAACCGATGAAGTCGCCTGGGCGGAACTTGTTGCCGACTTCGCCGTCGAGGCGCCGGCGGAAAGGCTCGGCGTCGCCGCGCGCGGGCCTGCCACGCGCCGCGCCGGCGAAGTGGACCGGGACTTCTTCCTGGCGGAATGGGCCGATCTCAAGGACACGCATGAATTCTTCGGCTTCCTGCGGCGGCATGATCTGGAGCCGACGACCGCCTTCCGCCTGGCCGAAGGACGCTTCACCGAGCGCCTTCCGGCAACGGCCACCAACAGCTTGCTCACCGAAGCATCGGGCAGTGCCTTGCCGATCATGGTCTTCGTCGGCAATCCGGGAATGATCCAGATTCACACCGGGCCGGTGAGCAAGATCGAGCGCATGGGTCCATGGCTCAATGTGCTCGATCCGGATTTCAACCTGCATCTTCGAGAAGACCGGATGGCGGAAAGCTGGCTGGTGCGCAAGCCCACCGTCGACGGCATTATTACCTCCGTCGAAATCTTCAACGAAATGGGCGACCGCATCGTCACCTTCTTCGGCAAGCGCAAGCCGGGCGAGCCGGAACTGGCTGCCTGGCGCGCGCTGGCGGAAAGCCTTGCCGAGCCAGGTCGCACGCTGGCGGAGGCCAGGCCGTGAGACCGTCACGCGCAACATTCTCATGGGCCGGCTGCTCACGCCGCGCCTTGCTCCTCGGCCTGGCGGGCAGCCTCCTGGCCGGGAGAAAGGCAAAAGCAGCCGCGCGGCGGCGCATTGTGAGCATCGGCGGGGCGATGACCGAGATCGTCTTTGCCCTGGGCGAAGGCGATGCCATCGTCGCCGTCGACACGACCAGCGCCTATCCGACCGGCCGGACCGATCCGCTGCCGAAAGTGGGCTATCTGCGCCAGCTGGCGGCCGAGGGCATTCTGTCGATGAAGCCCGATCTCATCCTTGCGGATCATGATTCCGGCCCGGCCACGACCTTGCAGCAGCTGCAGGACGCCGGGATCGATCTGCGGCAATTCCCGATGCGGCCCACCGCCGATGCCGTTGCTGCGAAGATCGTCTTTGTGGGTGCCGCGCTGGAGCGCCAGTCGGCGGCGCAGTCGGTGGCAGATGCCTATCAGGCCGATCTCGCCGCCTTGCGCGGCTGGGTAGCGCCGCTTGCCGACAGGCCCAAGGTTCTCTTTCTGCTCAATGCAGGGACGACGGGCCTGCGCGGCGCCGGCAGCAACACGGGTGCCGATGACATGATCAGCCTCAGCGGTGGCAGCAACGTCTTTGCCGGCGCGTCGGGTTATCAGACGGTGTCAGCCGAATCGGCCTTGGCCGCAGACCCCGACTATCTTCTGCTGATGCAGCAGACCCTCGACGAGATGGGCGGGGTCTCTGCCTTGAAGGCCCTGCCGCAACTTGCCAATTTGCGGGCAGCGAAGGAAGAGCGCGTCATCACCATGCACGGCGCCTATCTCCTTGGTTTCGGTCCGCGCACGGCCCATGCGGCCCGGGACCTTGCCGCGGCCCTGCACCCTGGCGCCGCCCTTCCGGCCTTGCCCGCCAGGGCATGGGTCGGCTGAGCGCAAGTCGGTTGAGCAGAGCGTGCCGCATGACCGACCTATCGATAGCGGGTTCCAACATGGCGGGCGGCATGCGCCGCGCTATCCTGCCCTTCCTGGCGCTTGGGCTGGTGCTCGCTGTCATCGCCGCGCTGCTGATCGGACCGACACTGATCGGGCCGATGGATATCTGGCTGGCACTCTTCGGCGGTGATGGGCGTGTCGACGCATCGACGCGCGCCGTCGTCTGGGACCTGCGCCTGCCGCGCGCGCTGATGACGGCGATCGTCGGGGCTGTCCTCGCAGCGGCGGGCGCCATGATGCAGGGCCTGTTCCGCAATCCGCTGGCCGATCCGGGTCTGGTCGGCGTATCCGGCGGGGCGGCCCTGGCCGCCGCCGCCTTCATCGTCTTCGGTGCCGGCTTCATCGGCGGACTTGGCGGATTTGGCTTCATCGCCATGCCGCTCGCAAGCTTCCTCGGCGGTCTCGTCACCGTTTCCGTCATCCGGCGCCTGTCGACGCGCGACGGGCATACGGACATTGCGACGATGCTCCTTGCCGGCACGGCGGTGAATGCCATCGTCTTTGCCGGCATCGGTCTGCTGGTGGCGATCAGCGACGACACGCAGCTGCGCTCGATCACCTTCTGGTCGCTCGGCAGCATGGGCGGTGCCGGCTGGCAGTCGCTGCTGATCGTGACACCGTTTGGTATCATTGCTCTGGCAGCCGGGCTCGCCCTTGCCCGCAATCTTGACGCGCTCATGCTGGGTGAAGCCGATGCCTATTGCCTTGGCTTCGATGTCGAGCGCGCCAAGCGCATCCTGGTCTTGAGTGTCGCAGCTGGTGTCGGCGCCGCCGTCTCCTTCACCGGCCTTATCGGCTTCGTCGGCATCATCGCGCCGCATATGGCGCGCAGCCTGCTCGGACCGATGCACCGGCGCCTGCTGCCGGGTGCGGCCTGCATCGGCGGCGCGCTGCTGGTCTTGGCCGACACGCTCTGCCGCACAATCATCGCCCCCGCGGAACTGCCCATCGGCGTCGTCACCAGTTTGATCGGCGCGCCGGTCTTCCTTGCCCTGCTGCTGCAGCGGCAGCGCGGTGCCGCATGATCGCCGCCGATGGCATCGAACGCCGAAGCGGCGGGCTCAAGGGCATCTCGCTCCGGGCCGGGCCGGGCGCAGTGACGGCCGTCATCGGGCCGAATGGTGCCGGGAAATCAACGCTGCTTGAAGTACTGGCCGGGCGCAAGCGCGCGGACAAGGGCGTCATCACGATTGACGGCCGCCGCCTTGAGGAATGGTCAGCCCTGGCGCTTGCCCGCCGACGCGCCTTCGTGCCCCAGGCCAGCGACATCGCCTTCGACGTCAGCACCCGCGACATCGTCGCCCTGGGCCGCGCGCCATACCAGGGCGAGGCGGCCGCCGACACGGCGCGGGCGATCGACTGGGCCCTGCAGGCGACACGCACGGCGACCTTCGCGGGGCGGCTTTTCAACCGCCTGTCGGGCGGCGAGAAGCAGCGCGTCGGCATTGCCCGGGCGCTGGCGCAAATCTGGCGTCCCGCCGGAACCGGCGATCAGCGTCTGCTCATCCTTGACGAGCCGACCGCCAGCCTCGATCCCGGCCACCGGCTCGGCATCATGCATCTGCTGCGCGACCTGGCCGCGGACGGCATCTGCATCCTTCTGGCGCTGCATGATCTCAACGACGCCGCCCGCTATGCCGATCAGGTCCTGCTGCTCAAAGAAGGGCGGCTGCTCGCCGCCGGCCAGCCGCTGCAGGTCATCGTGCCAGCCGGGCTGCGCGATGCCTTCGCCGCCGATGCCGAGTTGCTCACCGCCGCCGACGGCGCGCCGGTAATCCTGTTCCGGTGATTCCGACTGGGGACATTCCCGGCGCGTAGGGCAGGAGCGTCGCGGCCTAGACCATCGGCCGGGCGAGTGTCGCCTGCTCGATGAGTGGGAAGTCGCGGCTGTTGAAGAGCTGGTAGTGCCACCATTCGTTCCGGTAATTGTCCCAGCCCGCCGCCATCATGATGCCAAGGAGCGTGAAGCGGTTCTGCTGCGCTGCGACGGGTATGTCGGTAACGCCGTGATGCGATTGCGGCACCGCCTCGTCGAAGCCCGTTCCCATTTCCAGTTCCTTGCCGCTCGCCCCGTCGATCAGCGTCAGATCGATGGCGACGCCGCGCGTGTGCGGCGAGCCGCGCCTTGGATCGGCGACGAATTCGGGATCAGGGAGCGCATGCCACAATCGCCATTGCGCTTCCGAGGGACGGTAGGCGTCGAAGATCTTGAGCCTGAGGCCGAGCGGCCGGGCGAGATGCACGGCCTTCTTCAGCATCTCGGCCGCGCGCTCGTGCAGGTAGCAATCGGCGTTGCGGTAGATGATGGCGCCGCTCAGATTGTGGGGCGTCGCATAGACCAGGGAAATGTCGACGTCGAAGGATTCGGGCGTGATTTCGATGAGGCTCATCTTGCCACCGTTGCATGGGCTGTTCTAAACCGGCTTTAGCAGATCGTGCCCAGAGAGCCAACCGGGGCCCGAAGAAGGACGCCTATCCAATGCCGCACCGCGCTGAGACAAAGCGCCTCATCCTTGCCCTCGATGCCGCCGGCGATGCCTGCTCGGTGGCGCTTGGTGGCGTCAGCGGCGCCACATGCGAGATCCTGGCGGCGGAGCGCGCGGAGATGAAGCACGGCCACGCCGCCGCCCTGGTGCCGATGGTCGAGCGCGTGATGATGGCGGCCGGCATCGAACTCGGCCAGGTCGGCGCCATAGCCTGCGGCATCGGCCCCGGCGGCTTCACCGGCCTGCGCATCGCCCTGGCGACGGCGCGCGGCCTTGGCTTGGCGCTCGACCGCCCCGTCATCGGCATCAGCAGCTTCCAGGCCGCGGCGGCGGGCCTGGCGCCCGCGGAACGGCAGGGCCTTGCCGGCGACATCCTGGTCCTCATCGACAGCCGGCGTGAGGAACCCTATGCCGCGCGCCTTGGGCCCGATCTCACCTTCCGCCAACCGCCCCGCTTCATGACGCTGCCGGAGATCGCCGCCGACATCGAAGCGGCGCCGCCGGCCCTCGTCACCGGCGATGCGGTCGATCTGTGGCCGGCACCCTTTCCGGCAACGGTCAAGCGGCAGCCGCAGGCAGCCGACGCCCGCGCCATCCTGCGCCTCGCCGCCGATCCTGACGGCCGCTATGCGATGAAGCCGGCGCCGCTTTATCTCCGCGCAGCCGACGTCTCCGTGCCGAAGGCGCTCTGACATGTCCGCCCTTGAGCTGCGCGCGGCAGGATTGTTCGAGACGGAACTCCTGGGCGAACTTCATGCGCGCTGTTTCGCCGCCCCCTGGGACGAATCCTGGTCGGCCGCATCCTTTGCCGAGATCCTGCGCCATGCCGGAATCACCGCCCTCATCGCCGTCTCGGGCGGTGAGCCGGTCGGCTTCGGCCTCACCCTCAAGGCCGCCGACGAGGTCGAGCTGCTGCTCCTCGCCGTGCTGCCGGCGCATCGCGGGCAGGGAATCGCCAGCAGCCTGCTGGAGGCACTGATGGAGAAGGCGCGTGCCAACGGCGCGGCGCGCGCCTTTCTGGAAGTGGCCGAGGAGAATGCCGCCGCCATAGCCTGCTACCGCCGCGCCGGTTTCGCGCCGGTCGGGCGCCGAAAGAACTATTACCGCGGCTCAATAGACGCGCTTCTCTTCTCCAAAAGCCTCAATACGCCATAAAAGTAGTATAAAAGCGCTGCATAACGCGGAAATATGTGTGAGAATTGCAAGAATTGAGCAGCGTTTCGTTGCCAATATTCAAGTCCCCGCATATGTAATTGCTCAACTTTCTGGCGACTGCCGGCAAAGACGCGGTGAAGCCGCATTGAAGGGAACAAGAAGCATGAGCGACGCGCTCAAGAACGATCCGCTGCTGCCATTGGTGACCGAGATCGTCGTCGCCTATCTGTCACACAACACCGTGCCGATGCACGAGATCCCGCGCCTCATCGCCGAAACGCGCGCCGCTCTCGCCCAGACCGGCGAACCGGGCGCGGCTTTAGCTGCCGCCACGGCACCGCGCGCCGCGCGCGCCGATCGCGAACCGGCGGTGCCGGTCAAGAAATCGGTGACACCCGATTACCTCATCTGCCTCGAGGACGGCGTGAAACTGAAGATGCTGAAGCGCCACCTGCGCTCGGCCTACGGCATGACGCCGGAACAATATCGCGAACGCTGGGGATTGCCGGCCGATTACCCCATGGTGGCTCCCAATTACGCCAAGAAGCGCTCGTCGCTGGCGCGCGAATTCGGTCTTGGCCGCGGCGCGCGGAAACGCCCACCCAGACGCCGCAACTGACGCCGCAACGGAAATTCTGCCGACCACACGTTATTAACCTTTTCGAGACGTACCTTTGTCCCGCTAACTCGTTGGCGGGACATTTTTTATTGCCTCAGCGCAAGACTCTTGGCGGCGGCCGGTTAACCAAGGCAGAATGTCTTTCCGATGCGGATGCAGGGCAGTCGAGGCGCGGATTGCCGGGTCCGCTGGCACACCCTGCACTGGCGAAGCCGCGCCGCGCCTGATAAACGGATACGGATCGGACCTTAAGCGGGATTTCGCTGTTTTGACCAAGACCATAATGATAGGCGAGGCGACCGTGCCATCGAGGCTGGAAAAGCTCTGTATCGAAAAGGGCCTCAAGATGACCGACCAGCGTCGGATCATCGCCCGCGTCCTCTCCGAGGCGCAGGACCATCCGGATGTCGAGGCGCTGCATCGCCGCGCGGCGCAGATCGATTCCGGCATATCGCTTGCCACCGTCTACCGCACCGTTCGCCTCTTCGAGGAAGCGAGCATTCTCGAGCGCCACGATTTCGGCGACGGCCGCGCCCGCTATGAGGAAGCCAAGGACGATCACCACGACCATCTCATCGACATCCAGTCCGGCCGCGTGATCGAGTTCACCAACGAAGAGATCGAAAAGCTGCAGAAGGCGATCGCCGCCAATCTCGGCTACAAGCTGGTGGGCCACCGGCTCGAACTCTATGCCGTGCCCCTTGCCAAGGATGGCGAGGAGGAAACCACCCCGAACGGCCGCGCCCGGCGCGCGATGCCAGCGGGCGGCGGCGAAAAATGATCGTCGCTGCGGCCCGGCGCGAGCGGCCGGTCGAAGTCATTGTCGGCGATCTCGAAGCCAGACTCGCCGAAACGGAAGCTGAAATCCTGGCGGCCCAGGAACTGCGCTATCGCGTTTTCTATGGCGAGATGGGTGCCAAGCCGACACTCGAGATGACGCGCCTCGGGCGCGATTTCGACGAATTCGACCCCTATTGCGACCATCTCATCGTCGTCGACCGCAAGCGCGGCGCCGGTGTCAAAGGCATCGTCGCCACCTACCGCCTGCTCCGGCGCGAGGCGGCAAGGCGCGCGGGGCGTTTCTATTCGATCGCCGAATACGACATCTCGCCGCTCGTGAACCGCCCCGGCGAGATTCTGGAACTCGGCCGCTCCTGCGTCGATCCCGCCTACCGCAACAAAATGGCGATGCAGCTGCTCTGGAAGGGGATCACCGATTACATCCTCTTCCACAAGGTCGAGATCATGTTCGGCTGCGCGAGCTTCCCCGGCACCGATCCGGAAGAACATCGCATGGCGCTCTCCTATCTCTATCACCGCCACCTGGCGCCGCCGCAATTCCGCCCGAAGGCGCTGCCCGAGCGCCATGTCGACATGAACATGATGCCGCTTGCCGAGATCGACGAAAGGCGGGCGCTCGGTTCGCTGCCGCCGCTCATCAAGGGCTATCTCAGGCTTTCCGGCTATGTCGGCGACGGTGCGGTGATCGATCACGAATTCGGCTCGGTCGATGTTTCGATCGTCGTGGTGACCGCCGAAGTCACCGACAAATACATGAAACATTACACGCGGCCGGATTACGGCAGCGATTCGTGAGCATGAGCGCGTCGCGTCGGCGGAAGCCGGCCCGGCATTTCGAGCTCGACGAGGGCTCCAGCCTGATGGGCGCCTTGCGCCTCGCGGCCTATCTCGGGCTTACGCTGACGCTCGTCTGGCCGCAGCTCCTCTTCCTGCTGCTGCGCCTCCCGGCAAGGAAGCATCTGCCGCGCTTCTATCACCGCCTCACCTGCCGCATCATCGGCCTCGACGTGAAGGTGAGGGGGCGCCGGTCAAGGGTGGCGCCCACCCTCTTCGTCTCGAACCACAGTTCCTATTTCGACATTCCGGTCCTGGGCTCCCTTATCGAAGGAAGCTTCGTCGCCAAGACCGAGGTCGGCTCCTGGCCCGTCTTCGGCTGGCTCTCCAAGCTGCAGCGGACGGTCTATGTCGACCGCAGGCGCGGCACCACGCGCCGGCAGCGTGACGATCTGCAGCAGCGCCTCGATGCGGGCGACAATCTCATCCTCTTTCCCGAAGGCACGTCGAATGACGGCAACAGGGTGCTGCCCTTCCGTTCAGCCCTCCTCAGCGTCGCCGAGCGCGAGGGACGTGCGGGCAAGCTCACCGTGCAGCCGGTCTCGGTCACCTATGCCGGCCTCAACGCCTTGCCGATGGGCCACCGCAACCGCCCCTATCTCGCCTGGTACGGCGACATGACCTTGGGCGATCACCTCTGGCAATTCGCGCGCCTCGGCCCCGCGCGCGTCATCGTCGAGTTCCACGAACCCGTCACCATCGCCGATTTCCGCTCGCGCAAGGAACTGACCCAGCATTGCCACAATTGCGTCGCCGGCGGCGTCGCCGACGCGCTGCATGGGAAGCAATAGCGTCCAGCACAATCCCGCCTGATGGATTCGTCTCCCTCTCCCCTTGCGGGAGAGGGTCGGGGTGAGGGGGCGGAACGCTGTGTCCGGCCGTACGATCCCCCTCACCGCTCGCTGACGCTCTCCGCCTCTCCCGCGAGGGGAGAGGCTAGGTTATTCCGATCCGTCTTCGATCGGCGCAAAGCGCTTTTGCCCATCATCCGTCAATCCATCGAACATCGCCTTCGGGCGTGCGAATGGCCGGCCATCGGACGTCAAGTAGATGGTGAGAAGTTCTTCCGTCTCGCTGTGCGTGGCGTCGAACAGTTTCTGATAGAGCCCGCCTTTGTAATGGCGGTGGGTCGGCTTGAACTCGGTCATGATTCCCCGTCGCTGTCGGATCGCAATACGGCCCCTCACCCCAGCCCTCTCCCCGCTAGCGCGGGGCGAGGGAGCCTCGGCCGAGCCTGCCAGCTGGAGCCCCTCGCCCCATGAAATGGGGAGAGGGGTTGGGGTGAGGGGTGCGCGGTGACGAAAGGGGATATCGGCGCAGGCTGCGAACCGCGGGTTACCACAGATCCTTGAAGTCCCAGGCGGCGGCGGCGACCACCGGGCCGAATTCCGCTTCGTTGGCGATGATGGCGCAGGCATCGGGCTTCCGCGCGATCTCATCGCTGTTGAGCGCGATGATACGATCTTCCGCGGCGCCGCTCCACATGCCGAGCTTGCGCAGCGAGCGGACGACATTGGTCGTGACCATGCGCTTGCCGCGATTCTCCCCGGCCTTGATGTCGCTCGCCTCTTCATAGGTGTAGGTGACGAACCAGAGGCTCGCCGGAACCGAAAGCTGTGCCGCCGGCAGCCTAAGATGGATGGCGCCGGCTTCGTCCTTGGCGAGGCCGATCGCGAACATCTCGTGCCGCCGTTCAGCCGCTTTCAATGCCTTCTCCACCGCCTTGCGATCGGTGCCGAGGCTTTCGATGGCGCCCGCCACCACCATCTGCGGCGTGTACATCATCGACTTGCCGCGGGCGGCCGCATAGGCGCGCTGGCGGTCGGCGAAGGC
>CAZUAL010000055.1:1594-16766 GCA_964618305.1 uncultured Dongia sp. | reverse complement strand
GTACAATGGAATCCGCAAGCTCGCGCGCCATCTTGAGATCGGATGCGAATGCTCCCGATCCGGTTTTCACATCCATCACCAAGCCTTCCAGTCCCGCCGCAAGCTTTTTCGACAGGATCGACGCAGTGATGAGCGGAATGGACTCCACCGTCGCCGTGACGTCCCGGATCGCATAGAAGCGGCGGTCGGCGGGTGCAAGATCCGCCGTTTGCCCGATGATCGCGCAACCGGATTCTTTGACCACGCGGCGGAACGTATCGAGATCCGGCGCCGTCTGGTAGCCCGGGATCGCATCGAACTTGTCGAGCGTGCCACCCGTGTGGCCGAGCCCGCGGCCTGAAATCATCGGCACGAAGCAGCCACACGCCGCGATGATCGGCCCCAGGATCAGCGAAATCTTGTCACCGACACCGCCCGTCGAATGCTTGTCCAGGATCGGGCCGTTGAGGCGCAGAGATTTCCAGTCCAGGATCGTACCGGAATTCATCATGGCACGCGTGAGCGCAATCCGTTCCGTCATGTCCATGCCGCGGAAAAACACAGCCATGGCGAAGGCCGCCACCTGGCCCTCGGTCACGTTGCCGTTCGAAATGCCGGTTACAAAGGCTTCGATCTCGGCGGGCGTCAGGCGCTGCGCGTCGCGCTTCTTGCGAATGATCTCTTGCGGCAGCATCACCGCCTCGCCTTCAGGAATGCCAGCAGCAGGCGCGTAAGCTTCTTCGACGCGACCTGCATCTGCGCCATCGTGTGTTCATGGCTCAAGGTTTCGTGGCTCATCCCGGCGCCCATGTTGGTGACAGCACTGACGGCCAGCACTTTCATGCCGAAATAGCGCGCAAGAATGACATCCGGCACGGTCGACATGCCGACGGCCTCCGCACCGATCTTGCGCAGTGCCTTGATTTCCGCCGGCGTTTCGAATTGCGGGCCGGCAAGCCATGCATAGACACCTTCGCGCAGCTTGATGTCGAGCTTCCTGGCGCAGGCACGAAACTGCCGGCGCAGTTCCGGATCGTAGGCGTCCGCCATGTCGACAAAGCGCTTGTCGCCGGCCAAACCAAATAACGGAGACCGTTGCACGACGTTGATGTGGTCCTTGATCAAAATTAGACCGCCGGGTTTTACCGCGGGAATCAAGCTGCCGGCGGCGTTGGTGACGAAAAGGCGCTCACAGCCCAGAAGCCGCAATGTTTCGATCGGCACGCGCATGCCGTCCGCTTCGCCTTTTTCGTAATAATGGATGCGCCCCTGCAGCACCGCGACCGGGCGATCGCCGATGCGCCCCAGAACCAGCCGGCCGGCATGGCCGCTCACGCCGGATTCCTGAAAGCCCGGCAAGCTCGAATAGGGTATGCTGATGGGGTCGGCCACCTGATCGGCGAGCCCACCCATGCCCGATCCCAGGATCAATCCGTCCTCGGCGCGGAAACCCTTGGCTTTGCGCTGGATGAGCCGAAACGCGGCAGCACTCATGACAGATGGTCCTTGCCGAACGATGCCGGCAGCAATTCATCAAGCCGGAACGTGCGGCGGAGTCCTTCCGTGCCGCAAATGTGGACCAACGTCGCCGGCCCGCCGAATTCCGCGATCCGCTGACGGCAGCCGCCACACGGTGTCGTGAATTCCTTGCTTTCGCTCATCACGGCAATCTCTGCGATCCGCTTGCCGCCATTCGTCACCATGTTTCCGATCGCAGTCGTCTCGGCGCACCAGCCCTCGGGAAAGGCGGCATTTTCCACATTGCAGCCGGCATAGACCTGACCGTTTTCCGCCAGCACCGCGGCACCCACGTGAAACTTTGAATAGGGCGCATGAGCATGCCCCATGGCACGGCGCGCTGCCTCCAATAGACGGGAGTCCATTTCTCTATCGCTCCTTGACGTAGGGAACGCCCAAAGCCTTGGGCGCCACGGCACGGCCGATGAATCCGGCCAGCAAGACCACGGTAAAAATATAGGGCAATGCCTGGATCAGAGGTACCGGAACTTGCCCCAGTCCCGGCACCGACACGCCCTGGAGGCGGATCGCCATCGCATCCAGGAAACCGAACAGCAGGCACGCGAAGAATGCCGGAAACGGCCGCCACTTGCCGAAGATCATGGCCGCGAGAGCAATGAAGCCCCGGCCCGCGGTCATCTCCTTCTGGAACGCCGCATTCTGTGAAATCGACAGAAAGGCGCCAGCGATTCCACACAGCATGCCGGCGATTGCCACGGCGCTGTAGCGCAGCCGCAGGACCGGGATGCCTGCTGTATCAACCACCGCTGGCCCCTCGCCCGCCGCCCGCAACCGCAAACCGAACCGCGTGCGATAAAGAATGAACCAGGCGAGCGGCACCATGGCGAGCGCCAAATAGGTGATGAGGGAATGACCGCTGATGACTTGCCGGTAGACGGCACCGAGCCATGGCACCGAGCCGATGGCTTCGTGCCCCGGCAGAAGGATCGGCATGAACCGTTGCTCCGGGGCGAGATCCGGTGTGTTGCCCCCGCGCCCGAACCAGGCATGGCCAAGAACGACGGTGATGCCGGCCGCCACGATGTTGATGGCAACGCCCGAAACCACTTGATCGCCGCGATGCGTGATGCAGGCGAAGCCGTGGACCAAGGACAGGAGAACGGCAACCGACATTGCCGCCAGCAGGGCCAGATAGGGCGAGCCCGTCTCCGTTGCCATTACCGCGGCCACAAAGGCGGCGATCAGCATCTTGCCCTCGAGCCCGATATCGATGACGCCCGACCGCTCCGAGAAGATGCCGGCCATGGCACAGAATATCAGCGGCGTCGCCATGCGGATCGTGGCGGCAAGCGTGGAGAGAGCCAGTACGAAGAAATCATCCATGCGACCGCACCTCGACCTCTGACGATCGCTTGAAGCGCAGGTAAAGCCGTTCCACCCACGGGCGGTTCATATAGGCGAGCGCGCCGGAGAAGAGGATGATGAGGCCTTGGATGGTGATGATCATCTCGCGCGTCACTGTCGGTATCTCGAAGGCCAACTCAGCGCCACCCTGATAGAGGGCGCCGAAGAGTATACTGGCAAGGACGATGCCAATCGGGTGATTGCGTCCCATGAGCGCCACAGCGATGCCGGTGAAGCCGGCGCCGGCCACGAACTCGAGAAGAAGGCGGTGCTGAACCCCCAGGATCTCGTTGATCCCGACGAACCCAGCAAGAGCGCCGGAGATGGCCATTGCCACCAGGACGATTTTCGCCGGCCGGATACCCGCATAGACAGCGGCATGGGGCGCCAAGCCCGTGGCCCGGATTTCATAGCCCAGGCGCGAACGCCAGATGAGGATCTCGACAAAGACGCAGCAGGCAAGCGACCAAAGGAGCGACATGTTGAGTGGCGTCGAGGGAATCTTGATGCCGATCATCGCAAACAGCTGGGCGATTTCCGGCAAGGAGGCGCTTTCCGTGAAGCCGCGGCTCTGCGTCGACATCTGGCCCGGATCGCGAAAGACATCGACCAGGAGGAACACCATCAGAGAGGCGGCGAGAAAGTTGAACATGATCGTCGTGATGACGATGTGGCTGCCACGATGGGCCTGCAGATAGGCCGGAACGATTGCCCAACCGGCGCCGAAGAGCGCCGAAGCCAGGATGGCCAATGGCAGGAGTAAAGGCGCCGGCAGGATATGATCGAAGGCCAAGGCGATGACACCGGCACCGAGCCCGCCGATCATCGCCTGCCCCTCACCACCGATATTGAAGAGCCCGGCATGAAACGCCACGGCCACCGCGAGGCCGGTGAAGATGAAGCTGGTCGCGTAGTAGAGGGTGTATCCCCAGCCATAGCCGCTGCCGAAGGCACCATCCAGCAGGATTGCGACCGCCGTGAAGGGATTGGCGCCGATCGACCAAAGAATGAGGCCCGCCACGATGAGGGCCATGCAGATATTGATGATCGGCAAAATACCAATATCGATCCAGCGCGGCAGCTGGCTGGGTTGCGCACTCATGAAGCCGCCCTTTGCGCCGATGTCGCGGTCATGAGGAAACCGATCTTGCGCTCGTCCGCATCGGCCGACGCCACTTCCCCCACAATGCGGCCCTGGTTCATGACCAGGATGCGATCCGAAAGAGCGAGAATTTCGTCCAACTCGACCGAAACAAGGAGGATGGCGACACCTTGGTCGCGCATGGACACCAGTTCGCGATGGATGAATTCGATCGCGCCGATATCGACGCCTCGCGTCGGCTGTCCGACCAGCAGCACACGCGGGCGGCTCGCCATTTCACGCGCCAGAATGAGCTTCTGCTGGTTGCCGCCGCTGAATTTGGAGGATTTGAGCAAGGGCTGCGGCGGCCGCACGTCGAACTCTTCCATAAGCTTGGCACAACGCTCCTTCATTGCGCCGTGATCAAGCAGAAAAGAACCGCCGATCTCCGCATCACGCTGATGGCCGAGCGCTGCCGACTCCCAGGCGGAGAAGCCGGTGACGAGACCAAGGCGCAGGCGATCTTCCGGCACATGGGCGACACCCAGCGCGCGCATGCCGGCCGGATCGCCCGGCGCCGACGACGAGATAGACATCTCACCAATACTGATCCGCCCGGCACTTGGTGCGCGAATGCCGGCCAGGACCTCGAGGAGCTCGCTCTGGCCGTTACCTGAGACACCCGCGATGCCGACGATTTCTCCCGCCCGCAGGACAAAATTGATGTTATCGAGGCGGGACACACCCCGCTCATCCACGAACCCCAGATGCTCGACCGTGAGCTGCGGCGCGCCGGCTTGGGCGGCACCCTTATCCAGATGCAGCCGCACCTTTCGACCGACCATCAACTCAGCGAGTTCTTCCGCATTCGTCTCGGTTGTTCGGCGATTGGCAACGACCTCGCCCCCACGCATCACGGTCACATGGTCCGTGATCGCGAGAATTTCCTTCAGCTTGTGGGTGATGAGGAGAATGGTGACGCCCCTCTCCTTGAGGGCCAGCAGAATCCGGAACAGCTGGTCCGTCTCCTGCGGCGTCAATACGCCGGTCGGTTCATCCAGAATGAGAACCGAGCAATGGCGATAAAGCGCCTTCAAGATTTCAACGCGTTGCTGATCGCCGACCGTCAGATCCGAGATCCGGGCATCCGGATCGACCACGAGCCCGAACTCTTCACCAAGCCGCCGCAATTCCGCGCGCGCCCGCTCGGCCCCCTCACGCAGAAAGGCGCCACCCTCCGCACCGAGCATGACATTCTCAAGAACGGTGAAAGTGTCCACCAGCATGAAATGCTGATGCACCATGCCAATGCCGGCAGCGATCGCCGCTGCCGAACTGTTGATCACCTTGCGCGCGCCGCCAATCCGAATCTCACCGCTATCGGCCGTATAGAAGCCGTACACGATCGACATCAAGGTCGATTTGCCTGCGCCATTTTCGCCGATGATGCCATGGATGCTGCCCTTCGCCACCGCGAGAGAGACGTCCTGGTTGGCCCGAACGGGTCCGAAGCGCTTGTTGATGCCGATCAGTTCAAGAGCAGGCGGCGACGCCATTGCTGGCGCCGCCGCTGTTTCAGGCATGCGATTCTCTTGGATCGCCATGGCGATCAGTACTTGCAGGCATTGTCCGTCATGTAGTCGTGAACCTGGATCTTGCCGGCGACGATGTCGGCCCTGGCGGCTTCGACCTTCGCTTTCATCTCCTCGGTGATCAGCGACTTGTTGTTGTCGTCCAGCGCCCAGCCCACGCCGTCCTGGGCAAGGCCCATGACCGTGACGCCAGCCTTCCAGCTACCATCCTTGGCGGCCTTGGCCGAATTGTAGACCGCGACATCGACGCGCTTCATCATCGAGGTCAGCATGGTGCCCGGATGCAGATAGTTCTGATTGCTGTCGACGCCGATCGCGAACTTGCCCGCATCCTTGGCCGCCTGGTAGACACCGGTTCCGGTGCCGCCAGCGGCGGCGAAGATGACATCGACGCCCTGATCGAACTGGCCCTTCGCCAATTCCGCACCCTTCGTGGGATCGTTCCAGGCCGTGGGCGTCGTGCCGGTCATGTTCTCGGTGACGCTCACATCCTTGTTGGCGAACTTGGCACCCTGTTCGTAACCACAGGCAAAGCGGCGGATCAACGGAATGTCCATTCCGCCGACGAAACCGACCTTGCCGGACTTGCTCGCCATTGACGCAAGGATACCGACCAGGAACGAACCTTCATGCTCATTGAAAACGATCGATTGGACGTTGGGCAGATCCACCACCATGTCAATGATGGCGAAGTGCTTGTCGGGGAGTTCCTTGGCGACCTTGGTAAGTGCGTCGGCCTGGCTGAAGCCAACGCCGATGATCGGGTCGGCACCCTTCTCCGCCATGCGGCGGAATGCCTGTTCACGTTGGGCGTCGGTCTGGACTTCGAATTCCAGGTAGGAATCGCCAGTCTCAGCCTTGTACTTTTCCATGCCGTTGAACGCGGCTTCATTGAACGATTTGTCGAACTTGCCGCCGGCATCATAGACGACCGCGGGCTCGGCCATTGCAGTACCGGCGGCCAACATGACCGCCATCGCCGTTGCCGCGCGAAGCAGAAGCTTGTTCATCTCACGTCTCCCAAGGTTGGTCTTTACGACCGTTGCTTAGTTCGGCGACAGGCTGAGAGGCTAGAACCCGGCCCATCCCTTAGGGCGATAATGCTGACCCTTTGGACAGGAATCAACCGCGATGTCCCGATTGCCGGCCTGACGTCGACGCGATTTCGGGGAAAAGTGCCAATCGAACGGGACTGGCCTGTCACAATCGGGCCATTCGTTAACTGCTCCGCCAGAAAATGACTGGCGGTCCCGAGCATGCGCCAGATGCGCTTGATCAGGAAGCGAGCGGCAGACTTATTGTGACTTCGAAGCCGCCTTCCGGCCGATTGCGCGCCGCGACCCGCCCGCCCATGAGCTCGATATTCCGGCGGACGATAGCCAGGCCCAGCCCGAAATGCGGACCGCCCGCCGCCCCGCTGCCATTGTTCGGCCGATGCGAGACATGACGCTCGAAGATCGCCGGCAGTAGATCGACCGGGACGCCCGGCCCTTGGTCGATGACAGAGAGGCGTGCCCGGCCGCCACCCTGCTTCAACTCCAGCCGGACCGTCGATCCTTGCGGCGCGAAGCTGATCGCATTGTCGACCAGATTCTCGATCGCCGTCTCCAACGCCTCTTCGCTCGCCGCCACTTTAATTCCAGGTTCGACAATCGCCACGATCTTGACGTTGCTGCCGTGCACTTCAGCGAAGGCGCGTGCCGTGTTCTCGACCAGCGGTGAAAGGCGGATCGGCATGGCAGGCGCGTCGATCATTTCCGCAATTGCTTCGTCGATCCGCCGTGCCGACGCAACCAGGTCTTCAAGCCTCTCCAAAGCGCGCTCGATTGTTTCGACAGCACGCTTGGCGCGGTCATCGTTATTGGAGTTGGCTATGCGCCTGATCGGCTCGACCGCCTGCGCCATCGCCGCGATCGGCGCCTTCAGGGCGTGGGCGTTTTCTTCGGCAGCTTCGCGGATTGATCTGGCCGAGGTTTCCAGTGTCGTCACCAGACTGTCGAACTCAACGGCGACCGGCTTCAACTCAGGCACCGGCGTCGCATTGGCAAAGCTGATCTGCCGGCGCCCCGGCGTGTGGCGGATAAGGCGCGCCAGCCGCGCGAAGCGGCGCAGACCCAGCGCCACCGACACGGCAACCGCCAGGATGAGAAGCGCCATCATCGCATAGAAGATTCCGGCCCAGCGCACTTCGGGCGCGGAGGCGAACGGCCGCGCCAGCGTGGTGCCGGCGGGATCGCTTTCGGCATAAGCGGTGATCACCGTCCAGCAGCCGACTTCCGTATGGAAGGGGGAGATCGAGGTGAGAATCTCTGTCGTCCCGCTTGGGCCGGTGAAGCTCTGGCTGAGGCTGCGATTGCCGGCGCAGCTTTCTTCGACCTTGCTCAGAATTCCCGTCGCCACCAGGGCCTGCCGCTCGGCATCGAGATAGGCGGCGTCGATGGTCGGAAAGGCGGCAACATAATAGAAGCTCTTGTTCTCCCCGATCGGACG
Organism: uncultured Dongia sp.; assembly: GCA_964618305.1. Classification (GTDB taxonomy): domain Bacteria; phylum Pseudomonadota; class Alphaproteobacteria; order Dongiales; family Dongiaceae; genus Dongia. The sequence continues at coordinate 8,741 of CAZUAL010000055.1, read as the reverse complement.
CAGCAGCAGCTTGATCCGCAGGCTGGAGGTGCCGAACCGCGCGACCCAATCGGCGGCGGCGACCGGTGCCTTGGCACCTTCCGCGCGGAGCGCCAGTTCAAGGCCCTGGGCCAGCAGGTATCCCTGATTCTGCAGATTGCTCAGGAGAAGTTGCTGGCGTTCTTCGTCGACGGCGGCGAAGCGGCCATAAAGGATCATCGGCACGCTCAGGAAAACGACCCCAAGCAGCACCATCCTTACCAGAACCGATCCGAAAAGAGCCCGCAGCATTCTTCCCCCGTCAGCCGCTTGCCCGCCTAGGCTTCCTTGCTGGCTGAACGCCAGCGGTAGCCAAATCCCGGAAAATTCTCGATCGCGTCGAAGCTGGGATCGACTGCCAGGAACTTCTGTCTGACGCGCTTGATGAGTGCGCGCACATTGGCCCGGTATCCATCCGGCCCCTGCCCGGCGGCGAAATTCTCGCCGCGCAGGGCGTCGTAGATCTCGCGGTAACTGACGTCGCGGCCGGCGCGAACCATCAGGGCGACAGATTTGAATTCGCCCAGGGTGAGGCTGACCGGACGCTCCCGCCAGGTGACAGCGTGCGAGCCCGCGTCGAGCAGCAACGGCCCCACTTGCAGATGGCTTTCATTGCCTTCCACCGCACCGGAAACGCCTTCCGCTTCGGACCGGCTGAGAGCCAGTTCGATCCGTCGCTGGAGAATGGCAAAGCTGCGCGTCTTGCCGACGAAGTCGATGGCACCAGCTTTTAGCGCCGCTTCCTCGTAGATCACGTCGTCGAGTGAGGTCAGAAAGATAGCCGGCGTCATCAATCCGATCTGGCGCAGCTTCTGCAGCAGCTCAAGACCGGTCAGTCCCGGCATTTTCCAATCGAGAATGAGAAGGTCGATCGTCGTCTGCGGCTCGACGCTCTCGGCGCTCAGTGCATCCAGCGCCAGATCCGGGGCAGCGAATTCTCGCACGGCAAAGCCGGCTTCCGAGAGGTTGCCGACAAGCATTGGGCGAAACAGGTCGTCATCATCGACCACGACAATTCGGGTTGCATCAGCCATGACGATGAGCCGACCTTCTATTGCACATGCTTAGCCTCTTTCAGCGTCCGATAGCAGGACGAGATCGCCGCATCGTCGGCGCCTTCAGGCAGAAACTCATAACTCAAAGCCCGGCGCTTATTGTCGGCAACATCGAGGAAGAAATAGACGTCAAGCGCACAAGTTCCAGCGCGATAGGTCCAGATCGTACCTGTTCCTTCCCGGCGCACGGTCGTGGGCCTGCCGAGCAGGCGCGCAACGTCATTTTCGGCTTTGCTTTTGAGTTCATCCGGCACGCCCCAGGCCGGCTCCGGCTCGGGCTCGGCCGAAATCACTTCCGGGGCCGGCAGCATTGCTTCCAGTTCCTCTTGGCTTTCCGCATTCGGCTGCTGGGCAGCGTCAGCGGCGGCATCCGGCGCGGGTGCAGCGCCCTGCTCGACGATTTCCTGCTGGTGCATGTCCGCGCCCTGCTCCGCCTGTTCGGTCGCGGGAGCAGTGGCTTCCGGTTCGTCCTCAGTCAACTTGGGCGATGCCGGCTTGCGCTTCTGCGTGTTGGGCTTGAGTTTCGGAAGGACCGGCTCCTCCGGCGGCTCGGCCTTTACAGCCGGCTTGGCAGCCACGACGACAGGCGCCTTTGCTTCCTTGTCGGTGCCGGAACAGGCCGAAAGCAGCATGAGCGCGACAGCTCCATTGATGAAGGAAGATAGAAGGCGTCGATTCATGTCGTCACTCTTGGCGTCACCGAAAATGCTCTATAGCCGGATCGAACCTGCCGAGACCGCAAGTCACCGGGAACCCCGAGATAGTGATCAGGCGCGGACAGTGCGGCAACACCAGAATGTGGCTGAACCGGCACCGTTGTTAGCAATTGGCCTCGCTCAGGGGCAATGGCCGTGAGGAAATATCACAGAAATCACACCATGTGAGACATTGCCGCGACGGCGAGGCGTCGGGCACCCGGGGCCGAAATTCAAGCAAACCTGCCCGGAAACCAGAACCGGGAAAGATCGCCTGAAAATGTCGCGGAGGAGAATGGTGGGCGCACAAGGACTCGAACCTTGGACCCGCTGATTAAGAGTCAGCTGCTCTACCAACTGAGCTATGCGCCCGCGGACCGGTTAACTCGGTCGGCGCGCGGTATAGCAAACGCCTGAGGGCCTGTCGATAGCAAAATTTAATAATTTCTGCATGGGCTTACCAGCCTGTGGCCGAGGTCAGTTTTCCTCGTGCCCGGAGCGCCCGATCTTGGCATCGCGATGGACGTAAACGGCCATCATCAGCCCGAATCCGGCCAGAACCGTCATCATGGCGGTACCACCGTAGGAAATCAGCGGCAGTGGCACGCCGACGACCGGAATAAGGCCCATGACCATCGCCGTATTGATGAAGAAGTAGGTGAACAGGTTGAAGCTGAGCCCGAAGGCCATCATCTTCCCGAACTGGCTGCGGCAGCGCAACGCGATGACCACACCGTAGAGGACCAGCATCGAATAGAGCGACAGCAGGACGAAGCCGTCGCCCATGCCGAACTCCTCGGCATACATGGTGAAGATGAAATCGGTCTGCCGCTCGGGCAGGAAGTCGAGATGGCTCTGCGTCCCCTGGCCGTAGCCTTTGCCCCACACGCCGCCGGAGCCCAGGGCGATCTTCGACTGGATGATGTGATATCCGGCCCCGCGCACGTCCGATTCCGGGTCCAGGAAGGTCAGGATGCGGGCCTTCTGGTAATCGTGCAGCAGCCCTGAGTTCCAGGCGAAATAGGCACCGACCACGCCGAGCGCAATGATGATGGCGAACTTCCACCAGCGTACGCCGGCGGCAAAGAACATCGCGCCCCCGACGATCATCAGGGTCACCGCCGTTCCGAGATCCGGCTGCTTCATGACGAGGCCGGCCGGCGCCACGGCCAGAAGGGTCGGTGGAATGAGTACCCAGGGCTTTCCGACCGCCTCCCAATCGACGCCGTGAAAGTACCGGGCAAGACTGAGAACCAGGGCGATCTTCATCATCTCGGACGGCTGCAGCTGCATGAAGCCGAGATTGATCCAGCGCTGGGCGCCCATGCCGATCTCGCCGAGGAACTCGACATAGACCAGCAAGACGAAGGCGACCGCATAGAACACATAGGCAAAGCGGATGTAATAGCGCAGGTCGATCAGCGCCAGGATCAGCATGCCGACAAGGCCCAGGGCAAAACGTTTGATCTGGGCGGACATCCAGGGCTCGGTGCTGCCATGGGCGGCCGAATAGAGCATCGCAAAGCCGATCGAGGCGACCGCCGTCACAAGGAGCACGAGGCTCCAGTTCAACTGCAGAAGCTTCTCGCCCAGCGAGACCTTCTTCTGCTTGTTGCCCATCGGCGTCATGGCGAACATGTCAGGGCATCTCCCGCCGGCCGCCTTCGTCATTCGGATTGCGCCGCGCCGGATCGCGCCGCTGGCACTCGATCAGAATGTCGCGCGCGATCGGTGCCGCGTAAGTGGAGCCGCCGCCGCCATGCTCGACCACGACTGAAATGGCGTATCGGGGCTGATGGACAGGGGCGAAGGCCACGAACAGCGCATGATCGCGCTGCGGCCAGGGCAGATCCTCGTTCTTGCGCACGCCGGTCGCGCGTTCGGACATCGTGATCCGGCGGACCTGGCTGGTGCCGGTCTTGCCCGCCATCTCCATGCCCGGAATATCGATGCGACGGCGATAGGCGGTGCCGCGCTCGTCATTGGTGACGAGATCCATGCCGCGCCGGATCATCGCCAGATGCTCCGGCCGCACATCCATCTTCGATCCGGCAGTCGCGTCGGGCGCCGAGCCCGCCATCGCCGGATCAGGCGCGCCGCTTTGCCCGCCGGACGCGCCAAGACGCTTGAAAAGGCGTGGCTGGACAGCAAAGCCGCCATTGGCGACACGGGCTGTCATCAGGCAGAGCTGCAGAGGTGTCGCCTGGATGAAGCCCTGGCCGATGCCGGCGACGAGCGTTTCACCCGGATACCATTTTTCGCCGAGCGTGCCGACTTTCCAGGCCTGATCGGGAATGACGCCCGGGTTTTCGCCCGGCAAGTCGATGCCGGTCAGCTTGCCGAGACCGAACTTCCGCGCCATCTCAGCGATCGCGTCGATACCGACGCGCTTAGCGATATCATAATAGTAGACGTCGCAGGAATGCTTCAGGGCATCCGCCATCGCCACATGGCCATGCCCTTCTTTCTTCCAGCAATGCAGCCGCATCGGGCCGAATGTGTAGAAGCCGGGGCAGAATACGCTGAAGCTGGGGCTGATGCCGGCGGCCTGCGCCGCCATGGTCGTGACGATCTTGAAGGTCGAACCGGGCGCATACCCGTCGGAGATCGTCTTGTTGGTGAGGGGACGAAACATGTCGGTATTCAATCGCTGCCATTCCTCGCCAGAGATGCCGCGATAGAAGGAGGCCGGATCGAAGGTTGGCGTCGACGCCATGGCAAGGATTTCGCCAGTGAAAATATCCATCACCACGGTCGAGCAGGATTGCTCGGCGGCGATGCGCTGCTGCGCGAATTCCTGCAGACCGATATCGATCGTCGTGACGAGATCGGCACCGGGCTTGCCTTCCTCGCGCGACAATTGGCGGATGATCCGTCCAACGGAATTCACCTCGATCTCGCTTTTGCCGGCCGAACCGCGGAGCGAGCGCTCGTAGGTCTTTTCCAGTCCGTTGCGGCCGACACGGAAGCCCGGCAGCGTCAGCAGCGGGTCAGGATCAGCCGCCACCTCGGATTCCGAGGCGCTCTGCACATATCCCAGAATATGCGCCGTCAATCCGGCGAAGGGATAGTAGCGCTTCTGGTCTTCCTCGATCGAAATACCCGGTAGTTCCGGCAGGTTGAGTTCGACCTGACTCATCTGCTCCCAGGAAAGGTCCTCCTTCACCGGGATCGGCGTGAAATTGCGGTTGCGCTTGAGTTCGCGCATCACCTTCGCGCGCTCGCGCTCGGTCAGTGGAACGATGCGTGCGAAGTCGCCCAGTGTGCGCTCAAGATCCTTGGTCTGCTCGGCCACAAGAATGGCCCTGTAATTCGGAAAGTTGGCTGCCAGGGGCACGCCGAAACGATCGAGGATCAGTCCGCGCGACGGCGGCAGCAGTCGGAGATTGATGCGGTTCTCGTCCGCGAGAAGCCGGTATTTCTCGGATTCAAGAACCTGAAGGTAGTAGAGGCGCGCAATCAGCGTGCCGACCAGCCCGGCCTGCATGCCGCCAAGAATCAGGGCACGCCTGGAGAATACTTTCGCCTGGTTCTGCGCTTGCTGCTTGTTGCCCGCCATGCTTTGCCTCAATCCGTCGGCAATAGGCGCCGTTCGATCCAGGCGCAGATATAGGCGAGCGGAGGATAGCAAACAACTTCCAGCAGGAAGAGATCAAAAGCCTGAGCCGGATTGACAAAGGTCTCTTCGCGGAAGGAGACGAGCAGCCATGTGAGCAGCGTCGACCCGGCAGCGACGAGGGCAAAGACGGCCCAAATGAAGAAGAACGGCAGCCCATTGAGCGCCTTGCGCTGCCAGATGGCGACGCCGTGTACGACCAGCAGCACCTGCAGCCCGACGCCGAACGGCGCCAGCATCAGGAAATCGTGGATCAATCCGATGCAAAGGACGCCCCACATACTCATCAGGTTCGGCTGGTGCACCGTCCAGAAGAAGACGGAGATCAGGACCAGGGCCGAGGCGATCATGCCGAGCCGCGGCAGATGCCAGGACAGAAGTGACGCGAACAGCAACAGGATTGTCAGGCCAACCGGCAGTGCCGCGCGCCACGCGATGTCTGCTTGCTGGCCAAAGCTGGGCCTGATCACTCCGCCGCCTCAGAGGATTGCGGCTCGGAGCCCTGCGATTTGTCAGCAGGATTGAGGGCCTTGGTCGTATCGATCCCAAGATCTTCCTTGAGAATGCCCGGCAGGCTGTAATCGATCAGCCTGATCGTCTCCAGCTTGCTGAAGTCGACGAAGGGGCGCACTTGAACGTGGCCGCCGCCCACGGAGGCGACCTCCCCCACCGGCAATCCAGCAGGGAAAACACCGCCCTGCCCCGAAGTCACGATGCGGTCACCCACTTTGACGTCATTGTCTCGCGAGAGATAAAGAAGTTCCGGCATGTCGGAGTTGCGGCCGGCAAGGACCGCCTGGTCCCGGCTGCGTTCGGCCACGACCGGCACGCGCGCGTTGATGTCCGTGATCAGCAGGATTCGAGCCGATCGCTCGCCGACCTCGAGAACCCGGCCGGCAAGACCCGAGCCGGTCATCGCTGCCTGCCCCTTTGCCACGCCGGCCTTGGCACCGCCCAGGACGATGAGGGAGCGCACGAAGCTCGACGACGTATCGGCAACCACGCTGGCCGTGACGAAGCTGACCTTGGGACCGGGCTGATAATTCAACAGACCGCGCAGGCTGGCGTTTTCCGCCTGCAATTCGCGGGCGACCCGCTGCCATTCGAGCAAGGTGTCGTTCTGCCGCTTCAGCGCCTCGTTCTCGGCCTTGAGGGCAAAATAGTCGCGCACATCGCTTGCTGTTTCACGGGCGGCGTCGATCGGCCGCGACACCGCGTTGATGACGGGTGCGGCGACATCCGTCACCAGCATCCGGAGCCGGCTGACGATAATGGAATCAGGCTTGCCGATCAGCATCAGGCCAAAGGCGAATGCGACCAGCAGAACAAATGTGAACCGATGGGTCCAGGAGCGGGTTGCCGTCGCGGCCCCGATCGATCCCATACGCTTGTTCACCTAAGATTCCTCCCAGACCTAGGAGATCAGCTCGTGACTCGAAGCCAATCAATCACTTAGATCATTTTTCCACAGGAAGGGTTAAAGCGCAATTACCAAGCCGGGATAAAGGGGTAATAAATCCCCGACCCGGCACGGATTTCAGTACATGTTGATGAGGACGTGCCGGTGGGCTTTGATGTCTTCCAGACAGCGGCCGGTGCCCAGGGCGACGCATGAGAGGGCGTCGTCGGCGATCGAGACAGGCAGGCCCGTGGAGTGGCGCAGCACGAAATCGAGGTTGGCAAGCAACGCGCCGCCGCCCGTCAGCACGATGCCCTTGTCAACGATATCCGCCGCCAGTTCAGGCGCCGTATGCTCGAGGGCG
>CAZUAL010000055.1:0-1584 GCA_964618305.1 uncultured Dongia sp. | reverse complement strand
CGGTGATGACCAGTTCCTTGGGCACGCCGTTCATGAGGTCGCGGCCCTTGATCTCCATGACCCGACCCTCGCCGTCTTCCGGCGGACAGGCAGAGCCGATTTCCTTCTTGATGCGCTCGGCCGAGCCTTCACCCACCAGCAGGTTATGGTTGCGACGGATATAGGCGATGATGGCCTCGTCCATCTTGTCGCCGCCGACGCGGACCGAACGGGAATAGACGATGCCGCCAAGCGACAGCACGGCCACTTCCGTGGTGCCGCCGCCGATATCGACGACCATCGAGCCGGTCGGCTCGGTCACCGGCAACCCGGCGCCGATCGCGGCCGCCATCGGCTCTTCGATCAGGTAAACCTTGCTGGCGCCGGCGGATTCGGCCGATTCCTGGATGGCGCGGCGCTCGACGGCGGTGGAGCCGGAGGGCACGCAGACGATGATCTGCGGGCGGGCAAAGCTGCGGCGGTTGTTATGCACCTTGCGGATGAAGTGCTTGATCATTTCTTCGGCGACTTCGAAGTCGGCGATGACGCCATCGCGCAAGGGTCGGATGGCCTGGATGTTGCCCGGGGTACGGCCCAGCATCAGCTTGGCTTCGTCGCCCACGGCCAGGACGTGCTTCTTGCCTTTCACGTCGGCAATCGCCACCACCGAGGGCTCGTTGAGGACAATTCCCCGGCCTTTGACATAAACCAGCGTGTTTGCAGTACCGAGGTCGATCGCCATATCGGCGGAGAACATGCCCATCAACTTCGAAAACATCAGTACCACCTGCTTACCGCCAACTGCGGTGTGATTGTTCTTCTCGGCACGCCGCCGGCCGGCATGCACCCGTTGCCGCGTTGCCCCTGGAGTCAATCATGGACTTAAGGCCAAGTTGCCGGCCAAGCCCCCGATCGGCTGGGAATATTCCTTGGATTTTCACGCCTTAAGCGGTCCGGAACACGCCCCGACTCCGGACATCTGCACGGCCCGGTAGGGGTTGCTTTTACCGCCCGTCCCGATGCTGGACAAGAGGATTGTGATGGAATTCCAAAGAAGTGGGGGCTTTCGTGCAGCGCTGGATCGATCTGCCGACCTCTCTTCGGCGCCCCTGTCTCAAGTCTGGATCGGGCGGGCGTTCGCGCCAGTGTGCGGGCGCCGCGGGTCGGACCAGGCGAGAATATCCAGGCCATTCTGAGCTGCGCCAAAGCAAAAGGACGGCCCACGAGGGGCCGTCCTTTCTCATCCGACAATCTGTGCCGGCGATCAGTTCTTGGTCTTATCGACCAAGCGGTTTTTCGCGATCCAGGGCATCATGGCGCGAAGCTTCGCGCCGACTTCCTCGATCGGGTGCTCAGCCTGGCGGCGGCGCGTCGCTTTGAAGCTCGGCTGGCCGGCCGCATTCTCGAGCACGAAGTCGCGCACAAAGCGGCCCGACTGGATATCCTCCAGCACGCGCTTCATCTCCTTCTTCGTCTCTTCGGTCACGATGCGCGGGCCGGTCTTGTAATCACCGTACTCGGCCGTGTTCGAGATCGAATAGCGCATATTGGCGATGCCGCCCTCATAGATGAGGTCGACGATCAGCTTCACTTCGTGCAGGCACT
>CAZUAL010000054.1:0-16854 GCA_964618305.1 uncultured Dongia sp. | reverse complement strand
GATGAGGTCGATGGCGAGCTGCTTGCCTTCCGCCTTTTCGTTCTGCGACTTTTCCATCCGTTCGATGACGGCATCGGGAATGTGCACGCCCGGCACATTGCTGCGCATCCAGCGCGCGGTCTTCGAGGACGGCAGAGGACCGACACCGATCAGGAAGAAGGCCTTCTCATGGAGCCCCTGCGCGCGCACCTTGTCCATGAACTTCCGCAGCATCGGCACGTCATAGCAATATTGCGTCTGGATGAACTGCGCGCCGGCGGCGATCTTCTTGCCGATATGGATGGCGCGATGCTCATAGGGCGGCACGAACGGGTTCGCGGCACCGCCGAGGAAGACGCGCGGCGGCACGGTGATCTTGCGGCCCGAGAGGAACTTGCCGTCATCGCGCATGCCGCGGATGCACTTCAACAGCGAGGTCGAATCGAAATCGAAGACGGGCTTGGCTTCCGGCTGGTCGCCGGCCTGCACGCCGTCGCCGGTCAGGCAGAGGATGTTCTGCACACCCATCGCTGCCGCCCCCAGCACGTCGCCCTGAATGGCGATGCGGTTCCGGTCGCGGCAGGAGATCTGCATGATGACGGCATAGCCGGCGCGGGTCAGCAGCGAGCAGATGCCGACCGACGACATATGGCAATTCGCACCCGAGGCATCGGTCGCGTTGATCGCGTCGCAGACTTCCGAGAGCACCAGCGCGCGGTCATAGACATCGCGCGGATCGGCGGAATCGGGCGGGTTGAGCTCGGCCGTCACGGCGAACTTGCCGGAACGGAGGATGCGCTCCAGACGCCCGCCGGAGGAATGGCCGGGGAGTGCGGGAAGCGGCGCCGAGGGATCGATTTGCGGGTCCATCACGCGGCCTTTCCTTCACCGCCGTTCGTCGGCGTCGCGGCGGGCTTGGGAGCAGCGGCCGGGGCGGCGGCATCCGGCTTTTTCGCAACCGGCTTCTTGGGCGGAGGTGGTGCGAACTCGCCCACCTTCTTTTCCATGCGCACGACCCTGAGCCACGAGGACCGCCCCTTGATCTTGTTATCGACCTGGAGCTGCACGTCCTTGATCTTGGAGAGATCGCCCATGTTCTCGGCGCCCATCCAGCCCTGGACCCAGACGCACTTCATTTCGGGCTTCACTTCGCAATGGCCGTTGGGACGCACGCCACCGCAGGGACCGTTGCGCAGCGTCTTCGGGCAGTTCATCGGGCAGGACATGCCGGTCGAGGAGAGCGCGCACTGGCCGCACATCTGGCAATCGAAGAGGAAGCCCTTGGTGGCCTTCTCCATCACCTGGAACGGGCGTTCGACCTTGTCGTAGCCGATCTTGTTCCACAGCGGATGCAACGCCACGATCACGCGCTCGAATGCCTTGTAAAAACTGTTGCGGCCCTTGGGGTGGCGCCCCTACCAGTGGCTCCGGGCTTACATGGTTTCTGTACATTAGTTCGGCTGGGCGGCACGGCCGCCCGCTTCGACGAGTTCCTTGAGCTTCTCTTCCGGAAAGGCCGCCTCAAGCGCGGCTGCGGCCTTGGCGGCTTCGGCCTCCAGATCGTCGCTCACCTCGACTGGCGCCGCGCGGCGCCATTCGGCCAGGTACGAATCCGTGTCGCGCAGATTGGCGCGCATCGCGGCGCGGTCGATCGCCTTCTCGAAGCGCTCGTCGAGCTGCTTCTTCGCGCTGTCGCGTCCCTTTTTGACGATGACCTGGGCGGGGATGTCGCGCCAGTAGACGGTGATGAGTTGAGCCATCTTCTCTTTCAGTCCTGCTTTGCCGAGGCCGCGGCTTTTCTCATGAAGCCGACGATCTCGCCGTAACCCGTGAAACGCCGCTCGAAATCCAGACCCAGCCGCGCCGCCGCCTTCTCAGCCTTTTCCGTCAGCGCCGGATCCTCGATCTGTGCCAGATAGACGAGGCGGCGGTAATGGCCGAAATAGGCGTCGCGCAATTCCGGATGCCGATCGAGCCCCATGCCCTGCCAGATCAGCCGGTCGAAATGACGGGCGATGTAATCGGTGAGGAAGAACGTCCCCAGCTCCTCTTCCATCATCCCTTCGAAGGCATCGTGCCCGGCGAAGAAATCGTAGCAATGGGGGCCGTCGATCCGTTCGACCCCTTCCTCCTTCAGCACCTCGTCGAGCTGGCCACCCGTCCCGCAATCGCCATAAAGGACGAATATCTGCCGGAAGCGTTTCTTGCCCCAGCGGATCTTCGCCCTGACCCCCTCCGGGATCTTCTCCGGACGGTTATGCCAGATGGCGGGGAGACAGGTGACCGCCAATTGATCGTCCGACCAGCCGTTGGCCGCGCGCACGGCCAGGAACTCCCTGGCGAGCGCACCGCAGGCGATGATCAGGCAACCGGGTTTGGCGGCTTCCGACATTCCCACTCCGATAATCGGCCTATTGCTAGGCCCTTGCCCCATGGATAGCTGCAATTGGGGCGACTGCAGATAGTCGATTAACGACTAGGTGTCATGTCGCAAACTGAACTTTTCTCACCAGCAGGTGAGGATCGGTCATGTCGGGCGTCTCCGGACCCACACACAGCCAGTCCTAGGCACCGACATTCCTCTCATCCGGACGTCGCAAATAGGCTAGTTCACCTACAATAGGAAGAATGACAGTCTTTCCACCTTCAGATGCGACCAAAGTCTTTGTTTATATGCGATATTTTTGTCATTAGACGAAGGTCATGTTTGTTAATCTTTCAACTTTTCATATGATCTTTATCAAATCTGAGTTCCACTGCGACATTGCTGATTGCGACAAGAGGGAACCATGCAGAATAACGATCACAATCTTCATGTCTCGGAGCGTCTGGCCTTCTCCGGCATCGACGCCGCCGTCCTCAAGACCATCGCTGATTTCCGCAAAGAAATAGAAGGCGCGCTACCCGGCGCGCTTAATGATTTTTACGCCTATCTCGGCAATTGGCCGCAGCTTAAAGGCATGTTCAACAGCCCAGAGCGCATGGAACATGCGAAGACCGCGCAGGCCGCGCATTGGAAGCGCCTCTTCTCCGGCGTGCTCGACCAGGATTATTTCGATTCGGCCCTGAAGATCGGTCACGTGCATGCGCGGATCGGGCTGGAGCCGCGCTGGTACATCGCCGCCTATCACCGCACCCTGTCGCATCTCATCCGCCACGCGGTGAATGTCTGCTATTCGCGCGTCAACACGCATCGCGCCAAGGTGGAGCTGGCCGACATCATTTCAGCGATGTCGCAACTCGCCATGCTCGACATGGATATCGCGATCTCCGCCTATTTCGAGGCGCTGCAGCGCCAGCATGCCGAGGAACTCAACCGCATCGGCGAAGGTTTCCGCACCAAGATCGGCAGCGTCGTCGCGGCGCTGAAAGGCGTCACCACGCATCTGCAATCGGGCTCGACCGAGCTTCTCAATTCGTCGAGTTCGGCCTCGGCCGACGCCCAGGCCGTTTCCGAAGCGGCACGCATCACCGCCGAAAATGTGGAGAGCGTCGCCGCGGCCGCCGAGGAATTGACCTCGGCCATTGCCGAGATCCAGCGCCAGACGGTGAGCGCCAGCGCCATCGCCCATCAGGCGGTGGCGGAGGCCAACAATTCCAACGATTCCGTCAACTCGCTGCAGCAGGCGGCGGGCCATATCGGCAATGTCGTGAAGCTCATCGACGACATCGCCGGCCACACCAACCTGCTGGCGCTCAACGCCACGATCGAGGCAGCGCGCGCGGACGATGCCGGGCGCGGCTTCCAGATCGTCGCGGCGGAGGTCAAGGGCCTGTCCCGTCAGACCGCCAACGCCACCAGTCAGATTTCCGGCGAGATCAAGGCGATGCAATCGGCAACGGGCTTGTCCGCCAATGCGATCCACACCATCGCCAGCACGATCAGCCGCATCAGCGACACGACCAGCGCCATTGCCGCCGCCGTAGAGCAGCAGGGAGCGGCAACGACCGAGATCGCGCGCAGCGTCGAGACCGTGTCGAAGAGCACCGGCGCCGTCACCAGCCGCATTGCCGCCGTCGCCTCGTCGATCAGCGTCGCCAACCGCATCGCTGACAGCGTCGCGCATGAAATTTCCGACCTGATGGCCCAGACCAATGCGTTGGAGCGCGAAGTGGAGAGCTTCCTTGCCAGCATTTCGGCCAAGAGCGAAAGCGCCTAGGGAAATGTGAAAGCTACTGCCGATCAATGCATCGGCTTTGCCATAGGCCGGCGCCGGTAGGACACCGCCCGGCCCTGAGATGGAGAGCAAGTTATGAGGAATCTGCGTATCGGCATGAAGTTGTCGGCGGTCCTGGGTATCCTGCTGGTCGCGCTGATCGGTTTGGGCCTTCTCAGCATCAACCGGATCAGCGTCGTCAACGATCAGTCAACGATCATCGCGGAAAATTGGCTGCCGAGCGTCGATATTGTCGACAAGCTGAACATGAATACGTCCGACCTGCGGATTGCACAGGGGACGCACATCATGTCAACCACGGAAGAGGAGATGGCAAAGGCAGAAGGCGATATCGAGGCGCAGATCAAGATCATCGCCGATAACCGGAAAATTTATGAACCGCTTATTTCTTCCACCCAGGAGAAGGAGATCTACGACAAGTTCAGCCAGCAATGGGATCAGTATCTACTTGTCAGCAAAGACATCGTCGATCTGTCGCGACAGAACAAGAATGAGGAAGCAGCCGCTCTCTTCAAAGGTGAGGCCCGCAAGATCTTCGACGATGCATCGGCGACGCTGACGGACCTTGCGAAGCTCAACAAGGAAGGCGCCGAGGCGGCCAGCGCCGAAGGTGACGCCATCTACGCTTCATCCCGGATCATTCTTATCGCAAGCCTTGTCACTGCAATTGTCTTGAGCGTTATAGCAGCTTTTCTGCTGGTACGCGGCATCAGCCGCCCGGCAATTGCCATCGCCGGCGCACTCCAGACGATGTCGACCGGGAATCTCGACATCACGGTGCCGGAGACGGACCGCGGGGACGAGATGGGCGACATCGCCAAGGCAAGCCTCGTCTTCCAGGAAGGGATGATCAAGGCGCGCGACCTTGCCGCCGAACAGGCAAAGGCGCAACAGCAGCAGATCGAGCGCGGCAAGAAGATGGATGCGGCCGTTTCTCAGTTCGACCAGATCGTGAGCGAAGTCGTGGCTGCGGTGAATGCGGCGGCGACACAATTGCAGGCGACAGCCCAGTCACTCTCGGCAACAGCGGAGGAGACGGCGCAGCAATCGACGGCGGTCGCGGCGGCATCCGAGCAGATGACGCAGAGCATCCAGACGGTCGCCTCGGCAACCGAGGAGCTGTCGGCCTCGATCAGCGAGATTTCCGGGCAGGTGACGGAATCGACGCGCATCGTCAGCGAAGCTGTCACGCAGGCCAACGACACAAATGCGAAGGTGAAGGGCCTGGCGGAGGCGGCGCAGAAGATCGGCGAGGTCGTCAACCTCATCAACGACATCGCCAGCCAGACGAACCTCCTGGCGCTCAATGCGACGATCGAGGCGGCGCGCGCGGGAGAGGCCGGCAAAGGCTTCGCCGTGGTCGCCTCGGAAGTGAAACAGCTGGCGACACAGACGGCCCGCGCCACCGACGAAATCGGCACCCAGATCCGCTCGATTCAGGACGCGACCGACCAGTCGGCGAGCGCCATCGGCACCATCACGCAGACGATCGGCCGCGTGAACGAGATTTCGACCACCATCGCCTCGGCGGTCGAGGAACAGGGTGCCGCCACGCAAGAGATTTCGCGCAACGTCCAGCAGGCGGCGACAGGCAGCACCGAGGTCGCGACGAACATCGTCAGTGTCACGCAGGCGTCGCAGCAGACCAGCTCCGGTTCGGCTCAGGTGCTCAGCGCCGCCACCGAACTGGCACATAACGGCGAGCGGCTGAAGCGCGAGGTCGACACCTTCCTCCACACGGTGCGGAGCCTTTAACCTACGGCGATATCTGGATTAAATTGCCGCAATACGTGTTTATTGGCGCGATACGCAAAAAATGTTTCACGTGAAACATTGCGGTCCACGCCATCCGACACCATTTAGCTCTTTATGACGGATGGCGCCGCTCCCCCAAGCGGCCCTCCTGGTCGAAATGGCCGGCGGCCCGCTGATGCAACCCCGCTTGCAAGCGCGCCCTGGCCCGCCGTCCAACCCTTTCGCCGGATCACGGATGTACTGACCGGCAAAGTGGTGGGCTGGCGACAGGCCCTGTCTTCCCACCCTATTCGGCGGCGCTCGATCCTCGGCTCTCGAGGCTGTGGCTGATCCAGGCTTTGGTCAGCTTCTCCTGCACCGATTGCTGGCCTAAACGCTGGCGCAGGCCGCCGAAATCGACCCGGTCGAGATCCTGGTCCTGGTTGAAGCAGGAGAAGACGACACTTGTCCGCCCCGTCACCGGATCCTTGTGCAGCTGCAGGCACTGGGCGCAAATCTCCTTCATCATGCATTGCATGGGGGAGTTGATCGAGCCCACCGCGCAATGGCTTGGCTTCAAATAAGGCTTCAAGATTTCATGCCGCGCGCGCTGCACAGCGGCCATCATGCCGTCAGACCCGATGGCGATGATGCGGTCGACATTGCTAAGGCTGATCTCGGTCGCACCGAGCTTCCCTTCCGCATAATCGACCATGCTGGCGATGATGTTGCCGACATGGGTCTTGTCCTGCGCGCGGGTGGGCTTGAAGCCTGGCGCCTCGTCACAGGACCAGACGACGACATCGGCCGCCGCCTCGATGTCGGCCACCTTGTATCGGTCTTCGATCTTCTTGTAGCCGGCGAAGTAGAGCACTTTCGACCCGGCGGCGCGGAGCGCACGGCCGATCGAAAAGAGCACCGCGTTGCCGAGCCCGCCGCCCGCGAGCAGCACGGTTTCGCCCGCTGGCGTCTCGGTGGGGGCACCGGTGGGCCCCATCAGGATGACCGGTTCGCCTTCCTGCAAATGCGCGCAGAGCGAGGATGAGCCGCCCATCTCCAGCACGATGAGGCCGACCAGGCCTTTCTCCGCATCGGTCCAAGCCCCGGTCAGGGCGAGGCCTTCCATGGCAAGCACCGTATCCTGCGTGCGCGGCGCCAGCGTTTCGAAATTCTGCAGGCGATAGAATTCGCCGGGCATGAAATTGGCGGCGGCCTGGGGCGCTTCGATCACCACCTCGACGATGGTGGGGGTCAGGCGGTTGACCGCGCGCACGGTCGCGCGCAGGCGCTTGTTGAGACCGGCAAGGAAGGCCTTGGCATCCGCATTGCCGGCCGGGCGCCGCTCGAGTGCTTCCGAGACCTTGTGCCAGCCCAGCTTGGCGCTGCCCATCGCCTTCACCACATTGCCGGCGAAGGAAGGATGGAGATCGCCGAAGAAGCTTACCGCGCGGCCGTCCGCATGCGCCTGCGTGATGACGCGGACTTCCTTGGGCTTGGCGAGTTTTTCCGGCGTCACCACCGCGCCAGATTCATCGAGGGCGCGGAAATATTGCCCGTCGAGCCCGAAATGATCCGCATCCTCCCGCGCCAGCACCGTATTGGGCCGCGTGCCGGCGGCGACCAGGATCGAGCGGGCGGGCAGCGTGTGCGCGGCACCGTCGGCATGCGTGAAGTGGATGCGCTCGGCAAAGCCATCGGCATCGACGTCGATGCCGGTCGGCGTCAGGCTTTCAGCGAAGCGGATGTTTTCCTCAAGCGCCTTTTCCACTTCCTCGTGATTGAGCGTGTAGGAGGGCGAGTCGATCAGGCGGCGGCGGTAGCAGAGCGTCACACCGCCCCATTGCTGCAGCATTTCCGAGACGCGCGGCGCCTCGCCCGCCTTCTTTGCCCGCGCGTGTTCGGCGCGAAGCGCCCGCGCGTGCGAGAGAAACTCGTCGACGACAACAAGCTCCTTCGCCGACCAGGCGGCGCGCAAGGCGGCCTCGCCCGTCTCCTTGGCCAGTGTTTCGTAGCGGGTCAGGAATTTCTCGACCTGCAGCGGGTAATAGGCCATCGCCTCGGTCGCCGTGTCGATCGCGGTCAGGCCGCCGCCGATCACCACGGCCGGCAGCCGCAGCTGCAGATTGGCGATGGAATCGGTCTTGGCGGCACCGGTCAATTGCAGCGCCATCAGGAAGTCGGATGCCATGCGGACACCCTTGGCGAGTTCGCCCGGTATGCCGAGGAGTGTGGGCTTCCCCGCCCCCATGGCGAGCGCCACATGGTCGAAACCCATTTCCCAAGCCTGATCGAGCGTGATGGTACCGCCGAAGCGCACACCGCCGAACATGGCGAAATTCTGCCGCCGCTCCAGAAGCAGGCGGATGATCTTCAGGAAGTTCTTGTCCCAGCGCACCGTGATGCCGTATTCGGCCACACCGCCGAAGCCCGCCATCGTGCGGTTGCCGAGATCCTCGGTGAGCTCACTCACATCGCGGATCGGCCTGAAGGGCACGCGCTCGCCGGCTGGCGTGACGCCTGATAGCTCGGCCGCCAGCGGCTCGATTTTCAAACCGTCGACCGCCACCACGATGTGCCCGTCATTCATGAGATAATGCGAGAGGGTATAGCCGGCCGGGCCCAAGCCCACCACCAGCACCTTCTTGCCGCTGAGCGGTTTGGCCAAGGGCGCCTTGAAGTTGAGCGGGTTCCAGCGCGTGAGCAAACTGTAGATCTCGAACCCGTAGGGAAGGGCCAGCACATCTTTCAAGGTGCGTGTTTCCGCCTGCGGGATGTCGACCGGTTCCTGCTTCTGGTAGATGCAGGCCTTCATGCAATCGTTGCAGATGCGGTGCCCGGTCGCCGCCGCCATCGGATTGTCGATGGTGATGATGGCCAGGGCACCCAAGGGCTGGCCGGCCACCTTGGCCGTGTGCATCTCGGATATCTTTTCATCCAGCGGGCAGCCGGCCAGCATCACGCCGAAGACGCTCTTCTTGAAGGAGCCGTCCTTTTCATGCAGCCCCTTCGAGCAGCTGTCCTTCCCTTGGTTATGGCACCAGATGCAATAGTTCGCGTGATCGAGCGCGCCCTTGAGATCGGTGCCGTGATCGGTCAGCGCGAAGCCTTCGCGGTGGCGGAGCTTCGCCGCCGGCAGCTTGAAGGAGGTGACGCCGTCGCGAACCTCCGTTTCCATATGGAGGAGATGCATCGGGTCGATCTTGCGCGGTGCCTTGAAGAGAACGCCATCGGCATGAAGCGCCTTGCCCGCCTCGCTCTGCGCGGCCCAGGCGGCATAGCGCAGGGCACAGTCGATCTCGGCGGCGTGCGCCGCTTCGTCGGCACTCCAAGCCTCGACCCGGTTCGCGAAAGTGAGTTCATCGAACGTGCCGCCGAAGAGCGCCGTCAGTTCCTTCCGCACGGCATCGGCGTCGATCCCGGCGATCTTGTCCGGCCCATAGGCCTTGAGCGCGCGGCGCTGCACGAAAAGGCGCTTCACCGTATAGAGCGGCGCCAGCCGGTTGTGCTCGGCCTGCAGTGCTTTGAGGTCGCGCCCGATGCCGAACAGCGCACCCAGGAAATCCTCGAGCGGACCGGCAAGGTCGAGGATGAGTTGGGATTCGGTTTTCTTGTCGAGCCCGCCCGCCCGGGCGGCGCCGAGGCGCCCCAGCAGCGCTTCATCGCCCGCCTTCAGATGTTCGAGGAAAAAGCCGTCCAGCCTTGCAAGTCCCGCGGGGTCGTAGAGATCGGCGAAGCGCAGCCCATGCGCCAATTTGAGGTCCGGGGCGAGATCGTTCATGTGGCTTCCTTCATATTGCATCGCAGCGGCAAGGCTGCGCGCATGGCTGTCGGTGGCGGCAAGGCGAAGATCTGGTCGGCAACATTATTCGTATACAAACAATTCCATGCAAGGGCCGCGGCGCATGCGCGGGCAATCCTTTATGCCGCAGCGCGGTAACAATCCGGCCCCATCTCGCGAATTCGTGGTTGGACTTTAGGGGCGTGTTCCAAATACTTGGGGCACGCAAACGAGACTGAGACTGATGAGCAAGGACGAGGATACCAAGCTGATGACCGCCCGGAAGGGTTTGGCGGCGAAGACGCGCCTGCCCCCGGGCCAGCGGCAGGTGACGCGCTTTCCCGTGCTTGATCTGGGCCAGACGCCCGGCATCGATCCCAAGCGCTGGCATCTGGACGTGGCCGGTTTGGTGCGGCGCCCGGCCCGCTTCGATCTGGCGGGCTTTTATGCGCTGAAGCAGAGCAGCAGCGTCAGCGACATACATTGCGTCACCAGCTGGTCGCGCTTCGACAATGAATGGCAGGGCGTCTCGGCCCGCGATCTTCTCGACGATGTGCGACCGCAGAGCGGGGCGCGCTTCGTTCTTTTCGAAGCCTATGACGGCTATACCACGAACCTGCCGCTCGACGCCTTCGCGGCAGAAGGGGTTCTGCTGGCAACCCACTGGCAGGGGGCACCCATGAGCGCCGAACATGGCGCACCGGTGCGCCTGGTGGTGCCGCAGCTCTATTTCTGGAAGAGCGCCAAATGGGTGAGCCGGATCGTTTTCGCAGCCGAGGACAAGCCCGGCTATTGGGAGGAACGCGGCTATCACAATCTGGGCGACCCGTGGCGGGAGCAGCGCTACGATTGAGGAAGAAGCCGGCTCTGGCCAGATACCCTGTGATCCCGTTCACAGCGGCCAATGTGTGGGTACATTAGTTTCATGAACGAGCGCGGCACCGGAAAGTCAGACGCCAGCGCAGGAATGCGACAGCAACGTGAAAGATGAGGAGAAAAGAAATGAGCAAGCATCGTCCGACCCTCGCCGCCGCCATTGCCAGCATCACCTTGGGGATATCCTTGGGACTTGCCGGCCACGCCTATTCGATGAGCTCGGATTCGACGGCACCCGCCGCCAAGGCTGACGATTACAAGAAAGCCGTCGACCTTATCGAAGATGAAAAGTATTCAGCCGCCATTCCGCTGCTCGAAAAGTCGATCAAGGAAAAGGGCGAATATGCCGACGCCTTGAATCAGCTCGGCTTCGCCAACCGCAAGATGGGCAATTGGAAGGCCGGCATGGAATATTACCTGAAGGCCCTGTCGCTGGAACCCAAGCATCTCGGCGCCAACGAATATCTGGGCGAGCTTTATCTGGAGCAGAAGGATCTGCCCAACGCCGAGAAGCAATTGGCCGTCCTCAAGAATGCCTGCGGCGATTGCGACGAATTCGACACGCTTGAAGAAGCGATCGACGATTACAAGGAAGCGAACAACATCAACTGAGGCGCGCCGGGGATCTGGGCCTCAGCCGCGCCGCACCATCAGGTAGCCGCGCGGCTGGCCGTCCTCGGTCATCCGCGCCATCGCTTTCAAGAGATGGCCGAGAGGCGCCCAGACCGGCTCGTAATCCGCCTTGTAGACATCAAGGATAAGCACGCGGTCGCGCGCCGCATCATAGGCGGCAAGCGGCGTGAAGTGGCCGACATCGGTGCCGTCGTCATAGAAATCGTCGAGATGAAAATTGGCGATGGGGAAGATGCCGGCCTCACGCTCCATCGCCAGCAGATCGGCGCGCAAGGTATCCACGCTTGCCGCATCGGCATTGGTAAGCGGGCGTCGCTCCACGCGCCAGCCGGCGAGACCATAGCGGGAGAGCGCTTCTTCAAGATGCGCCGCCAGTTCCAGCAGCTTCCGCCCGCCGCCATCAGGCGCGATACCGGCGCGCCAGTCGGTGTGATCGAAGTGGTCGAGCAGGCGCTTCTCGCTCACCGATTGACCGACGCGGTTCTGCCCGGCAAGGCCGCGCGCCGCGTTGAGGACCATGGTGGCGCTGGCGAGTGAGCAGGACGAATCCGTGTGCTGGTGCAGCTGGTGCGGCATCAGGGCCCAGAAATTGGGCGCGGCGTTGCACCTGACATACTCATTGTCGGCGGCCAAAGGCGTCAACAAAGGGCGGTCGGTCTGCGCGTCCATCGGCTGGCCTTTCACGGCATGGCGGCATTGGGAGATTGATCTAGATCGAGCGACTGCGCCGAGGCAAAGGCAAGGACGCCCAGCGTCTGTTCACGGCCGCGCACCTGCAGATGATGGAGATCCGCCGCTTCGTAGACAAGGCCGGCACGGCGCGCCACCTGTTCCGAAATGACCAGCTGCGCCGTCAGCTCCTTGGTGGCGCTTTCGAGCCGGCTCGCGGTGTTGACGGTGTCGCCGATTGCGGTCAGGTGCTGGTTGGCACCGAAGCCCATGTCGCCGACGATGACCGGCCCGAAATGGATGCCGATGCCGATGCGCAAGGGTTGCTTCAGATCAGCCATGAGATGGCGGTTGAGTTCCTCGAGATTGGCGGACATGCGCCGCGCGGCATCGAGCGCCTGGGCGCAGGCGCGCCGCCCTTCATCACCCGCCGTGCCGGGTCGGTCGAGGCCGGTCTCGATGCCGAAGAGCGCCATGACGCCGTCGCCGATGAACTTGTCGAGATAGCCGCCGGCTTCGCTCACCGCCTCGCCCATCGCCTTGAAATAGCGGTTGAGCAGGAAGACAACGTCATAGGGGAGGCGCTGTTCCGACAGCTGCGTGAAGCCGCGGAGATCGGCAAAGAGGATGGCGATTTCGAGCTCGCGGCCGGAATGATGATCGCCGCGCGCATGCGCCAGTTGTGGCCCCGCCTGTGCGGGCAGCAGCGGCGCCACCTTGACCGCAGCCAAGGGCCGCAATTGGCAAGCGAGGCGCGTATCGGGGGCCGCGCCGACGCGGGCGAGCACGCGCTTTTCGTCCTCGCTCGCGCCCGGCAATTGCTCGGCGCCTTTGAGAATCTTGACGCGGCAGGTCGAGCAACGGCCACGGCCGCCGCAGACCGACGCATGCGGGATGCCGGCGATACGGCTTCCCTCCAGCACCGTCATACCGGCCTGGATCAGCACCTTGGCGCCGTTTTCGTATGAGACTTCGATGGCGCGGCGGCGCCCCAGCCAGTCGCGCAGGATGCGCGCGGCGAGCACGGCGAAGAGAAGGCCGCCGCAGATCCAGTATCCACCCCTCTGCAGCGCATATACCTCGGCCGCCGCGTCGGCGCCGGGAAGATTGTCGCGCGCCTTGAGATCCTCAAGCCAGGTTTCGTCTTCCAGTCTTTCCATGACGGCGCGGCCGGCATCGGCAAAGCCGATGAGGGCCAGAACCGGCAGGATGACGGCAAAGGCGAAGAGATAGGCCCTGACCTTCGGGTACCAGGTCTTGAGGCGCAGCCAATAGGCAAGGCCGATACAGCCGTGAATCCAGGTGGTGACGATGGCTAGCGCTTGCAGGGCGCCGTAGCCGGGCCGGAAGACCCAGAGCGAAAGCAGCACATAGGCGTAGGAATCGTTGAAATCATAGCGGTCGTGCGCATAGGCCGTGCCCAGCACATGCAAGAGCAGCAGCGGCGGCGTGGCGAGGCCGAGGACGAGCTGGGCCGCTTCCCAGAACGGCATCTTCAACGAGCGGCGGCGATAGAGGGCGATGAGTGCCACCGCGACATGGAGGAAGACCGAGGCGAAGAGCGTCCATTCGATCGGCGGGAAGCGCCAGAAGGCCAGGAATACGTGCCGCCCCGCCTCCAGCCAATCGAGCGAGACGATGCCCAGGGCGTGGTTGATGTTATGCGTCAGCACATAGAGGAAGAGCACCAGGCCCGTCGCCAGCCGGATGCGGCCCTGCAGGCGGTTGCCGTAGCGGCTGATCATCGAGCTGGCAGGTCGGGGCGAGGTCAATCTATGCAGCTCCCGGATAGGTCACGCGCGCGGGCGCCGTTTGCGCGCCCGTCGACCGTTTGATAATAGATGGCTCCATGACAGATTGGAATCCGCCCCCCTTTTCACCCCAGATCTTCATCAATCCGCGCCTCAGTGCGGCCGAGGAAAGCCTTGGGGCCGTGGCACCCGGTGTGGTCGATGCCGAGGGCTTTGCCCGCGCCGCCGCCGAGATCAAGGCCTGGCCCGGCTACCAGCCCACACCCTTGCGCCATCTCGACGGCCTTGCCAAGGCCTTGAAGGTCGGCCGCATCTTCTACAAAGACGAGGCCTCGCGCTTCGGGCTTGGCGCCTTCAAGGCGGTGGGTGGGGCCTATGCGGTGTTGCGGCATCTTCAAGCCAAGCTCGGCGGCAATGTGACGGTCGCCGACCTCATCGCCGGCAAGCATCGCGAGCGCACACGGGACATCACCGTCTGCACGGCGACCGACGGCAATCACGGCAAATCCGTCGCCTGGGGTGCGAAACTCTTCGGCTGCCGCGCCGTGATCTACATCCACCAGGGTGTCAGTCAGGGCCTCGAGCCGGCGATCGCCGCCTTCGGCGCCGAGATGCGCCGCATCCCCGATAATTACGACGCCTCGGTGCGCGCCTGCGCCGCCGACGCGGCGAAGAACGGCTGGCAGGTCATCTCGGACACGACCTGGGAGGGATATCAGGACATTCCGCGCCACGTGATGCACGGCTATGGCGTGATGATGGGCGAGGCGCTGGACCAGTTGCCGCGCAGGGAAGAGCTGACGCATGTCTTCGTCCAGGCCGGTGTCGGCGGCCTGCCGGCGGCCGCCGCGGGCTTCCTGTGGTTGGAGCTGGATGCGCTGCGGCCCAAATTCATCGTCGTCGAGCCCGAAAAGGCCGATTGCCATTTCAAGAGCGCCAAGGCCGGCAAGCCCACCGCCGTAACCGGCAAGCTCGACACGCTGATGGCAGGGCTCGCCTGCGGTGAGGTTTCGCCGCTCGCCTGGTCGCTGCTCGACAAGGCGAGCTTCGCCTTCATGAATGTGCCGGATGAGGCCGCGATCTTCGCCATGAAATCGCTCGCCGCGGGCATCGGCGGCGATGCGCCAATCGTCGGCGGGGAAGCCGGTGTCGGCGGCCTTGCCGGTCTCATCGCCGCCGCCGGCGATGCCGCGGCCCGCGATGCGCTGCTGCTCGATGGGAATTCGAAGATCCTCATCATCGGCAGCGAAGGGGCGACCGATCCTGTGCTCTATGCCCAGCTTGTCGGCAAGAAACCCGAAGACGTGCTGGCGGCATGAGCGACGATCCGCGACAGAAGGGCGTTGCCGAAGGCCGCCGCCTGATGGCCGATCGTCTGGCCAGGCAGCAGCGGCGTGAGGAGCGGATGCGCCTCCTCGCCTCCGGCCCGCCCTCGCCCTGCATCAGCGTCTGCCAGATGGACCCGATGACGGGCTTCTGCATCGGCTGCACGCGCACCATCGACGAAATCCGCGACTGGATCATCTCGACCCCGGACGAACGCAACGCCATCCTGGCACGGATCGCCGAGCGGCGCGCCAAAGCCGCAGCAAAGTGAAAGCACCATGACCGATCAGGCACGCCCGGTGGCAGGCGAAAGCGCTGCGGGCGAAAACGCTGCATCTGAGAATCCCGCGACCGGGATCATTCTCCTCATCCTCATCACGATCTTCTGGGGCGTGAACTGGCCGGCGATCAAGCTCTCGGTCAACGAGGTGCCGGTCTGGGCCTTCCGCACCATCTGTTTGCTGGCGGGTGCCGCGGGTCTCTTCGCCATCGCCGCCGCCATGCGCCTTCCCTTGCGCATACCGGGCCGCGATGTGAAGCCGCTGCTCATCGCGGCACTCGGCAACATCACCGGCTGGCATATCTTTTCGGCACTCGGCGTCACCATGATGCAGCCGGGGCGTGCCTCGGTCCTCGCTTTCACCATGCCGCTATGGGCGGCCCCCATCGCCGCCCTCTGGCTCAAGGAAAAGATCGACGCGCTGCGCCTTATGGGGCTCGGCGTCGGCATGGCGGGATTGGCCGTGCTGGTGGTGCCGGACTGGGCCAATATCAGCGCCGCACCCTGGGGCCCGGTCTTCATGCTGCTCGCCGCGATCGCCTGGGCCCTCGGCACCGTGGCGCTGAAGACGCACCGCTATCAGATGCCGACCACCACCCTGGTTGCCTGGCAGATGGTGCTGGGCGGCCTGCCGATCTTCGCTGGCGCCTTCATCTTCGATCGCGAATTCGATCCGATGGCCGTGAGCAGCCTGGGCTGGGGTGCTGTTGCCTACGCGGCCCTCATCCCGATGATCTTCTGCCACTGGGCTTGGTTCCGCGTTGTGTCGATCTATCCGGCGGTTGTCGCCGCCATCGGCACCCTGGCCATTCCGGTAGTCGGCATCATCTCGTCGGCGCTGATCACCGGCGATGAAGTCGGCTGGGACGAGATATTGTCCCTCTCCCTCGTCGTCCTCGCCCTCTTCCTGGTCCTCGTCGCGCCGCAATTGCGGCGGCGCTAAGGATCTGTCGGGAACTTACGCCGCCGTGCCACCCACGGTGAGCGCGTCGATGCGCAAGGTGGGCTGACCCACGCCAACCGGCACGCCCTGACCTTCCTTGCCGCAGGTGCCGACACCGGTATCAAGCTTCATGTCGTTGCCGATCATCCCGACCTTGGTGAGCACATCAGGGCCGTTGCCGATGAGGGTCGCCCCCTTCACCGCCGGGCCGATCTTGCCGTCCTCGATGAGATAGGCTTCCGAGGCCGAGAAGACGAACTTGCCGGAGGTGATATCGACCTGCCCGCCGCCAAAATTGACGGCGTAGAGGCCTTTCTTTACCGAGGCCAGCACTTCCGCCGGGTCGTGCTTGCCGGCCAGCATGATCGTGTTGGTCATGCGCGGCATCGGGTTGTGTGCAAAGCTCTGCCGCCGGCCATTGCCCGTGGGCTTCATGCCCATGAGGCGCGCATTCTGCCGGTCCTGCAGATAGCCCTTGAGGATGCCGTCCTCGATAAGCGTCGTGCATTGGGTGGGCGTGCCTTCATCGTCGATGGTGAGCGAGCCCCTGCGGTCGGTGAGCGTGCCGTCATCGACCACCGTCACACCCGGTGCCGCGATGCGCTCGCCCAGCAGTCCTGCAAAGGCTGAGGTCTTCTTGCGGTTGAAATCGCCCTCGAGCCCGTGGCCGATCGCTTCGTTGTTTTTTATTCAGGGCCTGCCCGTAG
>CAZUAL010000053.1:6649-17136 GCA_964618305.1 uncultured Dongia sp. | reverse complement strand
GTGGAACACCATCACCTTGGTGGCCTTGGCGCGGCCGTTGCGCTGGGCGAAGACGCGCGCGCCGGCAAGCGCCATCACGTTGCCTTCGGTGCCGGAGTTGGTGAAGCGCACGAGGTCGATCGACGGCATGCGATCGACCACCAGCTTGGCGAGCTTGCCTTCGCTTTCGTTGCGGCCGGCAAAGTTCCAGCCATGATCGAGCGCCTTGTCGATCGCCTTACGGATCACCGGGTGGGAGTGGCCGTAGAGGCCGGCCGTGTATTCGCTGACGAAATCGACATAGGTGTGGCCGTCGAGATCGGTGAGCCGGTTCCCTTCGCCGCCCGTCATCGCCAGCGGAAAGGGCTCGTAATAGAGCACGGCGCGCGTATTGCCACCCGGCAGCGACTGCTTGGCCCCCTGGTGCCGGGCAAGGCTTGCCGGATTGGCCGCTGTGAAACGCTGGCGCGAGTCCGCGATGGCGGTATCGAGTTCGATATTGGCGCCGAGGGAAGCTGCAATCATCTTTCACCTATTTGATCAAACATTTGCATGCCGCCTTGTCGATCAGGGCACAATCTTGTCCGAATGCGCAAAAGTTATCGGCCGAGCGGGCATTGATAGACCGATATCATCGCCATAGCATTTGATCAAATCAATACACAAAAATACTCAAACGACAGGAGGCTAGGATGAAAGAGAAAGCGATCTGGGCTGCCGCGGCGATCATCGCCACCATGGCGGCGGGTGCCGGCACTGCCGCCGCCGAGGAGAGTTTCACCGCCGTCGGCTGGGGCGGATCCTGGAACGAGGCCTATGACAAAGGTGTCTTCCAGCCCTTCACCAAGGAAAGCGGCGTCAAAGTGGTGCTGGACGAGTGGGAAGGCGAAATTGCCAAGCTGCGCGCGCAGATCGAAAGCAATTCCATCGTCTACGATCTGGTGAGCACCGAAGCGCCGGGGCTCGAGATCGGCTGCGCCGAAGGCCTTTTCGAGAAGCTGCCCGCCGATATTTATGCGCAGAAGGATGATTACCTCCCCGGCACCATCCATCCTTGCGGCATCGCCTCGGATACCTGGGCGACGGTGATGGTCTATGACGGCAACAAGATCAAGGACGGGCCGAAGAGCTGGGCCGAATTCTGGGACGTGGAGAAGTTTCCCGGCAAGCGCGGCCTTCTCGGGCAGGCGCAATACACGCTGGAGAATGCGATGATGGCGGCGGGCGTGGCGCCGGCCGATGTCTATACCGAACTAAAGAAGCCGGGCGGCGTCGACAAGGCCTTCGCCATGCTGGACAAGTTCAAGCCGCATGTCGTCTGGTGGACCAGCTCGACCAAGGCGCTGCAAAATCTCTCGGCCGGCGAAGTGGTAATGACCGACCTCTACAATGCCCGCGTCACGTCGGAGAACGAGAAGAACAAGACTAATTTCGTCATCGCCTGGGATGCCGGTTTCTTCTACGGCACCGACATGTGGGCATTGGTCAAGGGCGCGCCGAACGCCGCGCAAGCGACGAAGTTCCTGGAATTCTTCGCCAAGCCGGAGAACCAGGCAGGCTTCCCGCGCTACTACGCCTACGGCGTTGGCCACAAGAAGGCGACCGAGTTCTTGACTGAGGCTGAGCAGCAGCGGCTGCCGACCTCGGCTGCGAACCTCCCGCATGGCGCGGTCTATGACACCGAGTTCTGGGCCGAGAACAAGGAAGCGCTGGAGCAGCGTTTCCAAGCCTGGCTCGCTCAATAGGGCATTCCAGGACCATTGTCGGATTATACGACTTCCCTGACGAACCTGAGGCGGGCGCCGGAATCTAGGCGCCCGCTTCTCTCTCGCCTGCTTAGCAGCGCGGAGATGCGTCTCTTCATCCTGGTCCTGCCGCTGCTTGTCTTCGTTCTCGTGACCGTCATCGTGCCGGTCGGTCATTTCCTCGCCCGCTCGATCGACAATTCGGCGATTGCCACGAACCTGCCGCTGACGTCGGAGAGCCTTGGCGGCTGGCAGCCGGGCGCCGACCTCCCCGCCGGCGATGCCTTCGCCGCCTTCGCCGCCGACATCCGCGTTGCCGCGGAACGCCAGACACTCGGGCAGCTGGCGCAAAGCCTTAACCAGCAACTGACCGGCAGCCGCAACCTCATCATCAAGAGCGGCACCGCGACAGCGGCCCTTTCGCCCGATATGCCGCCGGATGCGGTCAAGGCCGAATTGCTGGCAAAACTGCCGGGCCTTGCGGAGCCGCGCCTTTGGGCTATGTTCAAGGCCGGCCAGTCCCGCTTCACCGATTTCTACCTGCTGCAATCGCTTGATCTCGAGCGCGACGGCGCGGGCGCGATCGTCTCGGTCACGGCGGACCGCGCCATCTTCCGCGCCGCCATCTGGCGCACGATCGTCATCAGCCTCAACGTGACGCTGCTCTGCGCCCTCCTCGCTCTGCCGGTCGCCCATGTGCTGGCTTCAGCGAGGCCGCCCTATGCCGGCATCCTGCTGGCGCTGGTTCTTTTTCCCCTGTGGACGTCGCTGCTGGTGCGCACCGTCTCGTGGATCATCATCCTGCAGGGCGAAGGGCCGGTGAATACGGCGCTGCAATTCCTGCATCTCATCGACCAGCCGCTGCATCTCGTCTACACGCGCGGCAGCCTCTATATCGCCATGGTCCAGGTGCTGCTGCCGCTGATGATCCTCTCCATCCTCGCTGTCGTCGTGAAGCTGCCCAGGGAATTGGTGCGCGCGGCCGGATCGCTCGGCGCCAATTGGTGGCAGACCTATTGGCGCATCCAGCTGCCGCTCATCGCCCCCGGTATCGTCACCGGTGCCGGCATCGTCTTCGTTTTCGCGCTCGGCAACTACATCACGCCCGCTTTGATCGGCGGACCGCAGGATCAGATGCTGAGTTCCTATGTGGCCTCCTTCACCAACAAGACGCTTAACTGGGGCCTTGCCGCAGCGCTCGCCGTGCAGCTCCTCCTCATTCTAGGTTTCGCGATGCTCGCCTGGGCGGCGTTCCAGAAACTCAGCCGGAGAAACGCGTGATGCATTTCTGGCCGCGTCTGCGCGCCCAATTGGCGGCGATCCATACCGGGCTGGTGCTGCTTTTCATCCTGGCACCCATCGCCATCATGGTGCCGATCTCGCTCACCAGCGGTTCGCTGCTGACATTGCCGGTTCCGGGCTGGTCGGGGCAATGGTATGCGACCGTCTTCACCGACCCGCGCTGGACCGGTGCCTTCTTGAATTCGCTCATTGTCGGCGCCGCCTCGACGCTGCTGGCCACCATGCTCGGGACGCTGGCGGCGATCGGCCTCTCCTGGGGCGCTTTCCCGGCAAGCAGGTGATGCTGGCCCTCATCTCCGTGCCGCTCATATTGCCGATCGTCATCATGGGCGTCGCCTGTTTCAGCTTCTACGCGACGATGGGGCTGGTCGGCTCGCGCCTCGCCCTCATTCTCGCCCATGCCGGGCTCGCCGCACCCGTGGTGCTGACAACGGTGATGGCGAATTTGAAGAGCTTCGACCGCGGCCTGATGCGCGCCGCCGCCTCGATGGGGGCCGGGCCGATTTATGCCTTCCGCCGCATCCTGGTGCCGCTGGTGGCGCCCGGCATCTGCACCGGCGCCCTCGTCGCCTTCCTCATCTCCTTCGACGAGGTGGTGATTGCGAGCTTTCTCACGACAGCGGAGCAACGCACTCTGCCCCGGCAGATCTTCAGCGGCGTCCGTGAATCGATCAGCCCCGCCATTGCCGCGGCGGCGGTCGTGTTGATCCTCATTTCGGCGCTGGTCCTCGGCCTCACCGCCGAGATGCAGCGGCGCGCGCGCAAACTCCGGGTGAATGCACGATGAAGTCGGACTGCCCTATCCTCGACCTCAAAGGGAACGCGCAGTCGCGCGGGCGCGCGCATGGAGAGGCGGCGCGCGATCTGATTGCCCGCCACATCGAACTATGGCGCGTCGAGACGGAAAAGCAGACCAAGCTCCCCTACCGTGAGGCGCAGCGGCGCCTGCTGGGCGAGACGCGCTTTACCGGCGCGATCCAACGCTGGACGCCGCATCTGTGGGAAGAAATCCGCGGGATCGCCGAAGGTGCGGCACAAGAGGTCGACGACATCTTCGCGCTCAACCTCACCGACGAGCAATGGTGGTTTTTCGCCGAGAAGAAGGCGGAAGCCTGCACCAGCTTCGCCTTTCGCGATGACAAGGGCGCAGTCTGGTCCGGGCAGAATTTGGACATCACCGGCTGGATGGACGGTCTGCAGGTGATCCTGCGTTACGAACAACAGGAAACAACGGGGGGAGCGGGCCTGGTCGCGACGCTTGCCGGGACGATCGGCATGACCGGCATCAACGACCGGGGCCTTTCCATCTGCTGCAACACGCTGCTGCAATTGCCCCACCGGAGCGACGGCCTGCCGGCGCTCTGCGTCATCCGCGGCTTTCTCGACGAGCCGGATCTCGTGCGCGGCGAGGCGTTCCTGCGCCGCATCGCCCATGCCTCCGGCCTCCATTACCTCGTTGCCGATTCCAGCGGATGGTTGGGTCTCGAATGCGATGCCGATGGCGTGCGGCGGATCGACAGTGCCGCCACCGGCTATTGCCACACCAACCATCCCAAGCGCGCCCCGCATCTCGCCTCGTCTTCTTCGGCGGATCGCTTGCAGGCGATGGAAGCCGCGCTGACCGAAGGTCAGGTATTGGCGGCCTTGACGGCCCGCCCGATCTGCCGCGACGGCACCTCGCCCACCGATCCGATCGGCTTCACCATCTTCTCGGTGCAATGGCTGAACATGCAAAACCCAAGGATCCGCATCGCCGCCGGTCCGCCAAGCCAGGCGCGCTATTGCGACATGGCGGTCGAACTCAGTTCAGCTTGAACTGGATGGCGATGCTGCGTTGCAGGCGCTGGCCATCGATTTCGGGCGGCAGCGGCGGCAGGGGTGAGGCGCGTTCGAAGGTGGCGATCGCCTCCTCATCGAGGCTTTCAACCCCGGAGGAACGGGTGACGCGTGCTTCCAGCACGGTGCCGGCGCGGTCGAAAACAAAGGTGACGACCGGCATCCCTTCCTGATGCTTGCGCCGGGCCGATTTCGGATAGCGGCGATACTTTTCGATATGCTTGCGGAAGGCCAATTCCCATTGATTGGTTGCGGCGCTCAACCGCGCGACATCGTCCGGCGAGGGGCCGGCGGCGACGGGTGCCGTGGCAGCGACCGGCTGGGCAGGCGCCTCCACCCTGGTCGTCGACGGCAGGTCGCTTGCGGTCTTGAAGACCTGCGGCGGGGCCTCGACGGGCGGGGCCTTCATTTTCTTCTTCTTGGTCGGTTCCTGCTTTTTCTTTTTCTTCACCGGCTTCGGTTTTTCCGGCACGGCGACGGCCACCTTCACGTCCGGCGGCGCCGGGGGAATGACATCAAGTTCGCTGATCGGCGGCAGCGGGTCGACGACGGGCTCGATTTCCGGCATCTCGACCATCGGCGGCGGTAGCGGGGCCACCGGCACCGGCGCCAGCTCAAAGGCAATGACTGTCGCCGGCGGCATGATCATCTCGGCCGGCGCGTGGTGGGCATGAATGGCGAAGGCCGCTCCGGCATGAAGAGCCAGCACGGTCGCAGCGGCCAGTGTCCAGCGGCTCAATCCATCCGCCGGCCGGTCAACGGAAAGGGCGAGCGCTTGCGCCGTCATGGATGCCTCACGGAAGCGGCGCCTGCTCAAGGCCGACAAGTGCGATCTTGAGATAGCCCGCCTCGCGCAGCATGTTCATGACGACCATGATTTCACCGTAGGCCACCTCCTCGTCGGCACGCAGGAAAATGCGCGTTTCCTTGTCGCCCTTGGTCAGCGCTTCGAGTGCCAGCGCGAAGGTCTCGCGCGGCACCTTGTCGTTGCCGAGGCTCAAACCCAGCCTCTCATCAATGGTGAGGAAGACGGGCTTGTCTGGGCGCGGCTGCGGCGTCGCGGTCGAGGCTGGCAGATCGACCTGGACATCGACGGTCGAAAGCGGTGCCGCCACCATGAAGATGATGAGCAGCACCAGGATGACGTCGATGAAGGGCGTCACGTTGATGTCGTGGTTGACGTCGAGATCGTCGTCACCATGGCTGAGCTTCACCGCCATGAAGCGCTCCTATTCCGCCGCATCGCGATAGGTGGCGGGCAGCGCATGATTGGCGCGGTCGAGATCGCGGCTCACCAGGCGCAGGAGTTCGGCGGAAACGTCCGCGAGCAACGCGCGGTAGCCGGAGATGGACCGGGTGAACTTGTTGTAGATGACAACCGCCGGGATAGCGGCGACGAGACCGATGGCGGTTGCGAGCAGGGCTTCGGCGATACCCGGTGCCACGACGGCAAGATTCGTGGTCTGTGATTTCGAAATGCCGATGAAGGCGTTCATGATGCCCCAGACCGTGCCGAAGAGGCCCACGAAAGGCGCGGTCGAGCCGATGGTCGCAAGAATCCCGGTGCCGCGCGTGGCATGGCGCGATGCCGCCGCCTCGATCCGCTCCAGGCGCGAAGCGATGCGTTCCTTGATGCCTTCCGCCGGAAGTGATGCGGAGATCTCCACTTCCCGCGCCGTGGCGGCGAGGAGATCCAGCGCGGCGCCCCGCTGCTGCGGTGCCGTAGCGAAAGCGGTGGCAAGAGAAGGCGATGCGCCGAGATGATGGCGCATCGCCCGGGCACGGCGGCGCGCGGCCATGATTTCCAGGCTGGTGACCAGCCAGACGGTCCAGGTGACGATGGAGGCGAGAGCGAGCCCGATCATCACGCCCTTCACGACCCAATCGGCCTGCATGAACATGCCCCAGGGGGATAGGTCATGCGGCAGGATGGCGGGCGCTTCGGCAGAAAGGGCGGCACTGCCGTCGGCCGGCACTTGGCCGTCGCCGGCTGGAAGCGCACCGTCAGGAAGTGCAGCGGCCGGAAGTGCTGCGGGTGCCGGCAGCGCCGGATCAACCGGGGCTGATGCCGTGCCGTCCGCCGGAGCTGGTGCCGCCACGGCTGGGTCTGTGGGGGCGGTTTGCTGCTGGGCAGCGGCCGGCGGAGCCACCAGGATCGCGGCGCAGATCAACAGCTGTCCAATAAAAAGTCCGTATTTCAAATAATTAGCTCCCCGCAGACGGCGGCATGGCGCCCCCCCCCTTGCTTGTTGTTATGCTGCAAATGCGACTGACTCGCAATAGCATTCAATGCCTCATGCAACCGGCTGGACCTGGGTAAGAGCCGCGCGTTTCCGCCGCTGACGCTTCAGCCACCACATGGTGAGGCCGGTAACGGTGAAAAACAGCGGCAGCAGGCCGGAGAGGAAGACCAGGAACTTCCAGATAGCCCCCCAGCCAAGCCCGTAATGGAGGGGCCGCTGATAGAGGGCGAAGGTCTCGCCGGCCGAGTAATTGGTGGGATCGCGCAACTCGATCACCTGTGCCGTCCAGGGATCGATGAAGAGTGTTGCATTGAACATCGGCCCGTCTTGGCCGGCGCGCGCATAGCTCAAACGGTAGGGCTGGTCCGGCCGCTGCGGCAGGAAGAGGCTCTGCAGTTTGAGATCGGCCGGGACGGTGGCGGCGGCCAGCGAAAGCGCGCCTTCAAGATCGAGCGGTGCCGCCCCCGGGTGCGGCGTCACCGTCGCCGCGTTGGGCCGCAGATCGCGGACCGGCGAGACGAGGCCGACCAATGCGTTGATCGGCTGCGGATAGACGATATAGAGGCCGGTGAAGCTGACGATCACGAAGACGATGAGGCCATAGAAGCCGAACGTGTAGTGGAGGTCGCGGTTGAGCCGCATGGTCGTGGCCCCCCGCTTGATGGTGAGCTGCTGGCGCCACTGACCCTGGCGCGGCCACCAGATGACGAGGCCGCTGACCCCTAAGAAAAGCATGACGATTCCGAGCCAGCCGACGATGTCGCGGCCCCATCCAGGAATCATCAGCGACCCGTGGAGCTGGTGCATGATCCCCATGAATCCACTTTGCCCGCCGCGGCCTTTCTGAACCTCGAGTACGGCCAAGGAAACAGGATCGATCTTCACCTGCGTCCCACCCATCATGCCGCCGGGACCCATTCCCTGTCCTTGTGATGGCTGGCCCTGCGGTGGTTGACCCTGCGGTGGTTGGCCCTGGGAAGCTTGGCCCTGCGAAGCCTGGCCCTGGCTCTGAGACTGACCCTGCCCGCCTGCCGTGGCGCGCGCGAAGCGGATGGTGGCCGGCTCATTGGGGTTGGCGGGCAGCGTCACGACGGCGGGCTTCATGTTGTCGCCGGCCGAGGCAGCCGCCGCAGCGATGAGAGCTTGGATCGGCGCCGGATCGCCTTGGGTCAACGAATAACGCGCCTCATCGCTGCCGAACCAGGCCGGGAAATCGTCATGATAGACCAGCACCGATCCGGTGAGCCCCAGGATCACCAGCGGCATGAAGAGGATGAGGGCGAGCCACAGGTGGATTTCCTGCAGCAGCTGTCGAAAGGTCATGCGCTTCATGGTCTGTCCCCAAGTCAAAGGTCCGCCCAGCGGCGGAGAAGGTTGTGATAGATGCCGGTCAGCGGCAGCACCGACGGATGGCTCGGCTGATCGGCATTGAGGCCCTGGATCGAGCGATCGAGTTCGAAGAGGAGCCGGCGCTCGCCATCGTCGCGCACCATGCTCTGCAGCCAGAAGAAGGAGGCGACGCGCACGCCGCGCGTCACGTTCGTGACGGCATGAAGGCTAGTCGAGGGATAGAGCACCATGTCGCCGGCCGGTAGCTTCACCCGGTGCGTGCCATAGGTATCGTCGATGGCAAGCTCGCCGCCGTCATATTCTTCGGGCGCGCTCAAGAAGAGCGTGCAGGAGAGATCGGTGCGGATGCGCGCATCGGCATCGAGGCCCTGGCGGATTGCATTGTCGACATGCGCGCCGAAGCCGTCGCCGGCGCCATAGCGGTTGAAGAGGGGCGGGAAGACGCGCGCCGGAAGGGCTGCGGAGATGAAGAGCGCGTTCCCTTCAAGGGCGGTCAGGATGCGGTCCCCGAGTTCGGCCGCGGCCTCGCTCTCCTCCGGCAATTGGGTGTTTCGCTTCACCTTGGCCGAACCCTGCCCCGCCGTGACACGGCCATCGATCCAATCGGCCTCATCGAGCCGCCGGCGGAAAAAGGAAACCTCGTCCGGCGACAGAAGACCGGGAATTCGCACCAACATTCTAATCTCTCATCCTAAAACCGGCTTAGCCCCGGCCGATGTCTCGGCCGGGGCGTTGCACACACAACAATTTTTCGCCGCTCTAGAACTTCAGGCTGGTCGTGAAGAGGGCTGAGCGGCCCGCCCCCGGCGTCACGAAGCCGCCGCCGACTTGATCCACATAGAATTCGTCCGTCAGGTTGTAGAGGTTGAACTGGAACTCGACATTCTCGGTCAGGCGATACTGCGCCATGAGATCGAAGACCCAATAGGTATCGATGTTCTTCTCATCCGAGTTGCCGAAGAGATATTTGCGCGTTCCCATATAGGTGACGCCGCCGCCCACGGTGACATCACGGTTCCACCAGGGAAGATCGTAGGTGGTGAAGAGGGAGAAGGCGTGATCCGGCATGTTGCGGAAAACCGCCGCGTCGCTGGTGCTTGCCGCCTCGACGATCTTGCCCTTCATGTAGGTGTAGCCGGCTGAGACGTTCCAGCCCTCGGCCACCTCGCCTGATACACCGAGTTCTACGCCGCGCACGCGCTGCTTGCCGGTGACGACATAGTCCGGGTTGGTCGAGTCACCATTGTTGACGAGCTGACCGTCCTTGTCGGTCTGGAAGATCGCCGCCGTCAGCGAGAGCTTCTCGTCAAGGACATCCCACTTGGTGCCGATTTCGAATGTCTGCGACGCAAGCGCCTTGGCCTGGTCTTCCGGGATGGTGGTCGAGACTGCGAGATCCGAATCCTGCGGCGTGAAGGACTTGCCATAGCCGAAATAGATGCTGCCATTCTCGACCGGCTTGAAGACGAGGCCTGCCTGCCAGCTCAAATATTCGTCCTTGTTGCGGAACTTGGCGCCGGCCGCGTTGGTGGTGACGGCGTCAAGCCATTCGTAACGCAACCCGCTGCTCAACTCGAACATGTCGTCGAGGAAACTGATTGTGTCGTAGCCGTAAACGGCCTTGGTATCGCCCCTATAGTAGGTGCTGGTCGTCGCCGACAATTCGTAATCGACGATGAAGTCGTTGTCGGGATCTGTGACGCTGACATTGGGAACGGTTGAATACCAGAGGCCGTCCTTCCCCAACATGCGGATGATGTAGCTCTGCACCCGCCGCTTTTCGCGGCTGATGTCGAAGCCGAGCAGCATCTCGTGCGTGAAGGGACCTGTCTCGAAGTCGAGAGCGGCCGTGGTCTGGTTATTGTAATACTCGTCCTCGTAGCCGCGCGGGTTGTGGTTCACGTTCACGAACGGATAGTAGGTCGTCGCCCCCTGCTCGGCGCGCACATGGCCGGCGATGCTGAAGACATCGCTCCATTGCGCACGCGTCTGATTGGTCAACTTCAGCCAATCCGCCGCCTCGTATTCGAGC
>CAZUAL010000053.1:0-6639 GCA_964618305.1 uncultured Dongia sp. | reverse complement strand
GCCGACGCTGTCGACATTGCTGTTTTCCTGCGCCACATTCTTCTGGTGATAGAAATTGGAGCGGTCGATATCGAGGACTTCGTTGTGGAAGGTGGGCAGGCCGTAATCCGGGATGTTGTCGGATTCGGCGTGCATGTAGTTGAAGGTCGCGGTGAATGGCTCGCCCAGACCGATGGCGAGTGACGGCGCGATACCCCAGCGCTCGCTGGTCGTCACGTCGCGCTCGGCGACATCGGAATCATGCCACATGCCGTTGAGGCGGAGAGCGACGCCACCGATATCGGTATATTCTTCCGGCACCTCCTGATTGAGGTCGACGGTAACGCGCTTCGTGTTGTCGGTGCCGAGCGATCCGTTGAGATTGTAGAACGTGTCGGCCTTCGGCGTCTTGGTGACCGAGTTGATGGCGCCCGAAGCCGAGCCACGGCCGCCGACGGCGGAGCTCGGCCCCTTGTTCACCTCGATCTGCTCGTAGTTGAAGGTGTCCTTGAAGCTGCCGACGGTCGCGTCGCGGATGCCGTCCACATAATTGTCGGAGCGGTTGCCGTCGAAGCCGCGGATGCGGAAGTTGGTGCCGCGCGTGCCGCCTTCGCCCTGGTTCATGGTGACGCCGGGCACCGTGCGCAACGCCTGCTTCATATCGGTGATGCCGCGGTCCTCGATCTGCTTCTCGGTGACGACGACGACCGTCTTCGGCGTATCGCGCAGCGGCTGCGTGTTCTTGGTGGATCCCGCCTTGAGCGCCTGGTAGCCATCGCTGAGCGGTTCCTGTTCGGCACTATCCTCGACGGTGAGCGGCGCCAGTTCGCCGCCCTCGCCCGCCGCCACTTTCTGCAGTGTCACGGCATTGTTCGCGGTCGGCTGGTAGGCGATGCCTGTTCCGGCAAGCAGCATCTTAAGCGCCTCGTCGGCGCTCATGTTCCCCGTGACGGGGGACGAGGTGAGACCTTCCATCAGGGCGGCGTCGGCGATGATCGCGATGCCGGTCGCCTCGGAAAAGGCCTTCAACGCAGCGCCGAGCGGCTGGGCCGGGATGTCGAAGTCGATGGTGGTGCCCGCCTGCGCCAATTGCGTGGCGAAGGTGTTCATGCGCAGCGCGTCGCCCGACGAGATCTCGTTCAGCCGCTTTTGCCAGTCAGCCCCCGGCGCGGGCTGATCGGCATGCGCCTTGCCGATGCCCCCGCCCGCCAGGGCGGCCCCGCCCAGAATGAGCGCTACGTTGAAATTGAACCTGCCCCCGCGGCTGCGCGCTGTCGCGCGCCCCGTTGCCCCACTCTCGTTCATTCTTTTACTGCCCCATCCCGAGCCGGCGGCGCCGGCTTTACTCAATAATGCGAGTCATTCGCATTTGCATTCTGAAACAAAGGACGAAGCAGGAGTGCGACACCATTACTCAGTGGGGGAAATTTTCTTCACCTGGCTGGCGGCGTACTCATCTGGGACATGCGGCGGCAGGCAGCGTTTTAATATATTATTTTATTACAGTGAGTTAGAGGAATTCGAGGCACCAGACCTCTCAGCCGTTTTCGCCGCGGTGCTGGGCCATGACCCGCCGGCAATGGGCCAGGGCGCGCCCCATATGGACGATCACCGTGTTCTTGGAGATGCCAAGCCGGGCCGCGATTTCCGCGTGGCTGAGTTCGTCGACCTTGTGCAGGAGGAAAACCTGCCGGGCGCGCGGCGGCAGGCCGTCCACCGCCGATGTCAGGATCTGCCATTCCTCCCGCGACAGGGCACGCCGCTCCGCCGATGGCCGCGGATCCGGATGCGCCGCCATTTCTCCCTCGGCGTCGGAATCCTGAGGCTGGCGAAGGGCTTGGCGGCGATGGTCGATCGCCAGATTGGCGGCAATGCTGAAGAGATATGCCCGCCCGTCGGCGGCATTGTTGGCCTCCCCCACCCCGCTCTGCCGGCTGCGCAACAGCCGGTAGAAGGCTTCCTGGGCGAGATCCGCTGCCAGCTCCGCATTGGCGACCCGGCGCCTCAGGAATCGCCGTAACTCCTTGGCATGGCGGCGAAATAGTTCCTCAAGGTCGCTCATTTGGGCGGGCCGGAAGCTCCGTAGGGGCAAATTTGGCCGGCACGTTAACGCGATTAATAATCATTCGCAATTATATTCGGCCCTCACATTGAGGGCCCACTCCTGCCTCCCGCTCGGCTTCAGGCGGCCGGGTCGCTCATCTGCCAGCCACCACCGAGCGCCTTATAGAGAGTGACGATGGCCTGCAGCTGCTGCAGCCGCAGCTGGCCCAGCGAATCCTGCGCGTCGAACAGGGTGCGCTGGGCATCGAGCAGCGTGATGAGGTCGTCGCTGCCCCCCTTGTAGCGCGCGCTGACAATCCGGAAGGCCTTGTCGGCCTGTTCGACCTGCACCACCTGCAGCTGGTACTGGCGATCCAGCGCATGAATGACTTCAAGCGCATTCTCGACCTCGGAAAAGGCGGTGATGATGACGCTGCGATAGGCGAGCACGAGTTCCTTGCGCTGCGCTTCGGCAAGATCCGCATCGGCGGCAAGCTTGCCGCCATCGAAGATGGTCTGCATGACGCTGCCCGCGACGCTGTAGGCGGCACCGGCCGGACCGAACAGGGTCGAGAGCACCGCCGTCTCCAGGCTGAGCGCCCCGGAGAGGTTGACGGTGGGCAGCATGGCCGCGCGCGCGGCCACGACATTGGCATCGGCACCGGCAAGATCGGCCTCCGCCTTGGCGATGTCGGGGCGGCGCGTCAGCAGTTCCGAGGGCAGGCCGGTGGCAATCGGCGGCACCGCGACCTCATCGAGCGAGTGTGCCTTGACGCTCAGATCTTCCGGATTGCGCCCCAGCAGGATCGCCAGCGCATAGACATCCTGGCGCTCCTGCTGCTCAAGCGGAGCCAGCGCCGCTTCCTGCGCCGCGACGACGCCGATCTGCTGTGCGAGATCGGCCGGCGACACCGAACCGAGCTTGGCCTTCGCTTCGACCACCTTCAGCACGTCGCGCGCATTGGCGAGATTGTTGTCGGCGATGGCGATGCGGTCGCGCAGCGAGAGGATTTCAAGAAAGGTGGTGGCGACCGAGGTCGTCGCGGTCAGGGCGACCGTCTGCTGGTCGAAGAGATTGGCGCGCAAGGATTCCTGCGCCGCGTTCCGCGCCGACCGGTTGCGCCCCCAGAAATCCACCTCGTATGACGCCGACAGCGAAAGCCCGAATGAATTGGTGTCGGTCGCCGCAGCCGAGGACCCGCCTCCCGACCCGCTCCCTTGCGCGCTTTCCTTGGCAACGGCCTCGGCATCCAGCGGGCCGCGGCGTGATGCGTCGAACCCCAGGCTCAGCTGCGGCCAGAGACTGGAACTGCTCGAGCGCAATTGCGCTTCCGCCTGCTCGACCCTGGCCGACGCCATGCCGATGTCGAGATTCTGGGTCTTGGCGGCGGCGATCAATTGATCGAGCTCGGCATTCTTGAAACCGTGCCACCAATCGGCGGCGGGCCAGACATTGGCTGCCGCCGGCACCGGCCCGGACCAGGATTGCGGCGCCGTGATTTTCGGCTCGGTCGGTTCGGCGAGGAGGTCGCAGCCGGACAGAAAGCCCAGGAGCAGGAGATAGAGCGTTACATTGCGCATGATGTGTCTTCAGTCGCTGGCCAGCGCCGTCACCGGGTTCATGTGCGCCGCCTTGATCGCGGGCATCAGCCCAAAAACGAGACCGACCGCGGCGGCGCAGGTGAAGGCAAGGATGATGGTGGGGATCGAGAACTGGATGCTCATGCCGAAGGCGCCGATGACGAGGGCGGAGGCGATACCGATGCCGACGCCGATCAGCCCGCCCAGGGCGGAGACGATGACCGCCTCGACCAGGAATTGCTGCAGGATATTGCGCGTGCGGGCGCCCGTCGCCATGCGGATGCCGATCTCGCGCGTGCGCTCGGTAACGCTCACCAGCATGATGTTCATGACGCCGATGCCGCCGACGACGAGCGAGATGGCGGCGATCGAGCCGAGCAGGATCGTCATGGTCCCGGCGGTCTGCGATGCCGCCTCGACGATCGCCGCCATGTTGCGGATCTGGAAATCCTCCAGCCGGTGCCGTTCGATGAGCAGCGCCGTGATCTTTGCCTGCACGTCGTTCATCAGCGTCTCGTCGGCGACCGAGACGGTGACGGAGCGCAGGTTGCGGACACCGAAAAGGCGGAGGCTTGCCGTGCTCAAGGGCACGAAGGCGCTGTCGTCCATGTCCTGACCGAACGAGGCCGCACCCTTGGCCGCCATGACGCCGATCACTTCGAACGGCACGTTGCTGATGAGGATGACCTGGCCGATCGGGTCGATTCCCGGCGGAAAGAGATTCTTCACGACCGTCTGGCCCAGGACGACGACGGCGGCGATGCCGTCGACATCGGCGTCGGTGAAGAAGGAACCCTTGTCCAATGCCCAGTCACGGATGATGGGCAGGCCGTCGGTCGTGCCGGTGACCTGGGTCTGATAATCAGTATTGCCGAAACGCAAGGTGACGCTGCTCATCATTTCCGGGACGGCGGCGCGCACATTGCCGAGCTTCTCAATGGCATCGGCATCGTCCGCCACCAGCGACGTGATCCCGCCGGCCGAAGGACCGCGCTGGTTGGGCATGCCGGGACGGATGACGAGCAGATTGCTGCCCATCGCGTTGATGCGAGCCATCACGTCCTTCGTCGCCCCCTCGCCCACCGCCAGCATGGCGACGACGGAGCCGACACCGATCACGATGCCGAGCAGCGTCAGGATGGTGCGGAAAAGATTGCGCCGCAGGGCGCGCAGCGCCATCTTCGCCGCCTCGAACGCGTCGCCGACAAGGCCGACGCGCCCACCGTCCGGCAGCGCAAACTCGGCACCCGGCACAGCGGCGGGCCGCATTTTCGTCCCGCTGTCGGCGGATATGATGCCGTCGGCGATCTCGATCAGCCGGTCGGCATGGGCCGCCACGTTGCGGTCATGGGTGACGAGGATGATCGTATGCCCCGCATCGGCAAGCTGCCGCAGAAGACTCATCACGTCGGCGCCGCTCTTGCTGTCGAGGGCGCCGGTCGGTTCGTCGGCGAGGATGATGCGGCCGCCATTCATCAGCGCGCGGGCGATGGAGACGCGTTGCTGCTGGCCGCCCGAAAGCTGGCTTGGCCGATGGTCGAGGCGATCGGCAAGGCCGAGCCCGGTCAGCAGCATGTCTGCCCGGTCCCGGCGATCGTCGAGCCGCATGCCGGCATAGATGCCCGGTATCTCGACATTCTCCAGGGCCGTCGCCGTGGCGATGAGATTGTAGCTCTGAAAGACGAAGCCGAACGCGTCGCGGCGCAGTTCTGCCAGTTCGTCACGGTCGAGCTGCGCCGTGTTGCGCCCGGCAAAGGCATATGAACCGCTGGTCGGTGTGTCGAGGCAACCCAGGATGTTCATAAGGGTCGATTTGCCGGAGCCGGACGCACCCATGATCGCCACGAACTCGCCCTCGTGAATGGCAAGCGAGACGCCGTGCAGCACTTCAACCGCCATGCCGCCGCCAGTGACGAAGGTCTTACGCACGTCATGGAGTTCGATGAGCGGTGCGCGCGCAGCAAAACCGGCGGTGCCGGCGTCGATCGCGTCGGCACCGCGAACCCGGGTCAGATTCATGGGAACCTCAGCGGCGCGTTTCTATTGGCCGCGGCCGAATTCTCGCTGCGCTCGCCGACGACGACGCTTTCGCCGGCCGTGAGCCCTTCCAGCACTTCGGCTTCGTTGCGGTTCTTCACCCCGACGCGGATATTGCGGGACGCATAGCTGCCGTCGGGGAGTGCTACCAAGACCTGATAGCTTCCCGCCGGTGCAGATTTGTCCGGGCTCGGCCGCAAGGCCGAGGTAGAAACGGTGAGCACGTTTTCCGCCTTCGCCACGGAGAAGCTCACCTGCGCGCTCATTTGCGTCATCAGGTGCCGGTCGCTGTTGGCGACGTCGAACAGGGCATCGTAGAGGATGACGCCGTTCACTTCCTCCGGTGTCGGGAGAATCTGGTGGAGGACGCCACTCCAATGCCGATCGGACTGGCCGAGCGTGGTGAAGGTCGCCGTCATACCCAGGGAAAGGCGCGAAATGTCAGCCTCCGACACCTGGGCTTCGACCGTCATCGTATCGAGATCGGCAATGCGCATCAGGATCGGCGCCGACTGATTGGCGTTGAGCGTCTGGCCGAGGCGGGCATCGAGGCTCACCACCGTGCCGGACATGGGAGCATAGATCCGCGTATAGCCCAGATTGGCCTCATCGCCCTCAAGCTCCGACTGCGTCGCCTTGATCTGCGCCTTGATCGCGGCAATTTGCGCCTTGGCCGAGCGCAGATTGGCGGCGGCGGTATCGAGCGCGTCCTGGCTGGTGGCATCCTGCGCCATCAGGCCGGACTCGCGTTCATACTGCTCCTTGGCGAGTTGCAGCTGCGCCTGCTTCTCTTCCAATTGGGCACCGAGATTGAGAAGCTGCGCCTGGTTGGCAGCGACCTGGGACTTCAGGACGCGCGCATCAAGCTCGGCGAGGAGATCACCTTTCTGCACCTCGTCGCCGACCTTCACGTTGAG
This sequence comes from uncultured Dongia sp., assembly GCA_964618305.1. Taxonomy (GTDB): domain Bacteria; phylum Pseudomonadota; class Alphaproteobacteria; order Dongiales; family Dongiaceae; genus Dongia. Next base: position 82 of record CAZUAL010000053.1, on the reverse strand, counting down.
GGCGATGATTTGGCCGGAGACCTGGGCGCCGACATCGACATAGTTCCTGGGCTGGATCTCGCCCACGGCGGAAACCGTATCC
>CAZUAL010000052.1:0-17232 GCA_964618305.1 uncultured Dongia sp. | reverse complement strand
ACATGAAGTTGATGCGCGTGCCATGCGGAACCAGGTGGAGCGGCTTGAACATGTCTCTTCCCTCGTTTCCTTAAAGCGGCAGCGCCTTGGGGCGGGCGCGGCGCAGCCAGATCGACGTCATCAGGCGGGTAACGACCACCGCCGTGAAGACCGAACTGACGATGCCGATGAGCAGCGTGACGGCGAAGCCCTTGATCGGGCCCGAGCCGAACGCGAACAGGAACATGGTCGAAATGGCGTGCGTCACGTTGGCATCGAAGATCGTTGCCTGCGCTTCGCGGTAACCGGCTTCCATGGCGGTGACCGGCGAGCGGCCATTGCGCACCTCTTCGCGCACGCGCTCCAGGATCAGCACGTTGGCATCGACCGCCATGCCGAGCGTCAGGACCATGCCGGCAATGCCGGGGAAGGTCAGCGTGGCGCCGATCGCCGAGAGGAAGCCCAGCATCAGGACGCCATTGAGGACCATGGCCAGATTGGCGAAAATGCCGAACAGGCCATAGAGCACGATCATCGCAACGGCGATGAAGGCGATGGCGATGAGACAGGCGCGCTTGCCCGCTTCGATCGAGTCCGCACCGAGATCGGCGCCGACCGTGCGTTCCTCCAGCACCGTCAAGGGCGCCGGCAAGGCACCGGCACGCAGCAGGATCGAAAGGTCGCGGGCACTCTCCGTGGTGAAATTGCCGCTGATGATGCCGCTGCCGCCGAGGATGGCGTCGCGGATCACCGGCGCGCTGATGATCTGGTTGTCGAGCACGATGGCGAAGCGCTTGCCGACATTGGCCTTGGTGGCGTCGCCAAACTTGCGCGCGCCGACCGTGTCGAACTTGAACTGGACGATCGGCATGCCGCTTTCGAAGCCCTGCTGGGCATCGGTCAGGTTTTCGCCCGACACCATGACGGGTTTCTTGATCCAAAGCTTCTGGCCCGGCGCGCCGTCCTTGTCGATGACGGGGAGTTGGATCGAGGTCGGCGGCGCGGTGCCGGTGGACTCGGCCACCTCGTCCACCATCTTGAATTCCATCTTCGCCGTCTTGCCGATGAGATCCTTGAGGCGCTGCGGATCGCTGACACCCGGCACCTGAACGACGATGCGGTCATCACCCTGGCGGATGATGGTTGGCTCCTTGGTGCCGGTCTGGTCGATACGCTTGTTGATGATCTCGATCGATTGCTCGACGGCGTGCTTCTTGATTTCGGCAAGAGCGGTATCGCTGAAATAGACGGCAACGGAGCCGTCATCGGCGATGTCGAGCTGCATGCCGATCGTCGCTTTCGCCAGCGCCTCGCGCGCGGTGTCGACGGCGGAGAGGTCGCGCAGCTTGAAGGTGATGCGGTCGCCTTTGACGCCAAGATCGGTGTAGCCAAGCTTCTTTTCGCGCATGGCGCTGCGGATCTCGTCCTCGACGGCGTCGAGCTTGCCCTTCACCAACGCGGCCGTGTCGACTTCGTAAAGCAGATGCGAACCGCCCTGCAGATCAAGACCGAGGCTCACCGTCCGCGCCGGCAGCCAGGACGGAAGCTGGTCGAGCTTGCCGGCGAAGAGATTGGGCAGGGCCGTGTAGAGCCCGGCCAGCAGGACGGCCAGGATCAGCGTGATTTTGTATTTCGAGAAGTGCAGCATGTAGCCCCGGTTCCCAGTGATCGAGCGCGTCGGACCGGCGGTGCCATCTCAGGCACCGCCCGGTGCGGGCATCAGGCGTCGTTGGCGCCGTCTTTCTTGGTTTCAGCCTTGCCGGCCGGCAGGGTGCGGTTGAGCACTTCCTGGATGGCGGAACGCACGACGCGGACTTTGACGCCGGTCGCGATTTCCACCTCGACATCATTCTCGCCATCGACGGCCTTGGTGATGACGCCCAGGATGCCGCCATTGGTGACGATCTTGTCGCCCTTCTTCGCCGCGGACACCAGCGCGCGATGTTCCTTCATGCGCTTCTGCTGCGGGCGGATCAGGAAGAACCAGAAGACGACGAAGATCAGGATGATCGGCGCGAACTGCATGATGGCAGCGGCACCACCCGGTGCGGCGGCGTCGGCGGCTTGCGCATATGCCTCGGAAATAAACATGGAATCTCTCCCTGAAGTTACTTGGCCGTCAGGGTCCGGCAAACCGCCCCAACCTTCCCGAAAGGCGGGACTATAACCATCGGGGAAGGAAAAGCAATCCGGCGCTTTTCCTTAAGTTTCAAACGGATAAAGGGGTTCAGCCAGCCGTGGCGCGGCGTAGTTCCTCAAGCAGCGCCTTGGTGGCGAATCCGTCGGCCGGGAGACCCGCCTTCAGCTGGAAGGCGCGGATCGCCTTGCGCGACTTCAGGCCGATGACGCCGTCGACCGATCCTTCAAGGAGGCCACGGTCGACCAGCCGCTGCTGCAACTCTTCGCGCTCGTCGAGCGACAAGGCGGGCTCATCGACCGGCCACGTCCCCACGATCCCCGGACCGCCCATCACCCGCTGGCCGAGATAGGAGACCGAGAGGGCATAGGAGGTCGAGTAATTGTATTTAAGGATGGTCTTGAAATTCTTCGTGACCAGGAAGGCCGGCCCCCTGTGCCCGGCGAGCAGCAGGATCGACGTACCGCCGGGAAGCGCCGGCAGCGGCTGGCCATCGATTGTGCGCACGCCGCGCTGCTGCCAGTGGCCGACCGGCTTTTCGATATCGAGTTCGGCTTCCTGATAGGGGAAGTTCTGCGGCAGCCTCACCTCGAAACCCCAGGTGAGGCCGCGCTGCCAGCCGTCGCGCAACAGGTGGTTGGCGGTCGAGGCAAAGACATCCGGCATCGAGGTCCAGAGGTCGGGGGCACCCGACCCGTCGCGGTCGACGGCGATGGTGAGATAGTTCGACGGCAGGAACTGGCTGTGGCCCATGGCGCCGGCCCAGGAGCCGATCATCTGATTGGGCGCCACCCTGCCCTTGGCGGCAATTTTCAAAGCCGAGATGAGCTCGGTGCAGGCGAAATCCTTGCGGCTGGTGCCGTAGCCGACATTGGAGAGGGCTTCGAAGACATTCACGTCGCCGAAATTGTTGCCGAAATCGGTCTCGATTCCCCAGATGCCCATCAGCACGGCGGTGCTGACGCCGTAATCCTGCTCGACGCCGGCGGCGATGCTGCGCACCTCGGCGAGCTTCTCCTGCCCGCGCGCCACACGTTCCGGCGACACGGCGCGGTCGAGATAGGTCCAGACCGGCGTCACGAATTCCGGCTGCTTGCCGGCGCGGTCGCGGATCTTCGGGTTCTCGGTAACGTCGGCAAAGGCCGTGCGGATCACCTTTTCCGGCTCGCCCTGATGGAGCGCATAGGCGCCGAAGCGGGCCACCCATTCCTGATAACTTGTAGCCTCTTTGGGGCAGCTGGTCTGCTGGATCTGGGTGAAATCGGGCACCGCCCCCGTCGGTGCCGGTGCCACGGGGGCCGGAGCCGGCGCGGGTGCGGGTGCCGCTGCCACGGGTGGCTGGGTCGGCTGAGCGGCACAGCCGCTCAAGATGATCGTCGCCAGGCCGAAACCGGCAAATCGGCGCCAATGCTTGGAAGACGCTGACTGCCCTTGAAACCGCAGCATAAAAGACCCTCGAGCCAAATCGATTCAGGACGCAGAGGATAGCGGTTGCGCGGCGGAAAGTCACGATGGCCCAGCAGGAAATGGAGCGGCGGCTGTGCGCGCCGTCACACCAGCATCATCAATCCGCGTACCAGATAGACGGCACCGATCGCAGCGGCAAGCCAGCGGGTCCAAAGCTGGAAGGCGCGGTTGCTGATCCGCTCCAGCACCAGCCGCGCCAGGCTCGTTCCCGCCATCGCCGTCACGATCGAGACGCCGAAGATCCAGAGCGGCACGTCGGCGGCGATATCGTCCTGCGTTGCGATCAGGGTGAAATAGGCAAGTTTCAGCAGATGGCCGATCGTCTGCGAGAAGGCCTTGGTGGCGACGATCTGCCGTCGATCGAGATCGGTGCGGAAGAAGAAGATATCGAGGAGCGCGCCGGAGACGCCCGCCAGCACATGGATGCTCATCACGATGAAGCCCAGCAGCATGGGCGCGAAGGGCTGGCGGATGTCGGGAGCCAAGCGCGGCGGCACCGCGACGGCGATAAACGGCACCAGGCCCAACCCGATATAGACCCAGGCGGTGGGCGGCTGAAAGCTGATCCAGGTGAGCAAGGCGAAGGCCATCAGCGAGCCCAGGATGTAACCCGGCATGACTCGCCACAGGATCAGCCGGTACCAAAGGAGCGCCCGCCAGCCGTTCGATGTCATCTGCGTCACGGCATGGAGGCTCATCGCTGCCGGCACCGGCAGAACCATGAGCAGGAGGCCCATCAGGATGAGGCCACCCAGCATGCCGAAGATGCCGGAGACAAATGAGGTGCTGAGAACCGCGACAAACGTGGCGATGAAGGCGATCGCGGGGCTCATGCGCCGGCTCCTCTGCTGGCCATCAAATGGCCAGAGCGAATCTAGGTTCGGGGGGCCTTTTCCCGCCAACGCCAATATGCCAGAGTAGGCCAATAATTTGTTGGGGTATATCGAGCTATGATGCCGTCTTTGAAGGGTTTAAAGGCTGTCGAGGCTGCCTTACGTTTGGGGAGCTTCGTCGCGGCGGCGGCGGAGCTCAACGTGACCCAGACCGCGATTAGCCGGCTGGTGAAGCTGGTCGAGGGGCAGATCGGGCAGACGCTCTTCGAGCGCCATCCCAATTCGCTGGTGCCGACCCCGGCCGGGCGCAGCCTGACCCCTTTGCTCGATGACGCGTTCCGGCGGCTTGAGGCGGCGGTCGACAGTGTCCGCCGCACGACGCTGCCGGGCCTTTCGGTCGCGGTTGGCCCCACTTTCGCGATGCGCTGGCTCATCCCGCGCCTGCAGCACTTCCAGCGCCAGCATCCGGGAATCGAGGTGCGGCTGGTGACGGCGATCGATGACACGGTCACACTGCGCTCCGATTGGGCGGCGACGATCCGCCTGAGCGCCACGCCCCTGCCCGGCCTCGAAGCCGAACCGCTCTTCAGCGCCACACTCTTCCCGGTCGCGGCACCCTCGCTTGCCGAAACGATCCGGAAGCTTGGCGACCTGCAGCACCACACCTTGCTCGAGGTGGCGCATGCGCCCAAGGAATGGCCGCGCTGGCTCAGTGAAAGCGGTCTCGACCCGGCGCGTTTCCGGCGGCGGCTCTCCTTCGACTATTCGACCTTCGCGATCCAGGCCGCCCTCGACGGGCTTGGTGTCGCCCTTGCCCGCGCGCCCTACGTTCAGGACGATCTCGCGGCCGGGCGCCTGGTGCGACTCTTCGATCTGGAGCTGCGCGATCCGGGCCGCGCCTGGCATCTCATTTATCGGCGCGAAGCGCTCGAGGATGCGCCCTTCGCCGCCTTCCGCGCCTGGCTGCTGGGCGAAGCCGCGCATGGTGGCGCGGAAATAAGGACGTCCGCATAGCTGCCATGAAGCGTTGGGCCTTGCCGACGGCCCGGCGCCATCTATGCTGCCGGCAATTCGGGGGAGTAGAAACCGCATGTCCGACAGTGCCGCATCGCAACACCGCAAGGGAACGTTCCTGGTCCTTGCGGCCGCCATCTGCTGGAGCCTTGGCGGACTGATCGCGCGCCACATCACGACAGATGCCTGGGTCACCGTCGGCTGGCGCGGCGCGATCGCCGCCATCGCCCTCCTCGTCTTCCTGCTGCTGCGCGATGGACGCGGAACCTGGACCCATTTCCGCAACATGGGACCGGGCGGCATCGGTGTTGCCATCTGTTTTGCGACCGCCTCGATCTCCTTCGTGATCGCCCTGCAGCATGCCAGCGTCGCCCTCATTCTCGTGGTGCAATCGACGGCACCGCTCATCGCCGGCCTGATGGCCTGGATCTGGATGGGCGAGAAGCTGGGATTGCCGCGCATTCTGGCGATGCTGGTCGCACTCGGCGGCATCCTGCTGATGGTCGCGAAGGCCGAAGGCCATGCCGACTGGATCGGCATGACGCTCGCGGCCGTGATCGCGCTGAGCTTCGCGATCGCGACCGTGCTCACGCGCCGCTTCTCTCATGTGCGGATGACGCCTGCTACTTGCCTCGGCACGGCGATCATGGGAGTCATCGGCTTCGCTTTGAGCGGCGGCCTGGCGTTTGAGGTATCCGGATCCGACCTCTTTTATCTTTTCCTGTTCGGCGCCGTGCAGCTTGCGATCGGCCTCATCCTCTTCACGACCGGCGCCCGCCTCATCCCGGCCGCGGAAGCGGCCCTCATCTCGCTCGTTGAAACCGTCCTCGGCGCCCTGTGGGTCTTCATCTTCCTCGGCGAGAATCCAGGCGTCTACGCACTTTACGGCGGCGTGCTCGTTGTCGGCGCCGTGGCCGCCAACACGATCTACGATCAGCGCCGCGCCGCGCGCGCAAATCCCGTCGCCAACGTCTTCTGACATGGCATCCCGCATCCTCTTGCGGGCACTCGGCCCGTTTGCCGCCGGCTATTTCACCTCCTACCTCTTCCGCGTCGTGAATGCGGCGATCTCGGACGATCTCATTGCCGAACTGTCGCTGAGCAAGACCGATCTTGGGCTTCTCACGTCGATGTATCTTTACGGCTTCGTCCTCTTTCAATTGCCATTGGGTCTGCTGCTTGACCGCTTCGGCCCGCGTCTGGTGCAGAGCTGGCTCCTCATCGCCGCCTCCATCGGCGCTGCACTTTTCGCACTCGGCACCGATGCCACGAGCCTTGCCGTGGCACGTCTGCTGATCGGCCTGGGCTTGAGCGGCTGCCTCATGTCGTCGTTCAAGGCCAATGCGATGTGGCTGCCGACTCAGCGCCTGGCGCTCGGCAATTCATCCGTCGTTGCCTTTGGCGGGCTTGGATTTCTCGCCGGAACCTACCCTGCCGGGATCGCCGCCGATCTCATCGGCTGGCGCGGCCTATTCTGGGTCCTCGCCATCTTCACGTTGGTCGTCACCGCCAGCATCTTCTTCCTGGTGCCGAAGCGGGAGGACGACCACCACAAGGTGGCGTTTGCCGCGCAGATCAAAGGCTATGCCGGCATTTTCAAGGACGCCGTGTTCTGGCGCGTCGCCCCCATGGTCGCCGCCATATCCGGCACCTTCATCGCGGTGCAGAGTCTGTGGGCAACGCGCTGGATGAATGACGTGATGGGTCTTGACCGGCATAGCGCCGGCGAACAGCTGATGATCTTGGGTGCCGCCTTCGCCTTCGGGTCGCTTTCGACCGGGTTCATCGCCGATGCCGCGCAGCGCCATGGCATAAGCCTGAAGACTGTCGTCGGTGGGCTCTTTGCAATTTTCGTGGTAGCGCAGATATTCATGATCCTCAGACTGCCGGTACCCTTGCCTTTCCTTTGGGTGCTCTACGGCTTTGCCGGCCAGGCAGCAAACCTGGGCTACGCCACCCTCGCCGCACATTTCGGAAAGCAGCTGGCCGGCCGCGCGCAATCGGCCGCCAATCTGATGCTCTTCCTGGCCTCGGCACTATTTCAATCCGGTATCGGCTGGCTGCTCGATCGCCTCACCGCTGATGGCGCCCACGAAATCGGGAGCGCCTATATGATGGCGCTCGGCCTCCTCCTACTGCTGCAACTCGCTTCCTTCGCCTGGTACGCGAGCGGCCGCTATACCCCCACCCGCTGACCTGAAATCTGTCCTGACCGACCGGCGATGAAATGGTCGAGCGAGACTCGCCCGGCACCGAACTTTATGAGGCAGAGCAGAGATGCGGCCCAGACGGCGTGCGTGTCGAACGCCCCGGGATAGACAAATATTTCGATGACCAAGGTCATTCCAAGAAGCCCCAGCGCCGCAAAGCGCGTCGCCAATCCAACAAAGAGCAGGATCGGCAGGCTGAGTTCCATCGACATCGCCAGTGGCGCCGCGATTTCAGGCGGTATGATCGGCAGCTGATATTCGTACTGGAACAGCGCCAGCGTATTGCCGTTCGCCCAACCGTCGAGCTTCAGCAGGCCCGAACGCAGAAAGGTTGCACCTATACCGAGCCGCGCGAGCAGCGAAATCAGCTCGAGGGGTGTGCGGCCAAAGATGATCAACAATGATTGCAGGGACATTTGACACCCAATCTTTACTGAATTGAAGAAGAGCAGCCTGTGATGAGCGCGTCTCCGACGAAGCGGGCGAGAAGCGGAGTTGCGTCGAATTCACGCTCGGTCGCAGCGGCTCGGTCCGCCGCGCAGCCGAGGTCCATCCCGTTCATGAGCGATTCCATGAATTCGACTTCAGGCGGCGGCAGGGCGACCTGCCGGATTTGATCATCTCTGCGCCACAAGAGGACGCATTCCCCCGGCGCGCCGGCATCGATCACCTTGACCGCCGCATCGAAGGTATTCGTCCACCAGATCGAATGGATTGGATATCTGGATCGTATGAGCTGCACGGACGGCAGAAAGACGATCCTTAGCCGGTCACCATGCCCTTCAAGGGCCTCCCTTAGCGCTTCGGACGGCAGGGGCGGATCATCCGCACTGTTGAGCGAGGCGTGCCTTGCCCATTCCAGGCGCGCCATGTCGGCTAGATAGGCCAGCGATTGCAGTTCAGTCTGGCGCGCAATAAATGACGGGAAGGTCGCTCCGTAATCGTGGAGAACCGGAGTGGAAGGTGGCAAGTCCTGACAATGGCGATAGGCGCACCCCTGAAAGCACTCGCCACCCACCAGCCTTTCAACGACCGGAAAGCGTGCCGACAACAGACGCGACAGACCGGCGAAATAGTTGTTTCGATAGATGCGGAACCGCCCGCCAGGATGGAGCGACATCGGGGGGGATTCGCTGCGGTCGAGCAGAGCTGCCGCAAATGCTGCTTGTTGCGCGTCAGGCCGCACGGCTCTCTCCGTCGGCAAGAATCTTGTTGGCCATCTCCGCGACGCCGACAAGTTCGGCATAGCTCGGCAAGTCCTGATCCCACTCGATCAAGGTGGGCAACGTTCCGGTGCGCTTCGCGACATGGCTGAAAAGGTTCCAGACCGGCTCTGCGATGGCCGTGCTGTGCGTATCGATCAGAATGTCGTTGCCATCGCTGTCCGTTTCTACGACATGCCCGGCCAGATGAATCTCCTGGACCGCCTCAAGCGGAAAGCCGGCCAGATATCGGTAGGGGTCGAAGCCGCAATTGACAGCGGAAACAAACACATTGTTGACGTCGAGCAGCAATCCGCAGCCGGATTGCCGGACGAGTTCCCTCAGCAAATCAGGCTCACCCATCGCATTCTCGGCGAAGGTCACATAGAGGGATGGGTTCTCGACGAGGATCTGCCGCCCGAGAAAGTCCTGCACTTCCATCACATGGCTGACGAGCCGCCGCAGCGTTTCGCTCGTATAGCTCAGCGGCAAGAGGTCGTTGAAGAACAGGCCGTCATGGGTCGACCAAGACAGATGCTCGGAGAACAGGGCTGGTTCATAACGGCCCATGAGATCCTTGAGGCGCGCGAGGTGAGCTTGGTCCGGCCTTGCCATGCCGCCGAGCGAGAGCCCGACGCCATGGAAAGACAAGGGGCGTTCGTGCCGCAGCATCGTCAGATAACGGTGGTGGGGGCCACCTGCGCACATATAATTTTCCGGATGCACCTCGAACCATCGGACGGCACCGGAATTGGCGGCGGCGGCATAGTGCGGCGCCCGCAAACCGATCCCGGCTCGTGCCGGGATCGATCCTGCGAGACGCAGCGCGGATTCTGGTTCCAAGCGCATACGGGGACGGTCAGGACTTGATCGGTGCCAGGGACCCGGGCCGCTCGTTGCCGTCCGGCAGCTTGACCATTGTCGCTTCGCAAGTGCCCTTGGGTACTAGCTTCCAGGCGGCGCCATCGAAATCGGCCTTGGATTGGCCAGCGCAGGAATTGCCGCCCGCCGACGCGCAATCATTCTGCCCGGCCAAGGCAATGCCATAACATTTCTCCTTGGCGTCTTCGGCACTCGCGGGAATGGTGGCAATGACACTCAGGAACGATCCGGCGATGGCGAACGCGGCAGTTCGACGATCCATAAACTCCTCCTAGTTTCTTTCTTCCGGTTCCAGTTCGGCCCGGTACTCCATATTTCGGAAAGGAGGCTTTGGCGTTACGCCCGACACAGGTAAAAATCGTTCACGCGGTTTACAAACCTATCTCTTTGATCATGATGGGCGGCAGGCGGGCGTTCGCAGTGCAGCAACCAGCGTGTAACATTCATCCTGATCCCGCGTATAAGAGTGTGCAGGTGTGAAAGAATTGGAAGACGAACTGGCCGAGGGAATGCGCGCGGCGCTGGCAGGGGATGCCACGGCCTATCGGCGGCTGCTGTCTTCCCTGGCGGACATGCTGCGCCGTTGGGTGCGGCGGGAACTTGCCCGCCAAGGCTATGAGGTTTCGGAAACCGAGGACATCGTGCAGGAAACGCTGCTCGCAATTCATCTGAAGCGCGCTTCATGGGATCAGGACCGCCCACTGCTCCCTTGGCTGCGCGCGGTGACCCGGCACAAGCTCATCGACCATCTGCGCCGGCGCGGGCGCCGGATCATGGTACCAGTCGACGGGTTGGAGGATGTCCTGGCGGCACCGGAACGTGAGGAGACCTTGTCCGTGGAAACGCTGGATCGACATTTGGCGACCCTGCCGAAGGGTCAATCCCAGGTGGTTCGCGCCATTTCGATCGATGGACTGAGCCCCTCGGACACGGCAAAACGCTTCGACATGAGTGAAGGGGCCGTGCGTGTGGCCCTGCACCGAGGCCTTGCCGCATTGGCGAAGGCTGCGAGGAGAGACGATTTATGAAGACCGAAGACCTCATCGATGGTCTCGTTGCCGATACCTCGCAGCCGTCATCTGCTGCGCAGATGTCCGTTCTCGCCCTGCCGATTGGCGTGATCGCGGCCATTGCGCTGTTCGTCGTCATTCTCGACATGCGTCCCGACATTGCCGAGGCGCTTGGCACTTGGCGATACGATTTGAAGCTTCTGACGGTCGCAGTCATTGGTGCGTGCGGGTTCGTCATGACCTTGCGTCTGGCGCGCCCGGAACAGAGCGCCGCACATCTTGTCGGGTGGGTGGCTCTGGCCGCTTTTCCCGTTCTCGCCGGGATTGCCCTTGAGATGAGCCTGGTTCCTTCGTCTGACTGGCTGGCTAATGCGATCGGCTTCAAGCCGCTGGTCTGTCTTGGCCTCGTCCCGGTGATCTCGGCGGCGCCCCTCGCCGCCGGCATCCTCATTTTGCGTCGGGGCGCACCACAGTCGCCCACTTTGGCCGGCGCGTCGGCCGGATTCGCGGCCGGCGGAATTGGTGCGGTCATCTATGCCCTACATTGCAACAATGATTCCCCTTTCTATGTCGCCATCTGGTATCTGGCGGCCATTGCAATCGTGACGCTGCTCGGCGCGTTGGCCGGCCGGCGATTCCTGCGCTGGTAGGGCACCCCGTTCCCGTTGAGTTCCGGATTTCCGGCAGGTTGGCGTGGCGCAACCTTTCGACTATGCTGCCGGCCATGGGAACGACTCAGCCACAATCCGTCGAACGGACATTACGTGCTTTTTCGCTGCTGGAAGGGATGCCGGAGGCGGAGGCAAAGGCGCTGGAGGCTCGCTGCCGCTGGCGCAATTATGACCGTGGACAGACGATTCTGGACAAAGGCGCCACCTCGAAGGACGTGTTTTTCGTCCTTAAAGGCTCCGTTGCCGTCGTCACATTCTCACCCTCCGGCAAGGAAGTGACCCTGGCCACCGTCAAGCCGGGCGAGTCCTTCGGCGAACTCGCGGCCATCGACGAGCAGCCGCGCTCAGCCAGCGTTACCGCAATCGAAAAATCCGAGCTGTGCATCATGCCGCCGGAAGTCTTCCTGGAATTGCTGCGCTCCAATGCGGCGGTTGCCTTCCGCATGTTGCAGCGGATGGCGCGCATGGTCCGCCAGAGTGGCCTGCGCATCATGGAACTTTCGACCCTTCAGGCGGCACAGCGCGTCTATGCCGAATTGCTCAGGATGGCACAGCCGGAACCGGCCGTTCCCGGCCTCTGGGTGGTCCGTCCCCTGCCCCCGATGCACGAGATCGCGGGCATGACGAGCACGACGCGCGAGACCGTCAACCGCGCGGTCAGCCAGCTCTATCCGAGCGGCCTTTTGAAGCGCAAAGGGCGGAACCTCTATCTGATGGACAAGGCCAAACTCGAAGAGCTGGTCCAGACCATCCAGGCGCACAGCTCACACAAATAATCCCTAGCGCAGGATCCGCAGCGCGGCAGCGATACGGCTTGCCGTCGTCAGCCAGCAGAGGGCGCCGAAGATCCATGCCAGTGCCGCAAATGCCTCCGGCCACAGAAGCATCGCCGTGAAGAAGGCAATGGTCTCGCCACCCTCCGTCAATCCGCCGATATGGGCGAAGCTTTTCTTCGCCGCCGGTTCCTGGGGCAGATTACGCTGCGCGGCAACGATCGCGTAGGCAAGGAAGCTCGTTCCCGTGCCAACGAAGCTGAAGATCAGAAACGCAGCCGGCAGGGCGGCATCGGGCTGCGCGATGGCGCAGGCAAAGACGAAACCGGCATAGAAGAGGAAGTCGAGCACGATATCGAGATAGGCACCGCGTGCCGTCGGCTGCGACAATCGCGCCAATGCGCCGTCGATCCCGTCGCAGAACCGGTTGGCGCCCATCAAAAGAATTCCGATGAGCGGCAGGCCCACCGCCACTGCCAGCATCGACGCGAGGCCAAATCCAAAGCCGATCCACGTCACCTGATCGGCGCTGAACCCAGCTTGCTGCGCTTTCCCGGCAGCGCGTTCCAGAAAGGGATCGATGAACCGGCGCAGCGCCCGGTCGAACATCAATCCTGGTCCGCGTCAGCCTCGGCCATAGCCGGCTCGCTTGCCGGCCGCTGCATCTGCAGCCGGCGATGCGACCGATAGGAGAAGGGCAAGGTGCTGAGGTAGAGGAGCAAAGTGAAGAACAGTGTGGCCCAGGGAACGCTGACCAGCAGCGACGCATAGGCCACGACGCCGATCATGGTGGGAAGTACCCAGGCCTGCGTCACGCGCACGCGCTTGAAGGAGAAAGTCGGCAGGCGGCTCACTAGCAGCCCTGCCACGCCAACCAGAAAGAGGCCGACGAAGGCCGGCGCGCGCAGGAACTCATAGCCATATTCCAGCCAGGCAATGAGCGGCATGAGGACCAGACCGGCACCGGCCGGCGCCGGAACGCCCGTAAAGAAGCGGCTGGTCCAGGCCGGCAGATCGGCATTGTCGAGCTTGGTGTTGAAGCGGGCGAGTCGCAGCGCCATGCAGGCGCTGAAGGCAAGCGTCAAAGCCCAGCCGATCCCTTTCACTTCCTGCGTACTCCAAAGAAACATGATCATGGCAGGCGCCACGCCAAAGCTCACGAAGTCGCTCAAGGAATCAAGCTCGGCGCCAAACTTGCTGGATGAATCGAGAAGCCGCGCGATGCGACCGTCCAGCGCATCGAAGACAGCGGCGATCAGAATGGCGATGACCGCATGCTCCCACCGCTCCAGCAGCGCAAAGCGCACGCCGGTAAGGCCGGCGCACAGAGCGAAGATTGTCAGCATGTTGGGGATGAGCCGGTTGATCGAGTGATCCCGCAACCTGTGCCGCCTGATCATGATGAACTCCTTCGCCGATGGGCTTTAGCGCATTTCGCCGAGACGGGCGGCTTCTTCGGAACGGAAGTCCGCCAGCACAGTTTCACCCGCCACGGCCAATTGGCCAACCGAGACCAAAGGCTGCAATCCGTCGGGCAGGTAGACGTCGACGCGGCTGCCGAACCTGATCATACCGTATCTTTCGCCGGCGCGGAGCTTTTGACCGGCCTGGGTCCAGGAAAGAATGCGGCGCGCCACCAAGCCGGCGATCTGCACCACGCAGAAATCGTGACCGTCGGTGGTCCGGAGATGCATCGAACTGCGCTCGTTTTCGTCCGACGCCTTGTCGAGGGCGGCGTTCAGGAATTTCCCGGGCCGATAGGCGACGGCAACAACTTCGCCGTCGACCGGGGCGCGGTTGATATGGACGCTAAGCACATCCATGAAAATACTGATGCGCATGCGGGGCCGCTGGTCGAGCCCCAATTCCGCCGGCGGAACGGCCGGTTGGATCATCTGCACCACCCCGTCGGCCGGGCTGATCACGAGGCCGGGGCGAGTCGGCGTCACCCGGTCCGGATCGCGGAAAAAGTACGCACACCATATGGTAAGTAATACCCCTAAAAATCCGAGGGGTTGCGCCACCCACCAGAGAATCACGGTGATGACGGCGAAGATGGCCAGGAACGGCCAGCCCGCCCGGTGGACGGGGTTGAAGAATTTCGGGCTCACCTTGGTTCCTCTTCGATTACGGTCCTAAATGATACCGCAGGTGCGTTACCGCAGCTAATAGGCTGATTTGCCACAGATCATCCCGCAGGTCACGGAACATTTCCGGCATGGGAACCGCAAAATTGTAGCACTGCAGCGCGATACTTTTACCCCTCGTTAAGCGAGATCGACCTAGCATCGGGCGGAGTACAACGCAGGGGTTTGTTTGAAGTGAGCATTGCGATCCTACCGATGCTGGCTAACAGCACGCTGCCGCCCGGTGTGGATCACATGCACATCGGCGAGGACGGCACCGTTCAAATTGGCAAGGGCGGCCAGCTGATCGAGTTCGGCTTCAGTTTCATGGATGTGCCCTTCACCGCGACAACGCGGCAGGTTCAGTCGGGCCCGATCGTCCAGATTTCGGGCGAGATCGCGCCCCTGCCCTATTCAGCGGAAGGCCTGGTGGTCCGGCGTTCCGTCATGGCAGTCATCACCGCCAGCCAGGAGCTTGAACACGCCCGTCTTGCAATCAGCAAGCACAAGACGATCCTTTGCGTTGGCAAGGGTCATTTCGATTTGCCGGCAAAGCCCGCCGATCTCATCGCGGCCGTGACCGGCGTCATCCTGGAAGTCAGACCCTACCTGCAGATGCTGGCCGAGATCCTGCCGACCTGGCCCGGATCGCAGGTTCAGTCGGAAGTCTAGATTCGCCCCGCCGCGTTATTGCGGCAACTGCAGCACCTGTCCCGGATAGATGAGATCTGGATCGCGCACACGGTCGCGGTTCGCCTCGAAGATCACCGAGTAGCGCAATCCGTCGCCATATGTCCGGCGCGCCAATCGCCAGAGCGAATTGCCAGGCTGCACAACGATCTGCGCTTCGCCCGGTGTCAGCGAGGCAAAGTCGGGCTGTTCCACCGGCTGCAGAATGCGGGCAGATACCTTGCCATCCGCGCCGACCTGGTCGACGCGCAATTCATGGCGGCCGACAGCGAGCTTTTCTTGCGGAATGAAAGACCAGCGCCCGCGCTCATCGACAGGGGCAGCGCCAAGCAATTGGTCGTCAAGATAAAGGGCAACCTTCGCACCCGGCAGAGCGCGGCCGGAAAGGCTCATCCGGCCATCCTTGTCGAAATCGACGACATCCAGCGTCGGCTCTTTCGTGGGGCCCGACGGTGCTGCCTCAGTTCCGGCTCCACCTGGCAGGTTGAGCACTTCGGTCGGACCTTCGCCCTCTTGAGGCACCGAGAGTGCAAGCGCGCCCGCCGGTGCCGCCACGGCATTGCCGGCGATATCCTTGGCCGGTGCGGGCACCACGACGACGACCATGCGCTCGGACGAAACAGGGGCATCCGTCCCCGACTGCGCTTGCAGCGTGAATTTGTGCTCGCCCGGCGTCACCGAGCTGTTCGGCAGCAGAACCCATTCCCCGCGATCGTCAGCCTTTGCCGTACCAATCACCTGCCCATTGTCGAGAAGCGTGATGGCCGATCCCGGCGCCGCCCTGCCGGCTATGACGGCATCACCGTTCGGATTGACGCGCACCACGTCGAAGCTCGGCTGCGTTTGGCTGGCCGCCGTCTCTCCCGCCGGCGCCGAGGCCGCGGTCGGTGTTGCATTCGCGGGATCTGTTGCAGCAGCGTTACCGCCGGCCGCGGCATTCGTCGCGACGCCGTTGCCCGCCGTCCCTTGCGCCGGCGCGGCCTGGCTGGCCTCTGGAACGGTTTCGGGCGTATCGCTGTCGTCACCTTCCTGCTGCGAGATCGCATAAATCAGCCCGGCAGCCACCACCACCACGGCAGCGCCAGTGACCCCGATCAAGGCCAGTCTCGACATCAGGATTCCCCGTCTTGAATTTCTGAGGTCCGCCGTGCGGGACCTTTTGACCGCCAAGCTAACCCCATGTTCGTGCGCCCGCAATCGTGATCCCGGTGGAACCGCGCTCGGGATTGAAAGGCGGCGGCAAGAGGTTCATACTTGCCCGCAATGATATTTCGCCTGCCTGCCCGTATTCCGGGCCACATCCCGATCACAGCCTTTACGCCGGCACGGCGCAGCGCGGGCCTTTTCGTTCCCCAAGAAAAATGGAGCAAAACATCGGAATGACTCCGATCACCTCTCTATGCGTCTACTGCGGTTCATCCCGCGGCACCAATCCGACCTTCATCCCACTCGCCCGCGCCCTGGGCCAGGAAATGGCCCAGCGCAAGATCCGTCTTGTCTATGGTGGCGGCCGCGTGGGCCTCATGGGGGCCTGCGCCGACGGCGTCATGGCCCATGGCGGCGAAGTCGTCGGCATCATCCCGCAACATCTGCAGGACCGGGAAGTCGGCCATCACGGCATTTCCGAGCTCAAGGTGGTGGATAACATGCACACCCGAAAGCGCATGATGTTCGACCTTTCCGATGCCTTTTGCGTCCTCCCTGGCGGCCTCGGCACACTTGAGGAATTCTTCGAGGTCGTGACCTGGCGGCAGCTCGGCATGCACGACAAGCCGATCATCGTCCTCAACGCGGAAGGCTATTGGGACGGCCTCGTCGGCATGATCGACGGCATCATCGATGACGGATTCGCCCAGCCATCGGCACGGCAATATTTTTCGGTCGTGAACTCGATCGGGCGCCTGTTCGACCTGCTGGCGGCACCGGCCGAGACCCAGGAGCCGGACCACCCCGAGCGAATCTGACACGCGACGGCAATTTCACACTGAAATATAGGAATTTCGGCGCAAGCGTCCCGGGGCGCATCCGGGGCGACTAAAGTCGGGGCGCCAATTTCCTTCAAATCGCGCCACCCAGACACTAGACTGCGCGCGATTTTTCACCCGGCGCGACGCGCGCGCCAGATTGAGAAGGACGAGGCACACATGCCCAAGATCAAGGTCAAGAATCCGGTCGTTGTACTCGATGGCGACGAGATGACACGCATCATCTGGTCGTTCATCAAGAACAAGCTGATCC
>CAZUAL010000051.1:10421-17277 GCA_964618305.1 uncultured Dongia sp. | reverse complement strand
GTGAGCGGGCTCAGACGCGAGCCCAGCCCGCCTGCTAAAACTACACCTTTCATATTCGTATGTTCCTAGTCGATAAACCGTCTGTACCAAAGCTCCAGCATTAACAGCGACCAGAGCTGCGTCGCGTGATCGAACTCTCCCTTGATATGCTGATCGACATAACGCCGGATCTCGGCCGGCTCGAAAAGCCCGCGGCCGAGCGACCTATCGGACAGCAGGATGTCGCTGACAAATCCGCTCATCTCACCGCGAAACCATTTCCCGATCGGCACGCCGAACCCCATCTTGCGGCGATAGACGACCTCGGACGGGACCAGCCGTGCCGCAACCTTTTTGAGCAGATACTTTGGCCGAAAAAGGTTCATTTTCAGATTCTCCGGCAGCGAGGCGGCAAACTCGATCACATTGTGATCCAGAAAAGGCGAACGGGCCTCGAGCGAATTGGCCATCGACGCGATATCGACCTTGGGCAGCAGGTCGTTTGGCAGATAGGTCATCTGATCGGTCAGCAGCGTCGCATCGAGCATCCCCAGCCCCTCGGCCCTCGCAAACCACTGATCCAACACGTCCGATGCCCGGTGCCCGGCGACCTCGGCGGCAAACCCGGCCGTGTACAACGCCGGTTTCGCGGCGGGCTTGAACGCCGACATCCAGCGAAAGTACCGCTCACCACGCCCCTCATTGGCCGAGATCAAAAACCGCTGTACATCACGCACCCGCGTTTTGCGCAGCTCCGACGAGGGCAGCATGTTGACCGGCCCCTCGATCGCCCACCGCCGCAGCGGCCGCGGGATGCGCCGGTACAGCTCGGCCAGCTCCATCGCCATATAGCGCTCGTACCCGGCAAAGCTCTCGTCGCCGCCGTCGCCGTTAAGCGCGACCGTCACGTGGCGGCGCGTTTCGCGCGAGACATAGTAGGTCGGCAGGGCGCTCGAGTCGGCAAACGGTTCGCCGTAATGCTCGACCAGCGTCGGCAGCACCTCGACCGCGTCAGGGCGAACGATAAACTCGTGATACTCGGCCCCGACGTGCTCGGCGACGCGTCGGGCATATTTGAGCTCGCTAAAATCCTGCTCCTCAAACCCTATCGAAAACGTCTTGACCGGCGATGAACTCTCGCGGGCCATAAGGGCGACGACGATCGACGAGTCGACCCCGCCCGACAGAAACGCCCCCAGCGGCACCTCGGATATCATCCTCAGGCGGGTCGATTCGGCCAGGAGCCGCGTCGTTTCATCTATCGCCTCGCGCTCGGTGATCTTTACCTTTTGCGAAAAATCGGGCAGCCAGTAGCGGCGCGTCTCGACCTCGCCGGCGCGCCAACGCAGCCAATGGCCGGGCTCGAGCTTGCGGATATGCTTAAAGGCCGTCCGCGGAGCCGGCACGCAGATAAATGACAGATATTCGTCGATCGCCGCATGATCGACCTCACGCGGGACCGAACTGTGCTCGAGCACCGCCGCAAACTCGGACCCGAAGACCAGATCGCCATTCGGCATGTGCGAATAGAGGAGCGGCTTTTTACCGACGCGGTCGCGTGCCAGAAAGAGCGTCTTCTCGACATCGTCCCAGATCGCGAACGCAAACATCCCGCGCAGATGCCGCAGACAGTCGGCGCCGTACTCGTCGTAAAGACGCAGCACCGCCTCGGTATCGGACCTGGTAGCGAGCTTGTGCCCGCGTTCGATAAGCCCCTTGCGCAGCTCCTGATAATTATAGATCTCGCCGTTAAAGATGATGCACTTTGTGCGGTCGGGCGTAAATATCGGCTGCTGTCCGCTCGCCAGATCGATGATCGACAACCGCCGCATCGCCAGGCCGACGCCCTCGTGCACAAAAAAGCCGTCCTCGTCGGGCCCGCGATGCACGATCGCGCGGTTCATAGCCCCGAGCATATCTCGGTCGGCCGCCCGGCCATCGGTATTTACAAATCCAACGATCCCGCACATCCCTCGTTCTACTCCGCCATCCGCCCCTTTAACGACGCCTCAAACATCTCACGCCGGCGGCGGCGCTCGATCTGTACATTTTCCCGCTTTTCCTTGAACAGTACCCACCCGACCGCGATGAACATGAACAAAAACACCTGTATCTGCGTTCTCTGTCGATACGCGGTACCGACATTGCTCTGAAATATCGAATAGGCAAGCGTCAGGGTGGTCGAAAAGATCAAGATCGGAAATGCCCGCCGCAGCCGGTGTCGCAAGCTATACCAAAACCCGGCGATCATAAACGGGATCATCGCCCACCACAGCAAGCCCTCGGGCAGCGTGATCGTCTGCCGCAGATTGCCGACCTGCCACGGAAACGGGGCCAGCATCAGGTACGTTAACCCGATCGGGATCGCCGCCATCGCCCCCTCGGTGGTAGAAACGTCAACGTCCGCCCCGAAACCTGACTTCGCGGACAACGCCTGATCGAGGCGACTGCGCTGGACTGCCTCAAGGTTTCCAAATCTGTCGAGGTCGACATTCGCCGTTCGCACGACTCCAAAATACGTCAGCATCAGACCAAGTATCACAATTGACGCCGTACGGCCGACGATCGATTGAAATGAATTTTTGGTTCCGACCAAAAAGCTCCCTGCCACTGCCACCACAACCATGTAGAAGATATAGAACCGCAGCGACATAATTCCGAATAGCGATGCCGCAAGTATTGCGGCGCCCGCATAACTGACGCGTTCCTGCAGCTGCAGGATCATCGTCATAGCGAGTACCAGCAAAAAGATGATCAGGCCGTCCTTCATCAACTGTGACGACCAGATAATGAACGATGGGAACAGTGCGATGAATAGTGCCGAGTATTTGGCAACACGGATATTATCGAATATTTTCTTGGCACAGATATACACCATCGGTGCGGTTGCGGCACCGATAACACCGCAGATCGATTGGGCGGCAAGCATATTCCGGCCGACAACCATATAGATCGCCGCGACAAAATAGTTCATCCCCCATCCCGCCCCCGAGGTCGCCATGGCCCGCCGCGAAGTGAGGTCATTGACTACTGAGCGTCCCGACCATATTTCCATTAGTCGGTTTCCAAAAAAATCATAGGTATTTGCGTCGCCGCCAAAAAAATCCCGCAGGTCGAAAACATGGACAAAGAGACCAAACCCAAGCCTGGCGGCGAGGGCCACTAAGAATATCTTTGTCACATATTCTTTGTCATCCGCATAATGGCGAAAGGCCCATATCGCCAATATCGAAATCATAGTCACGGCTATTATGGCCGCGAATCCTTCGGGATACAGCACAGCCGACGCACCGAGCGCCAGTGCAAAGAGGCATGCGAAAACGATTGGTCTTTTTTGCATCGATTGCGGCTATATATTGTCGGGCAGGTCCTTTCGGGTCTTGGTCTCGATCAGAAACCTGCCCTCATCGCCAAGATCCTTGACGACCTCTGCGGGCACACCCGCAATAAGCGTATTTTCCTGAACCAGCCGCTTGGTGATCACCGAACCGATCCCGACAATGCACTTCGCGGGAATAGCTCCGCCTGGTGCGATGCGTATCTCTGACCCGATATAACTATGATCACCTATAGTCACCGGTCGGGTCATCTGCCGGTTATGCGTCCAAATAGACGAGTTGCGACCCCCGAGTATCACTCGTTTGCCAAACTCGACACGGTCGGTAAAATCGATCTTGTGCGATGCACCGAGCATACTGCCGTCGCCCAAGATAAAGCGAGGATCGATCTCGTTGACGACATCGGGCTCGGGTATCGAATTGATCTCGTTTAGCCGCAATATTTCGCAATATCGGCCGATACGTATCTCGTCACCGCCGCGAAAAATATTAAGATGCCCGATCCGGGTATGCTCCCCGATGGAAAGCTGCTGAGTACCTGTGAATATATTGAAATGACCGACCGACACATCATCGCCTATATCGCAATTGACCGCATCGATTATCGAAAACCCGACACGCACTCGTTTGCCGATCCTATAACCGAACAATAGACGGTACAGCGGTCGCTTTATTAACGACGGCAAAGGTGCGATTGCCGCTTTTATTGCGAATCGAAAATTCATCAGTTAGTTAAAAATAGATCTCCGATACGATCGGTAACTGATCCGGCGAAATATACTCTCGCCAAGTGAACAGCCTTACGCCCCTTTCTGCACCGGTTCCTGGACGTCCCCGCAGCCCCAGAACGCTTGACTAAATTACGTGAGCATCATCATGCACTTCGAGATTTTCAGTAACCTAGGCCGATTTCAGATCGCCTAACAGACTGTTCATTGGATCGGCTTTTTTGCCCAAGCCTCCATATAAGGACCTTGTTTCAAGAGGTTACTAAACCAGTTCACACCTCGTGCCGCCGCAAATTCCAATCTCTTTCGCAACGACTTTTCACCTGTAAATTCCCAAACACTCCCAAATATCTTTAGGTTCTCAATATCAAAACCGGCCCGGGCCGCCAAATATCTCAACGACTCGGGATTAAACCCCTGGACGTGAAACGGCGGGAAAGTCGGCGCCATGGAAACCACCCAATCTCGCCCCTGCAGTTTCATGTAGAGATTCCCGGCTTTCATATACAGACCGTCCTCGTTTGGTGCATCGAACCAGAAATAGCCGCCTGGCTTTAGTACCCTGCGAATCTCAACCAGCAGGTCGTAGGGGTCATAAATGTGTTCGAGGACGCTGCTCATAGTTACCGCATCAAAGTAATCATCGGCAAACTCCGCGTCTTGAAGTATGCATGCCTTCCCTTCGACATCTAATTTTTCTTTGCCTATTCGTATAAACTCAGTCGACGGGTCAACACCCTCATATTCCCATCCGAGTTCTTTCGCCGCCCAAAGAAATTCGCCGGCGGCGCAGCCGACATCAAGGAAACGCCCCTTTCGCCCGAGTTTCTTCTCAAATTGCGTCAGAAGCCTGATCCCCATTTGCTTCTTTGCATCCACACTATGGCCGCGAAAATATTCGTCGGCATTTACGTACAGATCATCCAAACCGCCTGATGTGGGAAACGGCATCGGATTGGGGTACTGATGCGAACAGTCCAGACACCTAACGATGGCGGTCTCAACCCCGGCACCCGCGTGATGAGCTCGCCCACCGCGCCAGCCCATTACACTTCTTTTGGTTGAATCGCATACCGGACACGGTATTTCCCTGAAATCAAAGGTTGACATTCTATTTGAGGCCGGGCGAAACGCCCCTTTTGTCGAGAATATAGCGCTTATCTTTATAGATCTTCCAAGTCGTCGATATGATAGGACGCGTTATCCAGTTATCGGCCAGGCAAAACTTGGCGATCGATGATCTGACCACACGGCGTTTACTGAGGGGAGCAGACAATTGGAAATATCCCTTTATGAGGCCGACGAGGCCATACCAAAAGTATTGAAATGACCTGAACCGAAAGCTTCGGACGATCAACCAGAACAAATTGCGGACCAACATCATCGGTATCATATACACCGGCAGATGTTTGAGGTTGAACCATGTCGCGTTGCGGAAACCAAAACCATACCTCTTCCAGTTTCGCATCGTCTGGCTTTCACGATGATGCGAGACACACCGCGGTTCATAGACGATCTTAAATCCGGCATCCCACATCCGTATCGAAAGATCATCTTCGGTCGCATATAAGAAAAAGTCATCATCAAAATATCCGACCTTGTCCAGAGCTTCACGGCTTGCCGCTGCGCCGCAGGCCGCGAATGACGTTATCTCGCGCTCGCGTCCCGGCTCGACCTTTATCAACCGTTCCTCCCAAAGGTGCGTGACCAGGCTCCCGGAATTGGGATTGATCACCCTAAATGCCATGACACCAACATCCCTATTATCCTCGGTTTCCCATGCCTCGACCATCTTCGATACCGCGTCGGGAACGAGATGTGAGTCGTCATCGAGCATTACGATGTACTTTCCCCGTGCCGTCGATAGTCCGACGTTGTAACCCGTCATCCCAGTATTCTTGTGAAGTTTGACCACGTCGACATAGGGGTAATGTTCGCGTAGATACGCCGTCGTCCCATCGGTACTGCCGTTATCAACCACTATGAACTCGAGATTTGGATATGACAGCTTTTTCATCTCGTCAAGCCCGATCTTGACATCGGCCAGCCGATTCCACGCGAGCATTAGTATCGAGACCAAAGGCAGTTTCGATTCGCGTGTACGCACGAGCGCCTTGATATTCGATGATTCAAGCGACTCGACCAACAGCAGTGCATCATGGCGCCCCGGCCGCGTACGCGATTCATAATCACCGTACAAAATTTCGGCAGCGACGCCGATCCCGGCCAGATCGTCCTGAGTAAGAGTAAAGTACGAGTCGTCCGAGTGCTGCCCGAGATGGTTGACGGCGATCTTAGTGATCGAATCCGCACCGACCAGTTCGGCCACTTTCCGCACCAGATCTATCCCCTTAAAACCGCGAGTGTCGGGTTCGTCAACTAGATTAAGGATCAGGAGCTTTTCATTCGGATTTGATCCGATGGCCTGATTGACGCCGCCGATCATCAACGTAGGCAGTATCGACGAATGAAAAGTCCCGGAACCGTAGATCAACAGGTCGGCGGACGATATCGCGCGGCGGGCGACATCAGTGATCGAAATCTCGCTTACGGACGCCTTTGCGATCTGCTCCGCCCCGATCTTATCGACCGGCTCGGCCGTGAGAAACAGCTGCGAAATGTCCCCGTTGGAATTAGATATTACCGATGCCTCTGTACTTAGCAGTCGACCGTCAGTACACATGGCTGAAAGGTGCAGGACATCTTCAGACACCAGCACCACGTGACCACGTGTTCGAAGCAGATCCTCGACAGCCTCGATACCCGCAGACCAGCTGTCCCCATGCTCAAATACCGCGCCCAAAAGTATCA
>CAZUAL010000051.1:0-10321 GCA_964618305.1 uncultured Dongia sp. | reverse complement strand
CCGTCGTCGTACGCATTTACACACACGGTCACGTCGTGGCCCCGCTCGACGAGCTGGTTCGCCAACTCGCCGCTGCCGCGGCCGCCGCAGAAGATCAGAATCTTTTTTTGAGGCCCGTCTAGATCCATTGTTGGGGGCGGCAATTCGCTTCCGTCACCGGTCTTGAGTTATTAGTTCACTCACTAAGCTGCAGGAGCCGATCGATCAACTTTGCCGTTGAGTAGATGTTACTATTATTTGCCGAAAAGTTAATAACATTATTTGGCGTTTGTTGCCGTTCGGCGAGCGGTGCAACGGATATACACCGGGCTCCAGAAAACATCTCCGAAAGGGGGCGATCATTACCTTTTATGCCAAATTCGTCCCCAACGAAGATCGACGCATGTTCGATCGCCTGCAACGAGATACCGAGGTCCCCGGCGATCCGTTCGAATGCATGGCCGGCAGCAGCGGTTTTGGACAGCGAATGACGGGCGGTTTCGATAGTGCCGCGGCCCGCCGCCTGTACACCTAAATTCGACAATCCGGGCTCGCACCCAATAAGAGCCTCGATCTCGCTTACTGCAGTATCGCGGATCGACGCTCCCGCCGCTACCAGACAATGTGATGATGATGGAAACGGTTTTGCCGAAACGATGGTATCCGCCCGTACCGTGACCTTGACGGGGAGTTCACCGATCAGAAAACCCGGATAGTCATTCACTATCCGATCGCTGTGCTGCATTATGTCGGAAGAGAATTTGTCGGCAACCTGGGCGACTATTCGCACGGCTCCTTCCAATTCGGCGGGCGTTAGTTTGAAGCCCGCTGAATATACATGATCCTCGACAAACGAGCGGCCGTCCCAACTGAAGCCTGTTCCGCCGCGGTTTGTGTAAACGCGCAGATCGGCCAGGCCGGTCGCGGTTGCCGTCATCAGCGGCCCGATAAGTCGCCGAAACAACTGTTCCGTTTCATGTCCGGTAATTATAACGACGCGAAATCCCCGATCAAGTAGCTTCGGCAAATGCATTGCCGCCGGACTTTCGTAAAACGTTTCGCCCTTCCCATTGATGCCGCCGGACCTGGAGAGCAGCGTGTCGTCGACATCAAAAAATAAGACGCCGTGATCACGCAGATCGCGAACCGAACCGGTGCTTATTGCCGTTTCAATATCCAACCTCATCAATTATAGTGACAATTCTCGTGCGGTCGCGACCAGCCAATGAACCATCTCCGGTTCGTTCCAGACGGAAGCGTCGGCGATCTCGCGGCGAAGACTAGCCGGCAGATATTCCCGAAGCCGGTCGGCATTAGGAAGACAAAATAGTCCGCCGAATTCGAGAGCGCCAAAGTACGAGGCTGCTAACTCGGACTGCGAACCGCTGCGCGGGAACACGGCAATTTGGGTCCCGGTAAAGATCAGGTTGAACGCGACCGGTTGCTTTCGCGGGTTATTATCGGAGTAGAACCGCTCGCAAATACCTGTCACGAATTCGATAGCGGCATCGGCATCGGTCCACCTGATGATGATCCCAAATGCGGGGTATGCGGATGTCAGCCGATAAACGCTCAAACGCGGAGTCGTCGTGACCATTTCGGAGTCTGCTCCGTTTATCGGCAAAGTTCGGGCATAACCCTGGAAATGGACCCAATCGACGATCGACGCAGCGGACCGCTCCATATTATGGATGAACGTATAGTCGGGATGATTTGCCGCAATATGTGTTATCGCGGACAGATCATCGACCGTTAATCGGACATGCTTGTCCGCGGGATAGATCACCAAGTGGCCCGGAAACAGGCTGTTGGGATTAGCGGCGATGATCTGGCCGGCAAACCGGCCGATCTCCATTCGAGACATTAGATCGAGGTCAAAACTCGAATTCGCTGTCCCGGCCACCTCCACTTCTGACTTGTAAATTTCGCGGGCCTGACTGTAGTAAAGCGTCCCCCATTCGTTACCTATACCGTCAGCTTCGGCACGTCCGAAGACCAACAACTCCGGGTCGAAGCGAACTCCGCCGGCCTTATATTTTTCCTCCCACAGGGCAAGTAGTTCCATCAGTTCATCAGCGTCTTGTATATTCGGCGATAGCGGACGCCGCCGACACTTTCCAGATCGAAAAGTCGTTTTGCGGTATCACGACATCGCTGCCGTAGGTCGCCATCCGCATAAAGTTTGTCAAGCTCGTTGAGAGCACGGACGTAATCAGCATCCTTGAATCCATCTATGATCACGCCGACACGATTATCCCTTACCATGGCATCAACGTCCCCCACACCAGAATTGCATATCACCGGGACACCCGCAGCAAGGTATTCCGGAATTTTTGTGGGCGATCGTGACAACGACGAGTAGCTTGGAATCACCATCGATATGCCAAACAAGGCTCCGGCGATTTCGTTGGCGACCTTATCAGGATCGACAGACCTCACCGCGAAATCTGTTTCATGAAAACTCGCTTGCCTGAGAAGATCACAAACATGGCCCTGTAGGTGCTTTGTAAGTACCAAAGCAAAAATTGCAGGGTTTCGCTGTTTTGCGATCCTCATTAAACCGACTATCTCATCGGTGAGATACAATCCGCCGAGAGCTCCCACATGGGTCACCAGCGGCCGCGGATGTAAAGGTACGTCGTCAAAGCGACTTTCACGCGATGGATGGGAATAGGCGACACAGCACGGAATCACCTCGACCGGGCGCCCGAGTTTATCAATTCCACTTTCGGTTGATTCGGGAAAGAGTATTTCCCTCGCGCGTTCAGTCAATACTACAAACCCGTCCGCCGACCTCATCAACCAACGTTCGACCTGCTTGACCGCATGAAATACAAGGCTGCCTTCCTTCCATATTCCGGCATCTGCATACTCCTCGGGCATAAACCCGCGAATATCAAACAGGGATTTGCCGCCGATCACGCGCTTGGCTATACAGGCGATCGGGGCCGGGATATGCCCGCGCGAATGGTATATCTGAAACCGATGCTTTCGCCCAAGCGTGAGAACCTTTAAGGTGCCAACCGCCAGATCATAGATCGTCGCTAGTACCGGTGGGCTCTTATGATACGCCAATTGATGCCATATGATCCCATCATCAGAAAGCACCGATCTCAATTGATCGATTTCGCTTGCTTCCGACTTCCCAAGGCCCGGCTCAAACGTAAGAAGGTGCATTTCAATGCCGCCCTTTACGATTTCACGAAGATATGGAAGCACTTGGGTCTGGACCAATGGTTCGCGAATCCCAAAATAGCAAATGTATAGTGCGGAAGCCATTACTTAAATCTACCCAGTCGCCGAAGAGGAAACTTCAGAAAATATCCCAAATTTGTGGGCCGATGATGGATACTCTTGATCGCATGCTCTGCAAATTTATAATAATTTCCCGCCTGGAAATATGAGCCCGAAAGCACTCGATGATAATTTCCGTAAGCGCGATTTTTTAATTTCAAGACACTAGGGTCGTCGGTGTCGAAAGCCTTTTCATAAAACCGGCCCATTCCGCGTTCCATTTCAGCAACATTCTTGTGGGCATTCGAACTATGACTGCGATAATTGACAAGGACCTCCGGGACAAATCCAACCCTATATTTACGCGCTACTCGGTAGCAGAAATCCCAATCCTCGCCTACGTTGATCGTTTCGTCAAAACCACCAACGATTTCGATCGCTGCTCGCTTCACAATTATTGTACCGCCGGGGCCAACAATCGCTGGAGCTTCCCAAAGCAAAAGATTCTCAGATACCCGACCCTCGGCTCCGTCCAGCAACTCACGAATCACGATTCCGCTTTTGCCGTCAACCTCACGCATCCCACAGTGAACTAATCCGATTTCAGGATCCGCTTCAAAAATCGAAACTTGTTTCGCAATCTTCTCTGGCCGCCAAGTGTCGTCCGCATCTAGAAAGGCTATTAGCTCCCCTCTTGTGTTTCGGATGCCTGCATTGCGAGCCGCACAGACACCTGCATTTGCTTGTTTTATGTATCCAACCTGTTCACCAAATCCCATAACCACCGTCAATGTGTCATCCGTTGAGCCATCATCGACGACCAATACCTCTGTGATCGGGCAAGTTTGGGCAAGTACACTTTGTATTGCATTTCCGATAAATCGTCCATGATTGAATGTCGGAATTATGACCGAAACAGTGTAAGGCATCTATTCATTTCTCATGCGGATCAACCGCGCCGGATTGCCTGCGACGATCGCGAACGGGGGCACGGGCTTCGTCACAACCGAACCGGCGCCAACTATTGCGTCATGTCCGACATCCGCCATAACCGTCGCGTTTGCGCCAATCCATGCACCATGCCCGATCGTTATGGGCTCTTTGGGTGGGTTACCCTGATGCTTGATCGGTATGTCAATTCGATCAATATTATGATGCCCTTTTCCTGCGAGTAGTACAGCGTGCTGACCGATCAAAACGTGATCTTCAATAATCGCATAGTCAACATAGGTTCCGGTGCTGATCCAAATATCCCTACCAAATGACGTCCGCGGGTCTTCGATCGAGACGCCAAAATGTAATTCAACATTGTCGCCAACGCTTGGCAGTATTTTGGCAAAGACTGCACGCCGCAACTTCCAACCAAACGCGAAAGGAACTCTAGACAACATCTCCGAAAGATAAGGGAAATACAGCCGATTATGTTCAAGCCGACGTCGCGCGATTGAGCCGATCGACCCGCCAACCTTGTCGATCAATGCATTATAGTTTCGTGCCAATGCCGTGCTCATTTTCCGCTATTGACTAGCCCCCTGTATATTTCGCCATGAGCGGCAGCGACTCGCCTTGCATCCATATATTCGAGCAGGTACTTTCGACCGTCGCTCGCTCGGACCCTTGCAGCGTCTATATTCGCCATCACCCTTTCGATACCCTGCCGAAGACCACCAACGTCAGCTGGCGGAACTATTTCACCATATCGTCCGTGGTCAAGGCTATCACGCACACCGCTGATATCCGTCGCGACGATTGGCTTTTCGAGCATCACCGCCTCGATAACTGCCGAAGAAAGAGCATCCTCGAGCGAGGGATGGACAATGATATCAGCGGCGGCCATGACAGCCAGCGCGTCATCGCGCCAGCCAAGAAAGCGAACGCGTTCGGCTATACCGAGGGCTTGTGCTCTTTGTTCAAGAACGTGCCGATAGTCGCCGTCGCCGACTAAATACAGAGTGTAACTGACACCGTTAGCTGTGAATCCAGCCAATGCCTCAAACAAATACTCGTGGCCCTTGCGGTGAAACAGCCGCGAGACACAGACCAACGCTAGGGTACCGTTCATTTGCAGTTCGGCTCGCACCTTGGCGATCTTGTCAGGCGTAATCACGTCAAACCGCTCGGTCGTTTGCCCGTACGGAATCACCGAAATCTTTGATTCATAAACACCCTCCTTCAACAAAAAGTCTCGAACGGCTCGTGACGGTGCGATAATGTGATCGGACTTTCGACTGATGTGGTTTTCAATCGCGAGATAAAAACGACGTTTTAGTGGCGAACCTATTTTGTGAAGAGCATCCGAATGATGTCGTGTCGATACCGTATTTAGGCCCATCCGTTTCGCGGCCGTTAACCCAAGTAGTGACGGGTCGAATAAGTGAGTGTGAACCACATCCGCCCTTTCCTTAACGATGGTCGCTTGAAGCTCGCGGTATGCCTTTGGATAAGATTTCCGTGCCGGCAAGTTTAGTCCGAACGCATCATAGCCTTTTCCCCGAAGGTCTCGGACAAAATCACAGTCATCCGAGGCCAGCGTGACGAATGTATGCTTGAGCACAGTTGGATCGGCGAAATCAGCAAGATTTCGTAAATAGTAGTTTTCCTTAACAACGCTTACGATATGAAGGACTCTCATTATACAAGGATTCGTTTCACCTGCTCTCCAATTGACGCCCCAGAAACTCTGCACTTTCTCGAACATCCGCAAATCCGACATCTTCACCGATGTAACAGATATCATCTATCGGTGCCGAAACTCGATGCCTGAATCGTTTCAACAGCCTGCCCATTGCGGATTGCTTTAATTTTCCTCTTAATCGGAAACTCGTGGCAGCTCTCGACGATGCAATCGCATGTTGCGTTTCGGCCCTTGTACTTCTTACGGCTTCCCGTAGTTCGGCCATTTCCTGGGAAACATCAACACCCTCACTTTCCAGATATATGAGGTAATTTTGCATCTCCAAATAGTAATGCTTCCAATCGATCCCGAAAACGGACCAGTCAATTCCGATATCATTGGCGGCCGTCAATAGTGCGTTCGCAGCGCAGTTCTTCGGCAGCGGAAATTTCAACGGAACGTATTCAAGGATCCTCCCGCCCAATAATTTCTCGTAATGCTCACGAAGATCCTTCTTGATCCCAACGGACGAATTCTGCGTCCATTGCGACCAGACTAAAAGAGGTTCGTCAACTACGACGTAACTGTCAATACAAGATAAGATCAGGGTGATTACGTAAATATCGACCGGAATGGTCGAAAACAAGTGATTGACCTTGCTGGTCAGTTCATCCAGCACACTTCGGTGAAAAACTACGTTTCCAATTAGCGGGCTGATATATTTCGCAGAATACGGGCGATCAGCTAGGCCATAAACAGCGGCCATTCTTCGAATGTCGTCGCGCGATTGAACGGAATAGACACTGCCGGTGAATTTAGTAAGCCCGAGTGTGTTCTTTCGCAAACCGGATTCGAGTCGATCTTCGTGATAGTAACGCGCGAATGGAAATACGACCATTTTCGCGCTAGTGTTCTCAATTACATCCCTTACCTTTTGTAGCAGAGTTGGAACCAAAGCATCGTCATCGGAGAAAAAAATTATGTATTCGCCTTCAGCCGAGTTGAGCGTCAATTCGTAATTGTCCGACATAGACAGCTGCGTGTCCGAATTAAGATAGCGAATTCGAGTGTCTGCAAATCCGCGAACTACCTCATCCGTGTTGTCGGTTGAGCCACCATTGGAAATTATCAACTCGAAATCCGCGAAGGTTTGGCCGAGTACGCTCTGTATCGCCAGCGGCAAAATATATGCCCGGTTATAGGTGGGCAACAAAATTGAGAATGCCGGACGCGATTGATTCATAATGCTATTTTGCGAATCGGGTTTGAATTTGTTTCGTAATCCAAACGACTTCTTCGCCCTCTAAAACCGCTTTCCAGATTATGACCGAATACACTGCACCTGCGGCAGCCGATTGCCCGAGCATCCAAACTGTGGAGTTTTGAGAGACAACATTGATAAGCAACGGAAGCAGCATAACGCCCGATGCTACGACGAACGAAGGAGCGTTTCGCCACTGAAATTGAACGCTTGCGAGTCGTCTTGCCAAAACGAAAATTATGACTGCGTCAACAATGGCGCGTATCGACCATGCGGCCGCCGCACCGGAAATTCCCCAAATGTGGGTTAATGCTAAAACAAGGAGAACGTATGGAATGACCTCGGTTAAGTATAGTTTTGCCATCACGTCGGTTCTTCCCGCCGCCAATATCGCCGTATGTGGAAAATATGCGACAACATTAACAACGATCCCGCCGAGCATGATATAGAAGGGCAATGCGCTTTCGCGGCCAAAGTCCGGGCCTGCCCAATATGTAAAAAATGGCTTGGCAAAAATCGAAAGCGAAACAAGAGCCGGAACCAACCAAATTAAGTTCATCCTGATTCCGCACGAATACAATGAGTTCAGGTGGGATCGTGTACCCGAATCCTGTAGCTGAGAAAACGCAGGGAGAATCGACTGAACCATCGCGCTGGAAAACATCGCCATCATATTAACGAGTGTGAATGCAACGTAATAATAGGCAAGAGCCTTGGGCGACAGAAGTGTCGATAACAATCCCTTTTCCGCATTTACTAGTACTATCCCGGCAATTCCCGAAAGCGCTAATGCCCCGCCGAATTTCAGGAGCGGGCGGATACTTTTGCGGTCAATCGTGATATCGAGAAGCTGCGGCAGGAGGCGGCCGGATACCCATATGTGGCCAATAAGAGTTGCCAGCGACGCGATCAAGAGAACGATGACGGCGCCAAGTATGCCGCCGCCGACGTAGATAACGAACGGCGTGGCGATGATCCCGGCCATCCGGCAACTGGAGGTGACCATCGTGTTAAGGTCCATGCGGAGCCGGGCCAACTGCGGCGTGTTAAATATCGCATTCAGAAAATTGAGCACGAATGTCACCGCCGCAATCTTCAGCGCCAGCGCCGCCTCGGCCGCAAGGTACTCAGGCACATTGAACAAGGTGACCAGCCGGCCTGAGAATAACGCTATCAGTGTTGCGAACGGCACCGCCGCAAACAATGCGATCACGGCTGCCGTCCTGACGGTACGAGCTTCGCGCTCCTCGTCCCCTACGGCATACGCCTCCGAACCAAACTTTGTCGAGGCGATCGACATTCCCAAGTCCGCAAAGCCCAGATATGTCGGTATCAAGCCTATCAGGATAAAAACGCCATATCCTTCTGCCCCGAGCATTCGTATGGTGAACGGCGTAGTGACGAGCGAGATCGCGAGCGGTGCCACCTGGCCGGCGAGAGTCCACAAGCTGCCCTTAACGACCTTGATGGTCATACCGGCGGTCGATCTCGTTTCGGGCGGAGCTTCGGCTAGCGTTGGGTCGGGTGTCACAGACAGAAGTGTAACGGAATTGGGGACAGTGAAAAAGTGAAAATCTTTGAAACTCGTATGGGCCGGTGAAAAAACGGCTTGCGATCATGCCGGCCGTTTATCGTGTCTCAGCCATCGCGACGTGAGGACCGGTAACGACGGTGTTACTGGTTTGGTCTTAAATGTCGATCACCACTGCGTAAATACGGTTTGGCCGAGTCGGAACAATGCGCGCAATTTGGCAGAAAAGTACACGAAAATGCCTCGTTTTTGCGCAAGATCGCGGCAAAACGCGCGCGTTTTGGGCAAAAGTTGCGCAGTTTTCCCGGTTTTTTGCGCATTTTAACGCCGATTTGGCGCAGTTTTGCCAAGATCTTGCGCAATTTTCCGCGATTTTTGCGCAATAACGATAAAAAGCGCGCAAAAAAAGTGATGGATCGCGTAGGCCTTTTGAGGGGTCGAAGCGGCCGTCGAGACGGTCCCGGCGGCGGCCGGCCGCGGCGATCGGGTGCGGGACCGGCCACGGCAGCAAGACTCATAAATTTAGATTCAACCAATAAGTGCAACAAAACGGTTATTGAAGACCTCGTTAGGTGTTCGGAAAGCTAACACCTTGCGGGGTCTGTGGTTGAGGCGGTCGGCGACGTCGCGGATCGCCTCGGCGGACACGTCGGCGAAGTCGGTCCGCTTTGGGAAGTATTGCCGCACCAGGCCGTTGGTATTCTCGTTCGTGCCTCTTTGCCAGGACGAGTATGGGTCGGCGAAGAAGAAGTCGGCATCCAGAACCTTTGCAACGGTATGGTGGTGCACGAACTCGATGCCATTGTCGCTCGTGATCGTGAGCACCTTATCACGGACCGGCAGGAGCGACGTGCAAATGGCGTCGGCGACCGTAGCGGGCGACTTGGTCGCGACCTTTTGCAGTACGCAATACCGCGAGTGCCGTTCCACCAGCGAGAGTATTCCGCCCCTGTGCCCACGCCCGACAATGGTGTCTGCTTCCCAGTCCCCGATCCGCGAGCGGGTATCGACCACCGCAGGACGCGTCGCTATAGGCCGCCGCGTGTCCCAACCCTTGCGGCAGTGGTATTTGTTTATTCGCTTACGATACGTGTGCCGCCGTCTCAGATGCATGTGCAGGCGGCCTCCTTCTCGCTTGTCCCGGTAGACGTACCGATAGATCGTCTCGTGGCTCACCCGCATCCCATCCACCCTCTCCAACTCCAGTCGTTTAGATATCTGTTCCGGGCTCCAACCAACACCTAGCAGTTTTTCCACCACCGACCACGTCGCACCGTCGATCCTATACTTGCGTTTACTCTCGTGCCGCTCCCTCGCCATCTTCACCGCCCGGCTCGGGTTATACTTCCTCCGCCCAGTTGTGTTGCGCCGCAGCTCCCGCGTCACCGTCGACCGATGCACCCGGATCTGCCTGGCGATATCGATCCTCTTTATTCCCATTCTTAAACACGCCCATATCTGGTATCTTTGCTCAGGGGTGAGTTGCTGATAGCTCATTTGTTGTGCTCCTTTTGATCGCAGTTGAAAGAACGCGTCAAATCTATCTCGACTCGCCCCAGCCTGCCAATTTCAAAAGTTGCACTTATTGTATGAATTCAGGAAAAAGATCGTTGCACAGATGAAATAATGCTTGACACGTGCAATTTATGAATGATACATTTGTTATAGAACACGTCATAGACGTTTCTTACACAAAAACACA